>JXQG01000039.1 GCA_001007665.1 Candidatus Synechococcus spongiarum SP3 | reverse complement strand
CTCCAAGGGAACAAGACCGAGGTCAAGGTCCTTGGTGATTAAGCCAAGGCAGCGAGGACGGGAAAAATGGGAAGCGGAAGCAGACCTCAACCTCAGGGAACAGCAGCATCAGCACAAAATGGAAGCTTCCCGTTTCTACCCAGGGGCGCTGTTGCTGTTGTTTGTGATCGTGTCTGCTGTCACCACTCAGCAACAGTGGCTACCCTCTGTCATTGCCGGAAGTTACGCTTCTTTGATTGCTGCCGTCTTTACCCCGCAAGAAACAGGGAGACCAATGATCCCACCGAAATGGAGCGAGAGGCCAGAGACTTGAGTGACAAAGGGATCTTGCCCTTTTCCCAGGAGGTCGTCAGCCCCCGCCAGACGGCGCTCATCGACGACGCCATTGCCTCGGGCTCACCAGAAAGCTGCTGGGGCAGCAGGGGCGCCAAGCGCCAAATGCATGGGTCGCTCCCGCGCCGGAGGCACGCTCCACCTCCACCACAAAACTGGCAAAGCAGCGGCCAGCACAGTCCTTAGATCAGCGCGCAAGAACTGGGAGCTTTGGAGCATGGAGGCTGACACGCCCCCCAGCCCCGCCCTCTCGGGCATGGGTTTTGCCTGGGTGATGCAGTGCTTGAGGGTTGCAGCCCGTTGACGGCGCTCCTTGAATACTGGCGCACACAGCCGTCGGACCCGTCTTTGGCGCAGCTGTCCTTGGTCCCTGTCCCCCTCCGCCCTGCAGGACGGAGCCCCTCGCCCCACTTCGTGGATTCCCTGGGGAGGCTCAGCCGCAGCCCCCCCTCAGAGCGGTTCAGGGCGCACACATGCCCCCGTGGCGGCAGCAGTTTGCTGCACAACGGCTCAACTCAGCCCGCTGCCACGCCAGTTGCTGGCCCGCGCCCGGGAGCTAATCCAGCGCCAGCCCCCATAGGGGCCGTATCGGCAGGCTTCGCCAAGCACCACCAACCAGAACAACCAGAACAGAGACGGTGACCCACATGCCGAACTTTGAAGAAAGATGTCTAATTCAAGTCTCTTGGATGAAAGGATTCTGTAAATGTTGATAACATAAAGTCTATACACAGACTTGGAGGCAAAATGAAGCGGGATTGTTTTGGCTGGATGCTCGACGGGATTGGTCGCTCCAGACTGTTGGCTCCTGATCAAGAGGTGAGGCTGGGGCGCACCGTGCGCGCCTGGATGGATTACCCCGGCGGACCCGAAAAGGCCCCTGCCGGGGTTTTAAAGGCAGGTCTTCAGGCTCGGGGAGAAATGATTCGCTCCAACCTTCGCCTGGTGGTTCACCTGGCCAAGAAATACCGAACCCGAGGACTACCTCTTGAAGACCTGGTTCAGGAGGGTAGCTGTGGTCTGCAGCGGGCTGCGGAAAAGTTTGATCCCACCACCGGATACCGTTTCAGTACATATGCTTACTGGTGGATTAAACAATCACTGCAACGGGCAGTGAGCCAGCAGATTTCCAATATCCGCCTCCCGTTCCATGTAGCAGATCGCTTGGCGCGACTCACGGCTTGCACCCACCGCCTCACTCAACAGCTTGGCCGGCCCCCCAGCCTGGAGGAGGCGGCTCGGGCCATGAACGAGACCAAGGAGCAGATTCGCCAGTTGGAGCAGATGTCGCGGTTCCTGAGCGGGGCGAGCCTGGATGCTCAGGTGAAGAACGGGGATGACTGCAGTTCCCTTGGTGAGTTGATCGAAGACGAGCGCACTCAACCAATGGATGCCTTGGAACAGGTGGATGTTCTGGCGCAGCTAAAAAAGCTCATGGATACTGCCAAGCTCAGTGAGCGGGAGCGGCAGGTGGTCAGACAGCGCCACTGCCTCCAGCACCCCCTGACCTTTGAAGGGATTTCTGGCAGCTTGGGACTGAGCCGTGAACGTACGCGTCAGATTGAGCAAAACGCCATGCGCAAGCTACGGCGGGCCGCACGCGGGGGGCCACCCCATTGCAAGCACCCCGGCACAGCGAAACAACTATCTTCCGCAACGGATCCGCTGATCAGGAGCGTGCCACATGCCACAGCTTGAACCCGAGTTCTCTCCTCTCATCCATGACACATCGCGTCTTGTGGACATGCCCTGGAACGATTGAAGAATTTCCGCACTAATGACCACAGGACCAAATACCTTGGCGTGGATGTTTCAGAGGATTTCCCAGTTTCGGCTGCTGACCTCTGAGGAGGAAACCAGTCTGGGCCGGATCATCCACATCTGGCGGAGCTATCCTGGTGGCCCGGAGTCTGCTCCAACAAAGTTGCGCGGAGCAGGTCTTCAGGCTCGGGAGAAAATGATTCAGTCAAATCTCAGGCTTGTGGTCCACCTCGCGAGAAAGTATCAGACCCGTGGTCTTCCCCTGGAGGATCTTATTCAGGAGGGTGCAATCGGATTGCAGAGAGCAGTGGAGAAATTTGATCCTTCCAAGGGGTATCGCTTTAGCACGTACAGCTATTGGTGGATTAAACAGGCCTTACAACGGGCCATCACCCAAAAAGCATCGGCCATTCGCCTGCCGTTCCACGTGGCGGATCGCTTGGCCCGCCTGACAACCACGACGCAGCGGTTATCCGACAGGCTGGGACGATCACCCACAGTGGCAGAAGTGGCTGAGGTCGGCAAAGAGACCCAGGACCAAATCCGTCAACTGCGGCGCGCCGCCCAACTGCTCCACACGGTGAGTCTTGAGCAGCGCATGGATGCTGACGGAGACGGAGCCCCCTTGATGAGTGAATTGATTGACGAGCGCCCCCAGCCCATGGACAAACTGATGGAGGCGCTGGAGAGGGACTACCTGGCCGCGCTCATCGCCACGGCTCGATTGGGGGACCAGGAATGGGCAGTGGTGCGGCAGCGCCACTACTTGAATCGGCGACTCACGTTCCAAGACATTTCCAGGAGGCTGTCCCTCAGCCCTGAGCACGCTTTCCAGATGAACCAGAGCGCACTGCGCAAGCTCCGCAGCGCAGCGCGAACCATGAACCTGGCTACCGTCAGATCCTGGTGAGCGGGGCTCGTTGCGGCTCAGTGTCCATCGACTCCGGCGCAGAAGACGGGCAGAGATCCGCCAGGCTGCACCGTCCACAGGCTGGTCGCCGTGCCTTGCACACAGCGCGGCCATGGAAAATGAGGCGGATGGACAGCAAGTCCCAATCCGATTGGGGCAGCAGGGCCATCAGCTCCATTTCAATGCGGGCTGGATCCGTTGCAGCCACAAGGCCAAGGCGGTTGCTGAGACGCCGCACATGGGTGTCCACCGTGACACCCGAACGGAAGCCATAGGCTGTGGCCAAAACCACGTTGGCTGTTTTGCGGGCCACACCAGGGCATTGCAGGAGCGCCTCCATGGACTTGGGCACACGGCCCTGATGACGCTCCAACAACAGGCGCGACGTGCCCACAATGTGGCGGGCTTTGCTACGGTAAAATCCTGTAGAACGCACATAAGGTTCCACCTGCTCCGGCTCCACAGCCGCAAAGCTGGCGGCATCCGGGAACCGATCGAACAGGGCTGGCGTCACACGGTTCACCCGCTGATCCGTGCATTGGGCCGAGAGGATGGTGGCCACCAGCAACTCGAAGGGATTGCGCCAATCCAGGGAACAGCGGGCGTCCGGGTAGAGCTGGCCCAACTGCTGAAGGATCAACGCCGCCCGCTGGGGAGGCGGTGGCCAGCTTGGGTTCTCCACACTGGGTGTCACACTGGGTGTCACACTGGGCGTCATGTTGGGCGTCATGTTGGGCATCAGCTGTTCAACCACGATTTGAGGATGTTGAGCTGGGAGGTGTCACGAACCATTAACACGCCCACCAGCCCCAACAACAGGGCAAATCCCAGTCGGTTCACCGCCAAGGTCCATCGTTCCGGCAGCGGCTGCCCCCGCAGACCTTCCCAGAGGAGCAATACCATCTGCCCGCCGTCCAAGGCGGGCAGGGGCAGGGCGTTCAGCACAGCCAGGTTGATGGAAATCAATGCCGTGAACGACAGGAGACTGGCCCCGCCCTGCTGCGCCAACTGGGCGCCTACCTCCACAATGCGTACAGGTCCCCCCAGTTGCTGGGCCGTGGCCTGGAAATGGGTCAGCAGTTGGCCATAGCCGGCCAGGGTATTGGCTGTGATGGCCCAGAAGCCCCGGCTTGCCGTGGCCAGCCATTCCCACACACCAGCTACGGGCCGATACTGGCTCGTGCCATAGGGTTGCAACTGGGTGCCGATGCGGCTGCGGCCGGTCCCCTCGTCAGGACGTGGGGTCACCTGACGCTCCTGCAGGCCGCCACCGCTGTCCAGTTGCAGGGTCAGGGGCACGTGGGGGTGGGTCTGCACCGCCGTGATGAGGGCTTTGACGGCCTCGTCCCCCTGTCCCAGGGGCTGGCCGTTGACGGCCACAACATGGTCTCCCGGCCGCAGTCCGGCCACGGCAGCGGGGGAATTGGGGCTGACCCCCGTCACCACAATGCCCGCGGCTGCAGTGATCCCATCCGGCACGCCATACACGGCCCCCTGGGCCAGCAGCGCCATCCAGGCAAAGATCAAGTTGGCCAGCACACCTGCTGCAACGACCAGAGCCCGCTGGGGCAGGGGGCGATTCTGAAACAGATCGGGATCCTGCGCGGGAGTCTCCTCATCGGTCTCGCTGTCGGGGAAGGCCACGTAGCCGCCGATGGGGATAGCCCGCAAGGCAAACTGAACCCCACGGCGCCGCCAGCCCACCAGAGCCGGCCCCAGACCAATGGAGAAGCTGCTCACCCGGATCCCCTGACCGACGGCCGCCAGAAAGTGTCCCGTCTCGTGGATGGCAATCAGAAGCCCGAGCACCGCCAGGGCTGCCAAAATATGAATCACGGTGGCAACAGCATGGTTGCGCCATTCTGCCCTTTGCAAAGAAGTTGTGGAGCGAGTCCAGGCAGATGCGGTCCTGGTGGGAGCCGGCATGATGGGCGCCACCCTGGCGACGCTGCTCCAACAGCTTGAGCCAGGACTCACGGTGCTGATCGTGGAGCGGCTGGGGCGGGTTGCAGCTGAGAGCAGCGCCGCCCTCAACAATGCCGGCACCGGCCATGGGGCCAACTGCGAACTCAACTACACCCCCGTGGATGGTCATGGTCGACTGAGCCTTCACAAGGCCCTGGCCATCAACGGGGCCTATGAGCAGAGCCTGCAATTCTGGGCCGCGTTGGTGGAGCAGGGGGCCCTGAGCCCTGGGACGTTTCTTCACCAGGTGCCCCATTACAGCCTGGTGTGGGGCGAGGAGGACGTGGCGGCTCTGGCGCAGCGGCGGCAGCGCATGGCTGCCCTGCCCCAGTTTGCGGGCATGGCCTTCAGCCGGGATCACGGCGCCCTGCGGGACTGGCTGCCCCTGGTGATGGAGGGTCGCCCCGCTGGGGAGATCATGGCCGCCACCCGCTATGGACGGGGCACGGACGTGGACTTTGGCGCCCTCACCGAGTCCATGTTGAACTGGCTGCAGCGCCAGCCCGGGGTGGAGCTGCGCCTCAACCACGCACTACGTCACCTGCACCGCAGATCCGACGGCCTTTGGCGTCTGGACGTGGATCACGGCCGCAAGAGGGTTCGGGTGGACAGCCCCTTCGTGTTTCTTGGTGCCGGTGGCGGTACTCTGCTGCTCCTGCAACGGGCTGGGTTGCCGGAGGCCCGGGGCTATGGCGGCTTCCCCGTCAGCGGCCAGTGGCTGATCTGCCAAACGGCGCCACTTGTTGGCCGCCACTGGGGCAAGGTCTATGGCAAAGCCCCCGTCGGTGCGCCCCCCATGTCCATGCCCCATCTGGACAGCCGCTGGATCAGCGGTCAGCGCGGCCTGTTGTTTGGCCCCTATGCCGGCTTCAGCAGCAAGTTTTTGAAGCACGGCTCCCTGCTGGATCTCCCGGCCTCCATGCGTCCCCACAATCTGCTGTCCATGGTGGGGGTGGCGCTACGGGAGCGTCACCTGGTGGGCTATCTGCTGCAACAGCTTCGACAGGGCCCCAAGGAACGGCTGGCCAGCCTGCACCGCTTTCTCCCCCAAGCACGGCCTGAAGACTGGCGCCTGGCCGTGGCGGGTCAGCGGGTGCAAATCATCAGGCAGGAGGCCGGCCGGGGAGCGCAACTGAAGCTGGGCACGGAGGTGGTGGCGGCAGCCGACGGCAGCCTGGCGGCCTTGCTGGGAGCATCGCCGGGAGCATCAACCGCTGTCACCATCATGGTGGACCTCTTACGGCGCTGTTTTCCACAACGGTTCCAGGGCGGCCACTGGCCTCAACGGCTGGCCCAACTGCTGCCCTACGACCCGACGACGGCGAACGCTACTTCTGCCGCTGCTCTGGGCCGGTGCCGCCAGCGCTGTGACGCTGTTTTGGGGCTGAAGGAGGCGTAATCACGGCGCAGCCCATGTAGGGTTGCAACGCCCGGGGAACAGCCACGGAGCCATCGGGCTGCTGGTGCCGTTCCAGCAGGGCGGCCATGGTGCGGCCAACCGCCAGGCCGCTGCCGTTGAGGGTGTGGAGGAGGCAATTGCGCTTGCCGTCCTTCATGCGGATGGAAGAGCGGCGCGCCTGGAAATCCCCACAGGTGCTACAGCTGCTGATTTCCCGATAGGCGCCCGCTCCAGCCAGCCACACCTCCAGGTCATAGGTGCGGCAGGCGGAAAATCCCAGATCAGCGGTGCAGAGCTCCACAACCCGATAGGGCAGCTCCAGGGCCTGAAGGATTGCCTCCGCATCGGCGGTCAGTTGCTCATGGGCCGCCTCGGAATCATCCGGATGGCAAAACCAGTAGAGCTCCACCTTGTTGAACTGGTGGAGGCGAATCAGGCCGCGGGTGTCCCGGCCATAGCTGCCAGCCTCCCGCCGGAAGCAGGGGCTGTAGGCCACGTAGCGGCGGGGCAGGTCCGTGGCCGGCAGGATGTCGTCACGATGCAGCGCCGTGAGGGGAACCTCCGCTGTGGGGCTCAGCCAGAGATCGTCATCGGCACAGCGAAAGCTTTCCTCGGAAAATTTGGGCAACTGGCCGGAGCCGGTGAGGCTGGCGGTGTTCACCAACGCCGGGGGCAACACCTCCAGATAGCCCCGGCTGACATGCAGGTCCAGCATGAACTGAATCAGGGCCCGTTCCAGGCGCGCCCCCAGGCCCAGCAGGGTGATGAACCGACTCTGGGCAATGCGCACGGAGCGTTGGCTTTCAAACAATCCCAACGTCCTGGCCAACTGCCAATGCTCCAGGCCGGGCGCAGCGGGTTTGGGGTCGCCCCAGCGGCGGCGCTCCACGTTATCGGCTTCACCCCGGCCATCGGGGCAGTGGGGGGAGGGCAGGTTGGGAAGGCGCAGCAACTCCTGGCGCAACGCTTCCTGCAACGCTTTCTCCTTCTGCTCCAGGTCGGCCACCTCCTCCTTGATTCTGCTGCCCTCTTTCTCCAGTTTTTTCCCCAGTTGATTGAAATCCTCCAATTCCGTTGTCTGCTGCCCCGTTGCTGTTTCGCTGCTGTAGCGACCATCGGGCGCAGATTCCGACCCGCAGGGGAGCTTGTTTCGTATCTCGTTGATCTGCCTGAGCACTCCTCCCACCTGACGGCTGATCCTCTTGCCCTCGGCTTGGAGATTGGCTCGCCGCTCCGCCAGCTCTTGCACCTCCTGGGCACGGTGACGGAGCGTGGCAACATCTACGTCCAGGCCACGGCGGGTCAACTGCGCCGCCACATGGTCAGGGTCCTGGCGAACAAGGCGTGGGTCAAGCACAGCGGTGGCAGTGGTCGAGTGGCGCCTTCAGCCTACGCAAGGCCTACACAGAACCTTGCCGTGCTGCTTTGCCCGCGTCAGAGCACCTGCACCACGTCACTGATTTCCGGAATCATCTCCCGCAGCTTGCGTTCAATGCCCATCTTCAGGGTCATGGTGCTGCTGGGACAACTGCCACAGGCCCCCTGGAGGCGCACCTTCACAATGGGACCATCCAACTCCACCACCTCCACGTTTCCCCCGTCCGCCAGCAAAAAAGGCCGCACTTCGTCCAACACTTTCTCCACGTTGTCCTTGGTGAGGGCCATGGTGTCCATGGTCATTGGGATGGGTAGCAACAAGCTTTACTCTAGCGCGGAACGCTACGGGAAACCCCGTCCATCAGGACGGGACGGCAGGCCTGGCCCCTAAGCTGAAGACTTCCCACGGTGGGCGGCTCTGGTTTCAGGATGCAGGGGGCAGGATGGACAGGAGAGTCAAGCACACCCGCGGTTCAGACGGTGGGTATTCTCCAAGGCCTCCAGGAAAAGGACGCTTATTCAGCCGGGGCTTCCTGGAGAGAGAGCTGAAGCACACCCAACTGTGGCAGGCGCTGGACATCCGGCAACTGGCGTCCATCAAGACGGCGCTGGAGGCCATTGTCTCCGGCGTCAGAGCTGGCGGCGTGCCCAGAGGGGCAGACACCAGACGCACGGTAATCTGGCCCGTGCTCCGTTGCCTGGGATGGCGGGCGGGGCAGCGGCGGCGGCCACCCCGGCCTGGGGAAGCCGCACAGCAGCATGGCCAAGGCCTTGTGGTGCTCAAGACAACGGCATGGCAGGCAAATCTGGACCAGGGCCACGGTCGCCACCCAGCCCCAGCGGCCTGCATGGTGGGTGATCTGCGCAGGGCGGGACGGTCCCGCTGGGGCATCCTCACCAATGGCAACTGCTGGCGGTTATACGACGGCCAAGCCCGCTCCGTTGCCCAGGGTTTTCTGGACATCCAACTGCTCCAGGCACTTGAACACCCGCACCTCCTGAAGCAGTTCGTGGTGTTTTTTCGTCCCCAGGCCCTGCGGCGCCGCCAGGATGGCAGTTGCTGGCTGAGGGCCGCCCTGGCCGCCCATGAACGCCATCAGGAGCGCATTGCCACCGCATTCATGGGGCAGGCCTGCCATCATGTGTTCCCAGCCCTGGCCACGGCCGTGGCCCAGGCTGTTCCAACAGCGCCAGAGGCGGTGGTGCGGGAAGCCAGCCTGGTTCTTCTCTACCGTCTGCTGTTCTTTCTCTATGGAGAGAGCCGTGGCCTTCTGAAGTGCGGCGCATCGGGTGACGGCGCCAGTCTCCATGGCCTGGCCAGCAGGGTGGCCGAGGCCCGGGGCAGGGAGCAGACGGCGTCCGAAGAACAGCACAGCTACTGGACAACCATTGCCGCCCTCTTCCAGGACATAACCCACAGGCGCCCTGAACTGGGCCGACTGGGACAACACCTCTTCTCTGCCGGGCAGGCGCCTCTTCTGGGCAGCTTCACCTGCAATGATGAGGTGGCGGCCAAAGTTCTGACCGGGCTGTGCTTTATCCGTCAAGGGGAATCCATCGATTACGGCGATTTGGCGATAGAGCAGATTGGCGCACTGTATGAGCAGCTGATGACCTACAGGCTGAAGCGTGACGCTGGCCATATCACAATGGAGCCCAGCCGGCTATCCCGGAAGACAGCCAGCCGCTATTACACCCCAGGGGCGCTGGTGGATCTCGTTCTTCAGGAAACCATTGCCCCGGTGGCGCAAGGCCGCTCCGCCCAGCAGCTTCTCCACTTGAAAGTTTGCGATCCCGCCATGGGCACGGGAAATTTTCTCGTTGGTGTTTTGGATCACCTCAGCGACGCTGTACTTTCCGCCACCGCATCGCCCCCTTCCTCTTCCGTTGGGAGCCATGAGTCGGATGTCGGCGCCATCCAGCAAAACCCCCATGGAGCAACAAGACAGAGTTCTGGTGATCAGTGGGATCTCTCCTGGCTCCGTCACGGGCGTTCACAGCAAGACGATGCTCAGACCGTGCGCAACCTGGTGCTGCAGCACTGTATCTACGGTGTGGACAAAGATCCCATGGCGGTGAATCTGGCGCGGCTGACATTGATGCTCCATGGCGATTCCGCGGATGCAGGACATCTGGATCGTCATCTGCTCTGCGGCAACAGTCTGTTTGGCAGTTGGATTGGTGATGCCGTGAAGACCATTCGTGATGCGGATGGAGCCAGAACCCTGCAGACACTGCTGCAGTCCAGCCGCAACGCCACCGCCGCCATCATCAACCTGGATCCGGCAACGCTGCCAAGCCAGGCCAGTGAACAGCATTGGCACACCCTGGATCAGGCCAATGCACCGCTGGAGGCCGTTTTATCCGCCATCCATACACGGCATTGGTTGGGGGCAACCCCAACCGGGGACATGGACATTCTTCATGACTTGTGGCGTGGCCGTTGGGGCAACCCCGTTCACGTGGTGACAGGGGTTGCCCCCGTCACCGACCAGCGACTGGGCCAGACCTTGGCTCGAATGAACGCCATCATCGCGGAAGAGCGATTTTTCCACTGGCAGTTGGCATGTCCCGGCCTCTGGGGCGAGGGGGGTGGAGAGCATCGCAACGGTGGCTTTGACGTCGTGATTGGAAATCCGCCATGGGACAGGGTGAACCTGCAACAAGTGGAATGGTTTGCGCAACACTGCCCTGACGTGGCGTGCGCACCTCATGCAGCGGCGCGACGGCGGCGCATTGAACAACTACAACGTCGTCAGGTCCCCCAAGCTGTGGCCTACACCCGTGCGGCGGCCCGTGCAGCAGCCCAATCCCGTGTGGCCAGATCTTGTGGAGATTATCCCCTGCTTTCCGGAGGCGATCTCAATCTCTATGCGCTCTTTGTGGAGCGGGCCATGGCGTTGGCGAAGCCCCACGGGCTGGTGGGCATGCTGACGCCATCCAGCTTGGCGTCCGGGAAGACGGGATCGGCTTTTTTTCGTCGCGTCGCGCAAGAAGGGCGACTGAAGGCGCTGTATGACTTCGAGAACAGAAAGACCTTTTTCCCTGATGTTCATGGATCGTTTCGGTTTTGCGTCTTTGTTGCCCGAAAAACGCCACAGGAATTTTCCCACGATCATGACCCTGCTCAAAACATGGACAGGAGCCTGCGCAGTTGCGCCCTCCCCCCTGGATCCTCTCCCGCGGCTGGCGCCGCCCACTGTGCCTTCCGCCTCGGCAGCATTGCCGAGCTGAACGACCCGGAGCGACGGTTTCTTCTACGTGCGGAAGACTTTGCCCGGGTCAATCCCAATACGGGAACCGCGCCCTTGTTTCGGACCCGTCGGGATGCACGGATCACCACAGGGATTTATCGGCGCCTCCCTGTGCTGGTCCACCGATCAGGAGGCATGGTCAGCCGCACATGGCCAGTGACCTACAGGAGGATGTTTGACATGAGCGCCGACTCTCACCGCTTTCGCAGTGCTCCCGAAGACGGCGGATGGCTGCCTCTCTATGAGGGGAAAATGATGCAGGCGTTTGACCACCGCGCTGCCGATATTGTGATCAACCACAGCAACGTGTTTCGTCCTGCCCAGAAACGTCTACTGAAGAACTCCGAAAAGGGCAGTCCTGACCGACGACCACGGTGGCGACATTACGTGAATGTAGATGCCAAGGATTGGTTTTGGCCTGATGCATGGGTTGTTGCCTTTAAGGATGTCACCTCAATCACGAACATGAGGACCATGATCGCAGCAATTCTGCCACGGGCTGCCGTCAGCCATAAACTTCCTCTGTTGTTATTAAACAGTAACATCAGCAGACGGCCGTCCTGGGCTTGTTTCCTTCTCGCCAACCTGAATTCCGTTGTCTTTGATTTTGTCGTCCGCCAGAAGCTGCATGGAACAAGTTTGACGCTCCATATCCTTGAGCAACTCCCTGTTGTGCCTCCCGGCCGCTTCACCCTGCGGATAGGGTCCACCACCATCGCCACGATCATCAGGGCAGCCGTGCTGGAGCTCACCTACACCGCATGGGACCTTAAGGCCTTCGCCCGTGATCTGGGCTATCGGGGACCACCCTTCGCTTGGAATCCTCAGCGCCGCCTCCATCTGCGCGCAAGACTTGACGCCCTGTTTTTTCTTCTCTACGGCATCACCAGCGAGGAAGAGATTCATTACATTTACTCAACCTTTTCCATCCTGCGCAGGGAGGAGTTGGAATTGTACGGCCACTACGCATCGGTGGAGACTTGCCTCAAAGCCCTGAGGAGGTTTCAGAGATGGGGAGGAACCGTGCCCAAGGGGTATGCTTGAATGGTCCGGAATGCAAGGAGGGAACCCCAAAGACATTGGCCCCATCGGGCGATTAGCTCAGCGGTAGAGCGCCTGCCTTACAAGCAGGATGTCCCTGGTTCGAACCCTGGATCGCCCATCTGTGCTCACAATGGCTCTTTTGTAGATCGTGCCCATGGTGGACCATCTGGAAACTTTTGTTTTTCTTGTGTCTTGCCCTGGCGCCAAAGCATGGTAGACTTGGAAAGGTTTAGCCATCCTACGCTCCAAACGATGCTGACAAAAACAGAGCTTCTCAACAAAGTCCGTGAGCTTGCCGATGCCGGCAAATCGGATGTGGTCCGAGCCTGTGGCTACGTATCCACCACCAAGGACGGTCGTGAGCGCCTCAACTTCACAGCTTTCTATGAAGCACTTCTTAATGCCAAGGACGTGAAAATTGGCCGCAGCGGTGGTGCCAGAAGTGGTCGCAAGCTTAGCTTTTTGGCCAAGGTTCAGGGCAACGGCAATCTGCTCATCGGCAAGGCCTACACCAAAAAGCTGGGCCTGAACCCTGGTGACGAGTTTGAGATCAAGCTGGGCCGGAAACACATCCGCCTTGTTCCTCGAGGCAGCGAGGACGACGGCGGAGAGGAGTGATTGTCCGTCGCTTCAGCAATGCTCAAAACGCCATTGCTGGCGACGTTGAACGATGACGCAAACCCCTTCGCCTGAATGATGCTCAAACACACAGAGCTTCTCCACAAGGTCCGTGAGCTTGCTGATGCCAGCAAGGCAGACGTCATTCGCGCCTGTGGCTATGTCACCACGACGAAGGACGGCCGCGAACGCCTCAATTTCACGGCTTTTTACGAAGCGCTTCTCCAAGCCGAAGGCGTACGGATTGGCCGCGGATCCCAAGGTGGCCGCAAACCCGGCTTTGCAGCCAAGGTTCAGGGCAATGGAAACCTGCTTATTGGCAAGGCCTATACCAGCCAGTTGGGTTTGGCGCCTGGCGATCAGATGGCCATCGAGATCCGTGACGGTCATCTTGTGCTGACCGTTGTGGAGCAGGAACGCAGTGGGGAAGGTGGGCGCCCGGCAGCGGCCTCAATGGGGTCATACGATCCCGACTCAACAGAATCCCGCTGGCAGTGGGCTTGGGAGCGCTGTGATGCGTTTCATCCGGATCCCCAGGCTCCAGGCCAGCCCTATGGGGTGGTGATCCCCCCCCCCAACGTGACGGGCAATCTGCACATGGGTCATGCCTTTGAAGCGGCCCTGATTGACACCATGGTGCGGTTTAAGCGGTTGCAGGGGCGCAATACCCTCTGCCTGCCAGGGATGGACCACGCCTCAATTGCTGTACAAACCCTTCTGGAGCAACAACTGGCTCGGGAAGGAACCAGCAAAGACCAGCTTGGCCGCGAAGCTTTCCTGGAGCATGCCTGGGACTGGAAGCAGGAGAGTGGTGGAACAATCGTCACCCAGCTGCGTCGCCTGGGATTTTCCGTAGACTGGCGGCGGGAGCGCTTCACCCTGGATCCTGGACTCAGCCGGGCTGTGCAGGAAGCGTTTCTGAGATTGCATGACAAGGGTCTGATTTATCGCGGGGAATATCTGGTGAACTGGTGCCCTGCCTCCGGCTCGGCGGTGAGCGACCTGGAGGTGGAGATGAAAGAGGTGGAGGGTCATCTCTGGTATTTCCGCTATCCTCTCACCGACGGATCCGGTCACCTGGAAGTGGCCACCACTCGACCCGAGACCATGCTGGGGGACGTGGCGGTGGCGGTCCATCCCGGCGACGAGCGCTATGCCCCGTGGGTGGGGCGCACCCTCACCCTGCCCCTTGTGGGACGCAAAATTCCGGTCATTGCCGATGATCACGTGGATCCCCGATTCGGCACCGGATGCGTGAAGGTGACCCCGGCCCACGACCCCAACGACTTTGCCATGGGTCAGCGCCATGGCCTGCCCCTCGTGACCGTCATCGGCAAAGACGGACGCATGAGTGAAGCTGCAGGGCGATTCCGTGGCCTGGACCGTTTCGAGGCGCGCCAGGCTGTCGTGGCCGCTCTGGCCGCTGAACAGGCCTTGGTCAAAGTGGAAGATTATCGCCACAGTGTTCCTTATTCCGATCGGGGCAAGGTTCCGGTGGAGCCACTGCTCTCCACCCAGTGGTTTGTCCGGACCCAACCGCTGGCCCAGGCGTGCTTGGCAGCCCTGGACCAGGGGCGCCCCCACTTTGTTCCCCAGCGCTGGGGCAAGGTGTACCGGAACTGGCTCACGGAGATCCGCGACTGGTGCATCAGCCGCCAGTTGTGGTGGGGCCATCGCATTCCAGCCTGGTTTGTGGTGAGTGAAACCGGCTCCCGGTTGCGTAGCGACACACCCTACGTGGTGGCCCACAACGCAACAGAAGCCCATGCAGAGGCGCAGCGGCGTTATGGGCCAAATGCAACAATTCAGCAGGACGAGGATGTTCTGGACACCTGGTTTTCCAGTGCACTTTGGCCCTTCTCCACCATGGGCTGGCCGGATGAGGAGAGTGCTGATCTGCGGTGCTGGTATCCCAATAGCACACTGTTCACCGGGTTCGACATCATCTTCTTCTGGGTGGCCCGCATGACGATGATGGCCGCGGTTTGCACCCGCACCATTCCCTTCGCCGATGTGTACATTCACGGCCTGGTGCGGGACGCACAGAACCGCAAGATGAGCAAATCCGCAGGTAACGGTGTTGACCCCCTGGTCCTCTGTGAGCGCTATGGGGCAGACGCCCTGCGCTTCTCCCTGGTGCGGGGCGTGGCCGGAGCAGGGCAGGACATTCGCCTGGACTTTGACCCCGCCACCCGGACATCCAACACCGTTGAGGTATCGCGAAACTTTGCCAACAAGTTGTGGAACGCCACGCGTTTTGCCCTGCTCAACCTGGATGGGGGCACCCCCGCATCCCTTGGCCGGCCCGATCCCGACAAGCTCTTGATTGCAGATCGCTGGATCCTCTCCCGCCTGGTGCGCACCAGTGAAACCATGGCAGAGAAGCTGGACGCCTACGGCTTGGGCGAAGCTGCCAGGATTCTCTATGAATTTGCCTGGAACGACGTATGCGACTGGACCATTGAGCTGCTCAAGCGGCGCCTCAACGGCAACAATCCGGAGGACCGCCGCACAGCCCAGCAGGTTCTGGCGCTGGTGATCGAGCAGTTGCTGGTGCTGGTGCATCCCTTCATGCCCCACGTCAGTGAAGAGCTCTGGCATCGGCTGAGCGGCGCCCGGGACGACGCCTTCCTGGCCCTGCAGAAGTGGCCCCAGTTGGACCCAGCCCACCTGAACGATCACCTGGAACAGCGGTTTTCGGCCCTCATTGACGCCATTCGCGTGGTGCGCAACCTGCGGGCAGTGGCGGGCTTGAAGCCCTCCCAGACCGCGGACGTGCTCTTTGTGAGTGACAATGAAGCACTTTGTCAGTTGCTGCAGGAGGCGCAAGCAGACATTGCCAGCCTTACAAAGGCCAGGACGGTAAACATCAGCACCACCACCGTGAACCTGCCCCGCTGCCTGAGCGCCGTCAGTGGTGAACTGCAAATTCTGCTCCCGGTCAGTGGTCTTGTGGATATGGACGCCCTGCGGGGCCGCCTTAGGAAAGATCTGGGAAAAGCGGAGAAGGAGATCACCGTCCTTTCCGAGCGCCTGCGCAATCCCAAGTTTCTGGATCAGGCCCCCGAGGACGTGGTGAACAGGATGCGCTCTAACCTGAGCGAGGCTCAACAGCAACACCGCCTGGCCCAAAGTCGTCTGACCTCCCTGGGCTGAGAGCACTCCTGCCCCCGCCTGGACAGGGTTTAACCATTTCCTTCCCTCCCAACGACACCATGGTTCAGTCTCTTATCGAACAGGTCCAAACGTTCCTCGATATCGAACAGGTCCAAACGTTCCTCGAACAGCTTGGCCCGGTGGGCTGGATCGTTTTTATTGCCCTGTATGCCCTGTTGGTCACCTTCTACGTGCCGGGCTCGTTACTGACCCTGTTGGGCGGCGTGTTGTTCGGGCCACAGCTTGGGGTGTTGGTCGTGCTGGCGGGGGCTTTTCTCGGCATGGCCGGCAACTGGTTTCTCACCCGCTGGTGGCTCCGCCCCTGGGCCCAGAGGCAACTGGAGCGGAATCCACGCCTGCAGCGACTGGAGCAGGTGTTGAGTCGGGATGAAGGCTGGAAGTTGGTGGCGCTTCTGCGGTTGTCGCCGCTGTTTCCTTTTGTGTTGATCAACCTGGTGTGCGCCTTGACCAGAAACCTGCGCTTCTGGGCTTATATGGCGGCCTCAGCCACCATCCTGCCCGGAACCATCCTCTACGTCTACAGTGGGGACACAGGTCGCCAGGCTTTGACGTTGGAAGGTGGTCTGGAGCAGTCCCAGCTCGTTCTTCGCGTCATTGGCGTGGCCGCCACTTTTGCCGTGGTGTGGCTGGTGGGACGCACCGCCAGTCGGGTGCTGCGGCAGCAACTGAACGAACCCGTGAACGAGCCTGATGCCTGAATCAGGCTGCCCGGAACCAGTTGCGAATGGTGGTGCTGACGGGGGACAGAACAACGTCGCGGAGGACGGCAATGGCCACGAACCAGGCCAGGCGCAGGCGGGCCAGGACGCCGCGCCGCTGCGACAACTGAGCGTACTTGGCGCGGCCACACTCCGTTTTGATCCAGCGTTCAATTCCTTGGTCCATGGTTTGACAGGAAAACTACTTGCAGTGTGCCGCAATTTTCGTCCAATGGGCGCAGGCTCCAAGCACTGCAACAGAGTTGCCTCGTCCAGAGTCAGAAGTCTTGCCTTGGCGATAAAGAGACGTGAAGAAAGACGGAGTGAACGGTGCTGAGCGCAAGGTGAGGCGGGACCGGGAAACAGGGTGCAACCGCAGCCTGGCGATACGACCTTGACAGAATTAACGAGAGAGTGTAAGATCACCGTCTGGCAAGCCAAGCACGATGAACGGGATGCAGCAGGAAAAGGAACGACACGCCTTGGAGCAACTGCAACACGGTCGCCTTGAGGACGCTGAAGTCATCTACAGAGAGCTGATTGAAGAAGGGGTCATCAGCCCCACAATCTTTGGCAACTTGGCCACCATCTGCGGGATGCAAGGGAGAACACAAGAGATCATCCCCTTGCTCAGAAAGGCTATTGCCATCAACCCCAACTATCCAGAAGCCTATAACAATCTGGGCAATGCCCTGAAGGACCAGGGTGATTTGCAGGCTGCTATCGATGCCTATCGCAAAGCATTGGCTATCAACGCCAACTTTCCACAAGCCTATTTCAACTTGGGCAATGTCTTGAAAAAGCAAGGCAATCTGCAAGCGGCCATTGATGCCTATCGCCAAGCACTATACATTAAACCACACTATGCAGAAGTCTATAACAACCTGGGCAATGTCTTGAGCAAGCAAGGCAATCTGTCAGCGGCCATTGATTCTTACCGTCAAGCACTTGACATTAAACCACGCTATGCAGAAGCCTATTTCAACCTGGGCAATGTCTTGAACAAGCAAGGCAATCTGCAAGTGGCCATTGATTCTTATCGTCAAGCACTTGACATTAAACCACACTATGCAGAAGCCTGTTTCAATCTGGGCAATGCCTTAAAAGATCAAGGCAATCTGCAGGCCGCTATTGATGCCTATCGCCAAGCACTGGCCATCAATCCTAACCATTCAGGAGCCCACTGTAATCTCTCGCTGGCCCAACTCTTATCAGATGACGATGAGAATGGCTACAAGGGAAAGGAACAACACGCCCTGGAGCAACTGCAACACGGTCACCTTGAGGACGCTGAAGTCACCTACAGAGAGCTGATTGAAGAAGGAGACGTCAGCTACATAATCTTCTACAACCTAGCCGACATCTGCAGGAGACAAGGGAGAACGCAAGAGATGATTCCCTTGCTCAAGAAGTCTATTGAGATCAATCCCAGCTCTCCAGAAGCTTATCACAATCTCGGCAATGCCTTGAAGAAACAGGGTGATTTACAGGCCGCGATCAATGCCTATCACCAAGCACTGGACATCAATTCCAACTTGCCAGATACCTATAACAACCTCGGCATAGCTCTGGTAGAGCAAGAGAACTTGCAAGCGGCCGTTGACGCTTATCGCCAAGCACTAGCTATTAAGCCACACTATCCAGAAGCCTATCATGGCCTGGGCATTGCCTTGGGAAAGCAGCAAAATCTGCAGGCCGCAATCGATGCTTTTCGCCAAGCATTGGCTATTAATTCGCACTATTCACAGGCTTATTTGGCTTATTTTCACTTGGGCATTGCTCTGAAGGATCAGGGCAATTTGCAGGCCGCTATTGACGCCTATCGTCAGACATTAGCTATCAATCCCAGTTATCTAAAAGTCTATATTAATCTCGGCAATTCCCTAGCAAATCAAGGTGATTTACAGGCCGCGATCAATACCTTTCGCCAAGCACTCGCCATCAATCCTGATTATCCAGAAGCCCACTTTAGTCTCTCGGTAGCCCAGCTCTTATCAGGTGACTACGAGAGTGGCTGGAAGGAATACGAATGGCGATTTCGGGCAAAAGCCGTCCATCAACCACACGCTCATCCCCAAGTAGAACGGTGGAACGGCAGCAATCTTACTCCAGGAGAAAGTCTGATCTTGGTGAGCGAACAGGGTTTAGGAGATACTTTGCAGTTCATGCGTTATGTT
>JXQG01000038.1 GCA_001007665.1 Candidatus Synechococcus spongiarum SP3 | reverse complement strand
CGAGCAATCCGCCAGTTGCTCGGAACCGTCACCCTTTTGCAGGGAGAGCAACGTGACGGTGGTCTTCTCAACAATGGGAGCAAAGGCTTCCAGAGGTAGCGATCGCCAATCCTCCTTTTTCCCTGACGGCGTTGGTCGCCAAGTGCCCGACCAATTGATCCCGATGATGGGTCGTTGCTCGGCTGCCAGTTTCTGCCGCCAGTGATCAATCTGTTGCTCTGGCGCCTTGATATAGGGTGTATCAACAATGGGATGATCGGGACGAATCTGTAGATATCCTGGTAAAGAGAGAAGCGGTAGCCACTTGCCTGTGGTGAGTTGATTCGCTTGCTCAGGGCTATAGATCACTGTGGCGATTCCTGAAACTCGAATCAGATCATGTAATTTGGTTTGTGTACAAAGAGATGCAGGTCGTCCCGTGTTATTCAGATAGAGAACATAACGCATGAACTGCAAAGTATCTCCTAATCCCTGTTCACTCACGAGGATCAAACTTTCTCCTGGAGCAAGGTTGCTGCCGGTCCACCGTTCTACTTGGGGGTGAGCGTGTGGTTGTGGGCTGTCTTTTACCCGAAATCGCCATTCGTATTCCTTCCAGCCACTCTTGTAGTCACCTGATAAGAGCTGGGCTAGTGAGAGGTTGCAATGGGCTTCTGGATAGCCAGGATTGATGACCAGTGCTTGGCGATAGGTATCAATAGCGGCCTGCAGATCCCCTTGCTCTTTCAAGGCATTGCCCAAATTGTTATGGGCATCTGGAGAGTTATAATTAATAGCTAATGCCTGACGATAGGCGTCAATAGCGCCCTGCAAATCACCCTGATCCTTCAAGGCAACGCCGAGGTTGGAATAGGCTGTTGAATAGTTGGGATTAATAGCCAGTGCTTGGCGATAGGCATCAATCGCAGCTTGTAAATCACTCTGATCTTTTAGAACACTGCCCAGATTATTATAGGCTTGTGAATAGTTGGGTTTGATAGCCAGTGCCTGGTGGTAAGCGTCAACAGCTGCTTGTAGCTTGCCCTGTTCCTTTAGGGCATTGCCGAGATTATTATAAGCATCTGGCAAATTGTGGTTGATGGCTAGTGCTTGATGATAGGCGTCGATCGCAGCTTGTAAATTGCCCTGTTCCTTCAAGGCAATGCCGAGGTTATTATAGGCATCTGGTAAATTGTGATTGATAGCTAGTGCTTGATGATAGGCGTCGATCGCAGCTTGTAAATTGCCCTGCTTCATCAGAGCGATGCCGAGATTCAAATAGGCGTCTAGATAGTTAGGATTGACGGCTAATGCTTGGCGATAGGCGTCAATAGCGGGCTGCAAATCACCTTGTTTCTTCAAGGCAACGCCGAGATTGTTATAGGCTTCTGGATAGTTGGAATTGATGGCAATAGCCTTCCTGAGCAAGAGGATCATCTCTTGCATTTTCCCTTGCATCCCGCGAATGACGGCCAGATTGCCAAAGATCGTATGGTTAATAGCTCCTTCTTCAATCAGTTCTCTATAGATGACTTCAGCTTCTCCAAGGCTGCCTTGTTGCAGATGTTCCATGGCTTGTTGTTCTTTTTCCTGCCACATCCTGTTCATTGTGCTTGACTGATCAGATGATGAGCCTACACCACTCTCATCAATTCTGTCAACGACTGACGGGGTACCACGAAAAATCGCCGTTCCCCCGCCCGAAAAGGCTATTGGCCGATGCAAAACCCCTTCCACAACTGACTTTCTCATGGGGAGAGGGTATCCCATGGGGAAAGTTCCCCTAGGGAACATCTGAATAAGTCCCTTCTGCCGCTGCTGGCCTTTTCAAAAGCCTTGTAAGACAAGGAAGCTAGAGTCTTCCAGTGGCCTGGTTCCGGCTGATTCAGAGATTCCCTGGGGAAACACTGGAAAACCTCAAAGTGAGTCCACATAGGATTCTGACTCCCCTGTCACAGCAAGGCTTTTCAAAAGGTCGGGACTGGGACGGAGGGGGTTTTCCAGTGTTTTCCTGTTTTCCGTGATGAAATTGGTAATTTTGGACTTATTCCAATGAGAGGAGGTAGAATGGATTTGCTCTATGAGGCAGGCCACGAACCTGATTACCATCAGCCAGCGTTGCCCCCCACTGTGACAGGCAACGGCCAGCCCGTCAGCAAGACGGAAGCGCATCGGCCGCTGGCACTGTCATGGTTTCCAGTTCAGTTTCAACGTGCTGTCCGGGACCGCTGAGGAGCTTGAAGAAAAAATCGGCCTGGCCACTTGAAGCAGAGAATCGATCCGGAAATTGGCGCGAGGCCAATCAGGGCAAAGCAACTCGGCATTGTCCCAAGTCCTTTTCAGGGAGGGGAGCTTGACCAGTTGCCTGGCTGTCCATTGACTTGTTCTGCTGTCTTGATGATTTTGCCAAGCTCGTTGAGGAGTGAAAGCGTCACCACCTGATTCCCTCAGGGCTTCAGCACAAACAGACTGGCAAGCTCTCCCTCGCTGAGGTACTGTTCATCATGGTGCTATTTCATAGCTCAGCTTACAAGGGGATTTCAGGCATTTCTGGCTCTATGGCCTCAGACAAGAATACCGGGACTGCTTTGGAGAACTCCCCAGCTATGGCCGGTTTGTGAGCCTGATGCCCCGCCTGCTGCTGCCGCTTTACCTGCTGCTGCATGGTTTCCGTGGGAAAAAACCGGCACCTCCTTCGCAACAGGACCTTCCAAGGGTTGGCAAAACCAGGTCTCAGCACCATGGGCTGGTTCTTTGACTTCAGGCTCCATCTGCCACCTCTGGCAGCACGGCCCACGCCTGGTTACCGGCATTCACCGCAACATGAAGAACGATCTGATGCCGCTGCTGAACAAAGTGCTGTTGCGCAAACGATTCATCATTGAAACCCTCTTTAACAAGCTCAAGTCCAGCATGGTCTTGGAGCACACACGACACCGTTCTCCCATCAGTGCCCTGATCCACATTCTCTCCTGTCTGGCTGCTTACACCCTGGCACAACCCAAGATCAACATTGACAACGTCGGCATCCCTGACCCCATGCCCAGCATCCCAACCACCTCCTGACCGTATCCAGAATTGGGATTACACTAGCTAGGCTCAGGCTGGTCTACCAGTCCAGCGTTCCCCATGCATGCCTTGTCCCTGCCCACTTGGTGGATCCACGTCAGTTCCGTACTGGAGTGGTGCCTGGCCATGGGCCTGGTGGTGCGTTATGGGCGGCTGCGGGGGGAGTCAGACTGGTGCTGGTTGGCCATGGCCATGACCCCGGCCTTGGTGAGTGCCCTGTGCGCCTGCACATGGCATGTGTTCGACAACGCCGACAGCCTCAAATGGCTGGTCACCCTGCAAGCCGCAACCACCTTGCTGGGCAACAGCACCTTGGCCTTGGCGGCCTGGTGGCTGTGGAAGCAGTCCTCCTCCCGCAGCTGTTCCCCCTGATCCCCATGGCGTCGCTGTTGTCGGCTTCCCATCTGTTTGCCCTGTCCCTCATCCCCTTTTTGGTCTTTTTGTGGTACGCCAAGCGCAGCCAGCGGTTTCCGCCGCTGGCCTGGTGGGGATTTGCCGCCACCCTTGTTTTTGTGCTGGTCACCGTGGTGGCTGGCGGGGTCGCTCAGCTGCGTTTTGGGCGGCAACTGGCAGACGTGGATCCCCTCCATGGGGGCGCCGAGGTCTTTTTAACCGCCAGCAACCTGCTGATTGCCCTGGGTTTTGCCAAAGCCGGGCACCGGCGCCCGGGGGGCGGAACGGTCCCGGACAAAAAAAGGTGAAAAAGTCTTACAGGCCTCTGCGAAATGGCGGGTTGGGCTGAGGGATCGGCAAAAATGTCACAGGGCTTTGTGCCCACAAGCCCACAACTTGTTGGAGGACCAGGATTTTGATTGAATCACTCTTTTTTGCTCTGACTCCCGCCACCGTCACCTGGACTCCTGCGGTTGGCATGGTGATGTTGGCGTGCAACGTGGCGGCGATTGCCATTGGAAAGGCCACCATTCAGCAACCCGACGTGGGTCCAGCCATGCCTGGGGACGCCAAGTATTTTGGTGGCTTCAGCGCTGGCGCCGTGTTGGGCACCACCAGCCTTGGTCACGTACTCGGCTTTGGCGCCATCCAGGGGCTGGCCGCCCAGGGGCTGCTCTGATCCGAGCTAATCCCTGCCTACCCCATCGTCTTCAATCCTTCAATCCCCAGCGGTTGGTTCACAGCTTCACAGCGTTGCCACCAACCCTGGGGATTGTTTGTAAATCGCCGTTTTGGCCAAAATGGCGTCCGTCATTTGGGGGGCAGTGAGCCCCAGGTCCTGGAGGCTTTCCTGGGGTTTGGCGTGGTCCACCAGGCGATCCGGGACCCCGAAACGCTGCACCGGCACCAGGCAGTCATTGTCGTGTAGCAACTCCAGAACAGCAGCACCAAAGCCTCCCAGAAGCGTGCCCTCCTCCATGGTGACCACCCGGCCACAGTGTTGCGCCAAAGGCAGCAGCAGGTCTTGATCCATGGGGCGCAGGAAGCGGGCATTGACCACCGCGGCATGGATGCCGTGCTCCTGCAGCAGACCAGCGGTGTCCATTGCAGGCTTCACCATGGTCCCGTAGGCCACGATCAGTAGATCGTTCCCCGCTGCCAACTGTTCGCCACGGCCCACATCCAGAGGCTGCCAGCCATCTTCCAGGAGGGGCACACCTACACCACTGCCCCGGGGAATCCGTATGGCTACAGGGCCGTCATGGGCCAGGGCTGTCACCAGCATGCGTTGCAGTTCCCCCTCGTCCCTGGGGGCCATCACCGTGAAATTGGGCACTGCCCGCAGATAGCTGATGTCGTACTGACCTTGATGGGTGGGGCCGTCGGCGCCCACAACCCCGGCACGATCCAGCACAAACACCACCGGCAACTTCTGGATGCCCACATCGTGAATCACCTGGTCGTAGGCCCGCTGCAGGAAGGTGCTGTAAATGGCCACCACAGGTCGCAACCCCTCGGCGGCCATACCGGCGGACAGGGTCACCGCATGTTGTTCGGCGATGCCCACATCAACGTATTGATCCGGTAAGGCCTTCTGCAGCAGGTCAAGTCCTGTGCCCGTGGCCATGGCCGCCGTGATGCCCACCACCCGGGGATTGTGCTCGGCGATGCGCACCAGCGTGGAGCCAAACACCTTGGAATAGCTTGGGGGTTTGGGGCTGGTGCTGGGCTTTGCCTTGCCGCTGGCCAAGTCGAAGCTGGACTGGGCATGGTAGCCCACCTTGTCGGCCTCGGCGTAGGCATAGCCCTTCCCCTTGGTGGTGGCCACATGGACCATCACGGGACCGTCACAGTTGTGGGCTGCCGTGAAGGTCCGGACCATGGTGGAGATGTCGTGGCCATCAATGGGACCCATATAGGTGAGCCCCAGTTCTTCAAAGACCGCACCCACCTTGGGCACAGCCAAACGTTTCATGCCCTCCTTGATGCGACTCAACTCGGGGGGAAGCTCGCCACCCAGGAAGGGGAGGTGGCGCATGCTCTCCTCCATGGAATCACTGAGGAACTGGATCGGCGGGCTCAGCCGCAGCTTGTTCAAATAGCCCGACAGTGCCCCCACCGGTGGCGAGATGGACATGTCGTTGTCGTTGAGCACCACCAGCAGCCTGGTTTTGGGCAGATGACCGGCGTGGTTGATGGCCTCCAGGGCCATGCCGCCCGTCAGGGCGCCATCACCGATGACTGCCACGCACTTGTAGTCCTCTCCCTTGCGATCCCGGGCCAGGGCCATGCCCAGAGCCGCGGAGATGGAGGTGGAGGCATGGCCCGCCCCGAAGTGGTCAAAGGGGCTTTCGCTGCGCTTCAGGTAGCCGGCAACGCCATTTTTCTGCCGCAGAGTGTGGAAGCGGTGATAGCGGCCGGTGAGCAACTTGTGGGGATAGGCCTGGTGGCCCACATCCCAGCACACACGGTCCCGATCCAGATTCAGGGTTTGATAAAGCGCCAGGGTGAGTTCCACCACCCCCAACCCTGGACCCAGGTGGCCACCGCTGGTGGCCACGGTTTGCAGATGCTTCTCGCGAATCTGCCGTGCAATCTGCTCCAGCTCCGGGACCGTCAGCCCATGGAGCTGATTGGGGTGTTGCAACTGGCTGATGTGCATCCCAAAGGTATCTCTTGGAGCAATCTAAGGTGGCCGGGCAGGAGTTGCCGGTTTGTCGGTATGGATTCTTGAAGGGTGATGGCCTGGTGATCAGCGATCGGCTGCTGAGCAGTTGGCTGCGCTGCCCCCGCAAGGCCTGGCAAGATCTCCATGGCGACCCCACCCAGCGGGCCTGGCATCCTCAGCAGGCCATTCAGTTGGGTCAGGAGCAGCAGTGTCTCAACCGTTATGGCGCACGCCGTGGTCTGGCCATGGCGCGGGGCGCCGCAGAAGCCTTCCGGGGCGCAGCGGCCATCCAGGGCCTGCGTCTTCTGGCCCAGGAGGAGTGCGTCCGGCTGAGAGGACGGGTCCCCCTCCTGCTGCGCCGTGACACCGAGAGCCGCCTGGGACCATGGAGCTATGTGCCGCTACTGGTGCGCACAGGCCGCTTCATCAACCGTGAACAACGGCTGTGTCTGGCCTTTCTGGGGCGCCTCCTGCAAGGTTTTCAAGGGCAGTGCCCGCCCCGTGGCCTGGTGTTGAGCGCCGATGGGAGCTGCCAACCGGTGGCATTGGAGCCCCTGCAGCCCCAACTTGACGAGCTGCTGGAGGAGATGGCCGTGGGGCTGAGCCAACCCCACGCCCCGGAGTTGGTTGCAGAGCGCAAACGCTGCAGCATCTGCAGTTGGCGGCGGCCCTGTAATGCCCACGCCGCCGCCAGCGGCCATCTGGGAGACGTGAGCGGTGTCGGGTCGGGCCGCCGCCGCCAGTTGATTCAGTTACAGATCCCTACCATTGCGGTGCTGGCCCAAAGCGACCCCTCCTGGCTGGGGCAGGCGCTGGTTCAACAGGGGCACCCCAGCCAGGCGAGCCACCACAATGCCTTGGCCGCCGCCCTGGTGCTCCAGGCCCGGAGCCAGCAGAGCCAACAGGCCCGTCGCCGCCCCGGGCCTGCCAGCTTCTCTGTGGAAAGCAGCCTGACAAAACGGCTTTGCCGGTCTCCAGGGCTGCTCTTCTACGACATTGAGGCGGACCCCGACGCCCGTGAGAACTACCTCCATGGCTTTCTGATCCGGACCCGACAGGATCCAGGCTCACCGTTGGACTTGACACCGGACCCAACAGGTATCGCCACACGACACCATCCCATCCTCTGTTTGCCCCACCATGGCCATGGGCGCTGCTGGCAGCGGATCCACCGCCTGCTGCGTCATTTTCCAGGCTGGCCCCTGCTGCACTATGGGGAGACGGAGCGGGTTGAGCTGAGCCGCCTGGCCCACCGTGCTGGCGCCAGCGCCACCTCACGGGAGGATTTGGAGCGGCGCTTCGTTGATGTGCATCAACTGGTGCGTCAGCAATGGGTGCTGCCCCTCAGCAGCTACGGCCTCAAGAGTGTGGCCACATGGCTGGGGTTTCGTTGGCGCCATCCCAACGCGGAGGGGGCGCGTGCCGTGTTGTGGTGGCGTCACTGGCGGCGCCATGGGCATCGCCATGACCTGCGCCGCATCCTGGATTACAACCACGACGACTGCCAAGCCACCCGTGTTGTGGCCGCCTGGCTTCTGGCTCAGGAGCAGACTCCCATGGCCTAAGCTCAACGGATCGCCATGGGGGCCTAGCAATCTGGTGAATGCAGCGGACTCATAATCCGCCTTAGGCGAGTTCGATCCTCGCGGCCCCCATCCCTCAGAGAGCCAGAGCTTCGGGGCGCCCCTCCAGCAACCTGGCAAGGTCTTTGAGGAAGGCGGCGGCATGGGCGCCGTAGATCACCCGATGGTCGGCGGTGAGATTCACCTGCATTTGCCGCTGAATGGCCATGGCGTTGCCTCCAGTGACAGCCACTACGGGGCGGGAGGCCGCCACCGCCAGGATGGCGCCGGTGGCGGGGGGGAGGATGGCGGAAAAGCGATCCACGCCGAACATGCCCAGGTTGGAAAGGGTAAAGGTGCCGCCGCTATAGTCCTCCGGCTGGAGTTGTTTGCTACGGGCCCGTTTCACCAGGTCAGCCCAGGTGCGGGACAGGGAATAGAGATCTGTGCGCTCCGCATCCCGCAGCACAGGAGTGATCAACCCGCCATCCTCCATGGCCACGGCCACGGCCACGTGGATACCGGCGCCAAAGCGCATCCCCTCCGGGGTGCAGGCGCTGTTCAACTGAGGGTGGCCGGCCAGGGTGACGGCAACAGCCTTCACCAGCAGTGCCGTCATGGTGACCCCCCGAGGTTTCACCTGTTTGTAGAACGCCTCCAACGGGTCGGTGGTGATGGTGTAGCCCACCTGGAAGCAGGGCGCGCTGAGGCTGGCGGTCATCGTGCGGTTGACAGCCTGCTGGGCCGTGGTAAACGCCGCCGCCTGCCCTGGGGCGACCTTGGCCAGCACGGGCGCCGGGGCCGCTGCCACAACGGCTTCACTGCCTTCCTGGGGCATCAAGGCGGGGCCGCCACCGGGCGCCGGGGCCGGTGCGGCGGCCTGCGGGCGTTCCTGCGGGCGTTCCTCCTGAACCCATACACGTGAAGATGACGGCGTGGAGAGCGGTTGCCCAGCCGCACGCTCCACGTCGCTGGCAACGATGCGGCCATGGGGACCACTGCCCTGCAGGCTTTCCAGCGCAACCCCCAGCCGCTTGGCCAAGGCCTTGGCGCGGGGACTGGCGATGATGCGACTTCCAAAGGTTGGGGCCGGTGCGGGCGTCGGCGCCTCTGCCAATACCCCACCGGCCGGGGTCACCGGTGCCTCCGCCACCGGAGGCCCTGCTGTGGGTGACGACGCGCCCTCGGCAGGAGGCTGGCCTGCCGCTGTGTTGCCACGGGCCTTGGCCTCCTCCACCTCGGCGGCAGTTTCCGCCACCAGCGCCAGGGTTTCCCCCACAGGGGCGCTGCTGCCAGCGGGCAGAAGCACCGTAGCCAGCGTGCCACTGTGGAAACACTCCACATCCATATCGGCCTTATCGGACTCCACCACCAGCACCGCCTCCCCCTTCTTCACATCATCTCCAGGCTGTTTCAGCCAGGACACGATCTTCCCCTCGCTCATGGTTGAGCTCAGAGCCGGCATAAAGATCTCGTGAATGGCCATTCACTGCCCGATTTGCACAGTGGCCTATCTTAATCCTTCCCCGGAACCGGCGCTCCCCCCAAGGCCGTCAACAGGCAAGGGTACGGGCCTGTCTGGGGGCCGTTGGGATGGCGCGCACAGGACGCCACTGGCTCTGCTTGCGGTTCCGTCGAGGTGGGACGCAGGGTGGGAGGCCTTGCTCCAGCAGCAGGATCCGTATCCTGTTGTTGTCGCGCCCCTTGTCTCCCATCCATGCGCTCGCTTCTGGAGGATCCATCAACAGCACGTCAGCACCGGTGAAGTCGCCGCCTTGCCCTTCGCTGCGGTGAAGGCGGACAGGGCATCCTTTTCCGTCGCATATCCCATGAAGCCTTGCTGATCAAGTCCCCCTTGGTGCGACCCATCAGCGGATCGGGCCAGATCAGAGTTGATGCAGTGTTTTCATACTGGGGAAGATGAGCCGTCAAGGCCTCAGATGGTGGCCGCTTTGACCCCAGAGCACCCCAGAACAATCGGTGCCAACAAGATCTATGACACCAAAGGGTTCGTGCGGTTCATGCGCTGGCTGGGATGCCACATCTCATGTTGCCCAGAACACAAATCGCATGGGAGGATCGGCCATCGACCGGTGCGCTACACGCCATCCGGGCTACCGAAAATGTCTGAATGCACAAAAGCGCAATCGCTCCCATTGGGAACTCTACACTTGGCGCCGGTGGGATGACAGTCAGCCGCTAACGATGCCAATCCCCATCTCGCAAACGCCAACGGGCTTCCTGCCCAACGCTAATCACAACAACTTCTGACGCTCCGTCTCCGCGCAAGGACAAAATTCATCCTCCTCGGTGGCTTTTTCAACAAGCTCTTAAGGCTGTTTGGCTGTCAGGAGAGCTTCCGTCAGTCGATCCAGCTTCTCTCCCAAGGCTCTGTTGTCCGCCTTGTACTCTGACCTGAGTTCCCTCTTCGTTGGAGCCACTCGCCGAGTTCCGCGGCTGCCAGGAGGACGGCAAAGTTGTCGCTGGAGGCAACACTTTGGCCAGGAAGAGGTTCTCGTCAGCGGCGGTAGCTACCCTCCAACCGGACTGCCGGTGTGCAACCCTGGAGGCACCTTCGCCCCACACGGTAACGGCTTCACCATGGAAAACTCCTGGTTCCCCCTTGGGGGAGGCGTCACGGCTCCCGCAGGTTTCCAGGCCAGTGGCGTGGCGGTGGGCTTGAAGCCTTCGGGGGGCCGGGATCTGGCGGTGGTGGTGGCGCCGCCAGGGGCCAGTTGTGCCGGGGTCTTTACCCGCAATCAGGTGCGGGCGGCCTGTGTGGACCTGTGCGCCGAGCGGCTCCAGCGTACCGGAGGGCAGGCCCGGGCCGTGGTGGTCAACGCCGGTCAGGCCAATGCCTGCACGGGGGATCTGGCGCGGGCGCAAAGCGAGCGCATCACCGCAGAACTGGCCCGGCGGCTGGATCTTCCCCCGGAGCAGGTACAGATCTGCTCCACCGGCGTCATTGGTCAGCCCCTGCCCGTAGACCTTTTGCTGGGGGGGCAGGCTGCCCTGACCGCAGAACTGGCGGCAACGGAGGAGGCCGCAGCTGCCGCTGCCGAGGCCATCCTCACCACCGACCTGGTGAGCAAGCAACATGCCGTGGAGGCTCGCCTGGGGAACCGCATGGTGCGCCTGGGGGGGATGGCCAAGGGTTCCGGCATGATTCACCCGGATATGGCCACCATGCTGGCCTTCATCACCTGTGACGCGGGGGTGGATCCCCAGTGGTGGCAGCGGATGCTGCAAGCGGCAGTGGCCTGTTCCTTTAATGCCGTGACGGTGGATGGAGACACCAGCACCAACGACACCGTGTTGGCCTTTGCCGCTGGCGCGCCCCTGCCGACGGAGCACCTGCCGCAACTGGCCCTGGGCCTGGAGCGTCTTTGTTGTGACCTGGCCAAGGCCATTGCTCGGGATGGGGAGGGGGCCACATGTCTCCTGGAGGTGACGGTGAGCGGCACGGCCACTGCCGCGGAGGCCATGGCCATGGCCCGCACCATTTGCAGTTCCTCCCTGGTGAAGACCGCCATCCATGGCCGTGATCCCAACTGGGGACGCATCGTGGCGGCAGCAGGGCGCTCAGGTGCGCACCTGGATCCCAACGCCCTGGCCCTCTGGATCGGTCCCCATCAACTGCTCAAGGACGGCAGTCCGCTGGCGGTGGATCCGGCCGCCGTGAGGAACTATCTGCAAGAGCGGGCCGCTGGCGCCTATTTGCAGGACGACTGCGTGGAGATCCACCTGGTGGTGGGCGCAGGTCCGGCGTCAGGGTCTGCCTGGGGTTGTGATCTATCGCCGGAGTACATTCGCATTAATGCCCACTACACCACCTAAGACGGCATCTCAACAGGCGACCGCTGCCAGCAGAGGCCGCCGCCCCCCTGGCAAGAGCCCAAAACCCTGGTGGAATAACCCTTGGATGCCCCTGGGACCCCTGGTGGCTGGCCTCTCACTCTCCCTGGGATTCCACGTGACGTTTCGGTTGTGGGATCAGACAAGGACCTACGAACCCCTTGATATTTCCCCACCATTTGCCGCAGAGCCCGCACCCGGCACCAGTCTGGACACCCTCATCCGCCGCTACGGCCCCCAGTTGCCCCCGCTCTTGAGTCCCAAGCCGGACCGTCCTGTGCCACCTCCACCGGTTCTGACGCCGGATGTCACGGCAAACGGTACAGCGGGCAGTACGCCCCCCCAACCCCGTGATGCCAATCGAGCTCCCCCGGCAGCGCCAGCCGTTCCCCCAGCCACCCATGGACGCCAGGAAGACAGACCTGCTCAGAACCAGACCACCGTTGCGGCGCCCCAGATGCCCCGACCTGCTCTGCCCACTTCCATGGAGCCAGGCACGACGGATCTCACCGTTCCGTCCCCTCCCCCGTCCCTCGGTGTACCGCAACTCCCGCCGCCTCAGGCGACGCAGTTGCTGTCTCCATGATTCAGACTGCAGATCCTTGCGTTTCTTCAGGTATGCCGTCAACGCGGATGCTGCTCCTGGCGACTGCAAGCCGGCTACGGTCCCGTATTCGCAGTGGTCTTGCGGATGCCACTGCCCAGGTAGTCACGGAAGCGGAGCTGGCGGCACAGCAGTTGCAACAGGATTGGAAACTCTTCTGGCAGGAAGTCTATCGGGAAGCGGAGCGGCTGGAGCGGCCAGGGGGAGAGGCGCCGGCGCCGGACCCATCACCGTCCGCCCCATCCCGGCAGGCCTCTGCCACGGATGAACAGCAGGTGTCCGAAGGCGGCGGCCATCACCAGCCGGAGCCCGCCACTCGGAAGCGCGCCAGCCCTGCCCAGGTGCAGGAGACCATTGACCAGTTGCGCGCCGCGGTAGCTGAACTGAACCAGCGTCTTGAGCAGAACACCCTGTGACTGCACGACACGACAGCGGGGCCCACTGGCTCTGGCGGCAGCAGCGCATTGTCCGGATCTGGACGTTCGTCGTCGTGCTTCTGCTGCGGCTGTGGTGGGATCAACAGCCATGGGTCGACCGTGGTCCGAACCGGGAGGAGCGGCGACGCCGGCGTCAGCGCCGGCGTGCGGAATGGCTGCTGCGGGAACTCATCAGCATGGGTCCCACCTTCATCAAGCTGGGGCAGCTGCTCTCCGCCCGTCCTGACGTGCTGCCACCCGACTATGTGGCCCAGCTCAGCCAGTTGCAGGATCGGGTGCCCCCTTTCCCCTTCTTCCTGGCCCAGCAGTTGCTGAGGAAGGAACTGGGTACACGGTTGAACCAGGTTGTCTTCATTGAGGAGACGCCCCTGGGTTCCGCCAGCCTGGCCCAGGTGCATGAAGCCCGCCTCGCGGATGGACGCACCGTGGTGCTGAAGCTGCAGCGCCCCAATTTGGACCGACTGTTCCGGTTGGATCTGGAGGTGATGCAGCAGGTGGCCCGGTTGTTGCAGCGCCATCCCCGTTGGGGCCGAGGCAGGGATTGGCCAGCCTTGGCGTTGCAGTGCCGTCGGGTGTTGCTACGGGAGCTGGATTTTGGCCTGGAAGCAGAGTATGCCGCCCGTTTTCGGCAGCAGTTCGCGGATGACCCCATGGTGCGGGTGCCCGCAGTGGTGTGGGATCTCTGCAGCCGCCGCGTGCTCTGCCTGGACCATGTGCCCGGCCTGAAGATCACCGACCGTCAGGGATTGCTGGAGCGTGGCCTGAATCCCCGGGAGGTGGCCAGCCGCGGTCTGGGCAGCTACCTGCGCCAGTTGGTGGTCTTCGGTTTTTTCCATGCGGATCCCCACCCGGGCAACCTGGCTGTGGCGGAGGACGGTGGCTTGATCTACTACGACTTCGGCATGATGGGCACCGTGTCCCCCCTGCTGCGGAGCCGTATCCGCCGCATGGTGACCTATGCGGCATCCCGAGATGCGGCTGGGCTCACCGAAGAATTGCAGCGGGTGGGCCTGCTGGCCAAAGGCATCGACCTGGGACCTGTGCGGCGTCTGGTGCGGCTGATGCTCAAGGAGGTGCTCACTCCGCCCTTCTCCTCCCGGGTGCTGGAAAAGCTCTCCGGAGATATTTACGATCTGGTCTATGGTCAACCCTTTCGTCTGCCCCCGGATCTGATTTTCGTGCTGCGGGCGCTCTCCACCTTTGAGGGTGTCGGCCGCACCCTGGACCCGGATTTTACCCTGGTGGATATTGCCAAGCCCTATCTCGTTCCCCTCATGAACAGCCAAGACAAGGACAGCGGTAAAGGCACTGGGGGCAGTGTCTTTCTCAGTGGTCTGAGCCGCCAGGCGGCGGAAGTGGGCAGCCGTGCCCTGGGCATCCCGCGCCGCCTGGACGAGAGCCTGGCCCGGCTGGAGCAGGGAGACCTGCAGGTGCAGGTACGCTCCGGTGACAGCGAGCGGATTCTGCGCCGCCTGGTGCTGGCGCAGCAATCCAGTGGTCAAGCCATGCTCCTGGGCGCTCTGGCCATTGCCGCCGCCATTCTCTCCACCAGCCTGAGCGCCTCTCCCTGGCTGGCGCTGCTGCCCCTGGTCGCCATGGCGCCTGTCACGAAGGGCTGGCTGCACGTCAGCCTGCGCCTGCGCCGAGAAGAGCGCCTGCCAGGGGGCTGAAGGAGCAGGGGCATGGTGCTCAGCGGAAGTGACGACGTATGGCGCTCGGCATGATTACAGCCGCCGTGGACCCATACCCACGGCGCCCGCATAACGGGCCTGGCTGCCCAACTCATCTTCAATGCGCAGGAGCCGATTGTATTTGGCCACCCGCTCGCTGCGGCTGAGGGAGCCGGTCTTGATTTGTCCGGCCCGGCTGGCCACGGCCAGATCGGCAATGGATACGTCTTCGGTTTCCCCGGACCGATGACTCACCACACTGGCATACCCATGGCGGCTGCCCAGGGCCATGGCGTCCATGGTTTCGCTGAGGGTGCCAATCTGATTCAGCTTGATCAGGACGGCATTGGCCACCCCTTGATCAATGCCCCGCTGTAGCCGCTGCTGATTGGTGACAAATAGATCGTCCCCCACCAATTGAATGCGATTCCCCAGGGCTTGCGTGAGATTCTCCCAGCCACTCCAGTCATCCTCTGCCAGCCCGTCTTCAATGGACACAATGGGGTAATGATCGCAGAGATCGACCAACTCGCGGACCATTTCAGTGGAGTTGAAGCTGCGGCCGCTAAAGTGATAGGCGCCGTCACGGTAAAACTCCGTGCTGGCCACATCCAATCCCAGGGCAATCTGCTCACCGGGGCGGTAGCCCGCCCGTTCAATGGCCTCCACCAGCAGGTTCAGGGCCACGTGGTTGTCTGGCAGGTCCGGGGCAAAGCCTCCTTCATCCCCCACAGCCAGAGAAAGTCCCCGCTCCTTGAGGAGAGCCTTCAGGGCGTGGAACACCTCGGCCCCCATGCGCAGGGCCTGGCGGAAATTGGCGGCCGCATGGGGCACGACCATGAATTCCTGAAAATCCAGCGTGTTGCTGGCATGGGCGCCGCCGTTGAGGAGATTCATGAGGGGAACGGGCAGCACCGTGGCCATGGCCCCCCCCAGGTAGCGGTAGAGCGGTAGCCCCAGGCCCTGGGCTGCTGCATGGGCAGTGGCCAAAGACACCGCCAACACGGCATTGGCCCCCAGACTGGACTTGTTGTGGCTGCCATCCAGGTCGACCATGGCCTGATCCACAACTTGTTGCTCCAGGGCATTGAGCCCACAGATGGCCGGTGCGATGCGCTCCTCAATGTTGGTGACCGCTTTGAGCACCCCCTTGCCCCCGTAGCGACTCCTGTCGCCATCCCGCAGTTCATGGGCCTCATGGGCGCCGGTGCTGGCGCCACTGGGTACCATGACCCGGCCCATGGCCCCGCCTTCCAACTGCACGTCAGCCTCCACGGTGGGGTTGCCGCGGGAGTCCAACACCTCCCGGGCCACCACCGTGTCAATCACCAAATCAATGGAATCCAGCACTGCCCAAGCCAGGCAAAAGCGGACTCAGCTTAGGGACTCAACCGGTGGCTGCCAACGGGCCAACCATTGGGTTGCCATGGTTGCTGCCGCAGTGGGAGAACCTGCACTCTAGTCCAGGTCCATGCAGTTGGCATGGTAGGTCACCGTGGCTGGCCAGTCGGAGAAGATGCCTTCAATAGCCACATCCTGCGCCAGGACATGCAGGAGTTCGAACGTCATGGCGTCGCTCCTGGTGACATTCGCGATGGACTGGTAGCACCAACCACCACCGGAGACCAGGGGATCGGAACGTTCCAGAGTCCAGGTGATGATCTTCAGGCCCGCCGCCTTGGCGTCTCTGGCATAGGCCGAGGGAACGATCCGGCCATCACGGATGGTGACCAGCATCCACATGGGTGGCGCGATGTAGTTGACACCCAGACCTGCCAATTCCGCCATGGAGGGCTCGAATGTGGCCGGGTTGTTATGGTCGAAACCCTTGCGATTGTAACTGTCGTCTGAGCGCTGCGGCCTGGCGCCCAGCACGGCCCATCGGTGGCGTCACCGTTTTCTGGCGGCCCGGCGCTTGGCGCCAGATCGGTTGGCCGGGATCGTGGCGGTGGATGAGACCTTCCTGCTGGAGAGTTGCAAGGGACAGCGCCAACTGGAGCGCCCGCCTGGCCATCGGAGCGGGGTAACTACCGACCGAGTGGCTCCACCATGAGCTATCGCCCTGCCTGCTCTCAACGCAGCCAACCTGAAGACGGTGCTGGCGCCAGTGGTAGCGCATGATGCCTGCTGGTCCCTGATGCCAACTGCTGCTATCCGCTCGTCGCCAGAGCGCTCGATACCCCCTTGCTTTGTCTGTCGTGTGCAGTCCGAGCGTCAGGGATGGGTGTGTGGCCCGGGAGGTCTGACGCCAGCAGAGGATGCGTGTGTGCGGCTTGGAGGTGTGGGTGAATGGGGTACCGTCGGCTGAGGGCGGCAACGCCCATCCGCTGGCGAAGGCTTCCATGGCGAGGCCATGGCAGTTGTCGGGGCGCCGAGAGGGGGGCTCCTCCCCCATCCGGTGGAGAGGGAGAGATGGGGGCAGTGCATCCGGTAACCTCCCAGGATCGGGGTTACCAGATGGAGTGTGTTCTGAGCGTGACCTCGTGCTCGGCGAGCGCATCACCACCGGTGGTCTCGGAGCGTGTGGCATCCATCTCCAACTGGAGTTGAACCGGGGGATTGTCCTGTGGAGCAGGGGAGAGCCTCCAGCCGATACGGTAGTCCCGGACGTGCTCCGATATGCCGAAGCCGATGTTGGGCGTAGCGGTGAAGGCGCCGTCCCACAGGGGCAGGCCGTAGCTCAGTTCGAGCTCCAGTCGGCTGGCTGCCGTGAAATGCGCTGGACCACCATGGTCAGTGGCGACCACCTCCGCCATGCTCCGGCGCTGGAGCAATGCGTCCATGCCGCCGGATGGGGAAGCGCCCCAGGTCTGGGTCAGCCCGGCGGAGAGGCCACGCTCGCTGGACGGTTGTGGATCCCAGGAGAGTGAAAGCGCAGCACCCCACTCCTGGAAGCCTGCTGCCTCGTGGGCCATGAGGCCCCTGCCCTTGAGATCCAGGTTGATCCCGTTCTGTGGACTGGCGAAGGCAAATTCAGTGCCGATGTCGGTGCCGAAGCCGGTGTCGGCATCACCGCCGTCCAGGCGCACCCCCATCTCCAAGGAGGGTGTGAAGGTGGCATCTGCCGATCCCAGCGCCATAGGACGCGCCGCCTCGATGCCGGCGCGGATCAGCCAGACGTCAGCCTCGTCCGCTGCCAGGTTGCCCTCAGCGGTGTGCAGCGCCTCCGACATGGTGCGAGTGAAGCGTGCATCGCCCTTGATGGCCAGGGAGAAGCCATGGTCATTGTTCGGCTGCAGCAGTTGGTGCGCAAGCCCGGCGGCGCCCATGGTCATGGTGAGATCAGTGGAGAGCGTCTTGCCGGTGGGGGACCGCAGAGTCAGATCACCTCTGCCATAGCCGGCGGCGGCCCACACTGCACGGCGGTCGCTGCGCTGCACGCCTCCCACATAGGGATAGAGACCGGTAAGGTTGGCCTCGACGTCACCGCTGCACCAGTCTTGTTCATCGGTTGCACAATCGCTTTGGCGGTAGTGGCCGGCGCCGGTGGAATGGCCCAGCGCCAGGCCTGCGGTCCACTGCCCCGTAGCCCAATCAGCGCCCATCAGAGCGGTGGTGACCTGGCCGTCCAGGGAGAGGGCGTGCTGGCGACCGTCGAAGCCGGCTATGGCGCCCAGTCCCCAGAGGGAGAAGTGGCCGCCGCTGCTCTTATCCTCTTCAGCGGTGGTAGTGAGGGCAAAGGAGGAGCCGGTCACCCAGTCCTGGGAAGAGGGATTCCAGGAGAGCAGTCGCGGTTGCTCCTCGTTGTTGTCAGAGATGGGTGGTAAGGGGGGGACGGTCTGTCCGGCGATCCGCACCAGGGCGCCCTCCTGCCGCCCTGGCTGGAGCCGTTGCTCCACCGCCTCCAGCACTTGTGTGGTGACGGTGCGTCCGAAGCGGGCCTGCCAAGCGATGGCCGCGTCGTTGGCCTCGACGATGACGCCTACCGCTTCACCATCGCTGATCGTGAAGCCTGATGGGTTGGAGAGCTTGAGCCACATATGCTCGTCACCCTCTTCGAGGGCATCCTTCAGCACCGCTACCGATAAGGTCTTCTGACTCTGGCCCGGGAGGAAGGTGAGGGAGCCGCTGGTGGCGATGTAGTCCGTGCCGGCTGTGGCAGTGCCGTCTTCGGTGGCGTAGTCCACGGTCACCAGGGCGGTGGGGGGTCGGACCATCCTCACCTGGAACTGGAGCATGGCGCCGGCGCCCTCTTGCACCCGTGCATCGTCCACAGCCACTGCCGGTTGTGGGGAGTTGAGGGCTGGGAGTTGGGGAGCCGTGTAAGGGGGAGCCGTGTAAGTGGAGGAAGCCCGTGTGGCGGTCGTGGCGGCGTTGCCCGCCTCATCCGCAAGACCCCCTGCCGCTACCTCCACCGTCACCGTGCCGCTGGCGGCTGGCGTGATCAGCGCCGTCCATTTCTCACCGGGTATGGTGTTGATGAGGGACGATGCTACGCCGTTATCAACGGTGACGTCGTCCATCGCAAAGCCCTCCACCTTTTCCGAGAAGGAGAAGGTGGCGGTAAAGGGTTCCGTGCTGCTGGCCGGCACCGCGATGGACAACGTCGGCGCCATGTTGTCCACCACGTAGGTGTTGTCGTTGGCCAGCGTTGGCGTGGTGGCGGTGAGATCGTTATTGGCTGTGTCCCTGATGTCCTGGCCGCTGGCGAAGCCGAGCGTTACCGTGGCGTTCAGGTT
>JXQG01000037.1 GCA_001007665.1 Candidatus Synechococcus spongiarum SP3 | reverse complement strand
CGGAACTCGTTGAGTTGGAAACAGAGACCCCCGACCCCTAACCCCTAGACGCGGCGCGCCAAGCGCAGCTTGGCGGAGCGGCTGCGGGGATTGTTGGCCGTTTCCTCCGGTTCGGCGGTGAGCGGTTTGCGGGTCAGCCGCTCCAGACGGGAATCCTTGAGAAAGGCCTGTTTCACCATGCGGTCCTCCAGGGAGTGGAAGCTGATGACAGCGAAGACACCCCCTGGCAGCAGCCAGTCCGGCGCCCGCTGCAGGAGAGCGGAGAGCGCCTCCGGCTCCTGGTTGACGGCCATGCGCAACGCCTGAAAGGTGCGGGTGGCCGGGTGAACGCGGCCGTAACGCTGCCGGGGAGGATAGGCGCCGGCAATGGCTGCCGCCAGCTCCGTGGTGCTGGCAAAGGGACGCCGGGCCACCAGGCGGCGGGCGATGCTCCGGGCGCGGCGGTCTTCTCCATGGGTGCGGATCAACGCGGCCAGCTCCGTCTCGCTGAGCCGCTCCAGCAACTGGGCTGCTGTTTCCCCCACCTCGGGGTTCATGCGCATATCCACCGGTCCGGCATGGCGGAGGCTGAAGCCCCGCTCGGCTCGCTCCAGCTGGGGGCTGCTCACCCCCAAATCCGCCAGCACCCCACTGAAACGCTGCCGTGGCGGGGGCTGGTAGTGGGCAAAGTTGCAATGGCTGACGCGCCAGCGGTCTTGGAAGGGGGCCAGGGCCAGAGCGGCAGCCTGGCAAGCATCGGGATCCTGATCAAGGCCGGTGAGCCGCCCGTGGGGATGAGCCGCCAGCAGGAGGCTGCTGTGACCGGCGCCGCCAATGGTGCAATCCAGCCAGTGTTCAGGCTGGGGCATGGCCGCAAAACCAGCCAACACCTGCTGGGTGAGCACAGGCTGATGGCAATAGAACTTCGTTCGGCTTGTGGTCATGGCCGCAGATTATCTAGCCTCGCCGTTAAGGTTCATGGCCAGTGCCTCGTGTGCAAGGCCCGGAGGAAATGCCCCAGGATCCTTTGGCTTTTGCCCGGCAGGCGCTCCAGCGGCTGCCCGCGGCGCTGTGGCGCCAGGAGCGGTGTTTTGCACCCTGTGCAGAAGGCCTGCGGAACCACGTCCCCAAGGGGCAACTCCTGGTGGACTTCAGCAGCAACGACTACCTGGGCCTGGCACAGGCAGCGGCGGGCAGCCATGGCCCTGGTGCAGTGGCCGCCGGCGGTGGCGGGGCCGGAGCGTCGCCCCTCGTTACCGGCCTGCGGCCCGTCCACCAGCAACTACGGGAGGCGCTCTGTGCATGGCTGGGACGGGAGCGGGTGTTCTTGTTTCCCAGTGGTTTTCAGGCCAACGTGAGCCTGCTGGCCGCCCTGGCGGATCGCCATTGCCTGGTGGTGGCGGACCGCCTCTGCCACCATTCCCTGCTGTTGGGGGCCCGCTCCAGCGGCGCCGCGTTGCAGCGCTTTGCCCACAACGACCTGGATGATCTGGAACGACGCCTCGGCAAGGCGCGGCAGCAGCACCCGGAGCGGCGGCTGGTGGTGGTGAGCGAGAGCCTCTTCAGCATGGAGGCCACCAGCCCGGATGTGGCAGGCCTTGCCGGGCTGTGCGGGCGGTTCGGTGCCTTGCTGGTGCTGGATGAGGCCCATGCCCTGGGGGTATTGGGTCCCCTTGGCCGTGGCCTGGCCTGGGGTCGGCCCCGTGTCCACGTGGTGATGGGCACCTTTGGTAAAGCCCTGGGCAGTGGCGGCGCCATGGTGGCCGTGGATGGGGTGCTGGGGGACTACCTGCTCCAGTTCTGTGGCGGCTACCGTTATTCCACAGCCCTGTCCCCCGCCTTGGCGGCTGCCACCATGGCCAACCTGCGCCGGCTGCCCGGTCTGGAGCCGGAGCGCCAGGCCCTGCTGGCCAGGTCCGAGAAGTTGCGCCAGCGCCTGGTGGCCATGGGTTATCCCCGTCCCCCGGGCCATGGGCCAGTGGTGCCTGTGCTGGTGGGGGGCGAGGCTGCGGCCATGGCGCTCCAGCAGCGGCTGGAGGAGGCAGGACTCCTGGTGGCCGCCATTCGCCCCCCCACCGTGCCCCAGGGTGCCGCCCGCCTGCGGGTAGTGCTGCGCCATGGCCAACCCCCCCAGGCAGTGGAAACCTTGGTGCAGACTCTTCTTGCCGAACAACACAAATGACTCTCCATATCCTGACCATGCATGGCTGGTCGTCCCAGGCGGACCACTGGCAGCCCTGGATTGAGGCGTTTGCCGCCAAGGGTTGGCGCTGCCGTTGCGGAGAGCGGGGCTACGGGCAGCAGCCCCCGGCCATGCCCGGATGGGGGCAGGAGGGCCTACGGGTGGTGGTGGCCAATTCCATGGGTATTCATCTCATGGACGAAGCGCTGCTGGCCGCTGCCGAGGCGGTGGTGTTGCTGGCCAGTTTTGGACGCTTTGTGCCTCAAGGTCTCCCGGGTACAAGGCTGCGCCTGCAACTGGCCACCATGGATCGGTACCTGCAACGGGGAGACGTGGCGGGGTTGTTTGACCGGTTTCGGGTGCAGGTGGCGGCGCCACTGCCTGTGGACTGCCTGCCTGAGGGATTGCCGGCGGCGACAGTGTCTGCAGACGGCATCCAGCGGTTGCGGAAAGACTTGGCCCGGCTGGGTCAACTCCAGGGCCTGCCACCCACGTTCCCCCACCAGGCGCCTGTGTTAAACGTGGAGGCAGCAGAAGACCATATTGTTCATCCCCGCGCCCGGCGGGCGCTGCGACAGGCCCTGCCCACGGCAGACCATCTCCTCCTGTCCGGCTCCGGTCATGCCCTGTTGGACGAGGGGCTCATCCCCCGGGTGACGGCCTGGCTGGAACAACTCCCTGGGCACACCGCCCCTCTCCGGTGATAGCCCCCGGTGCTGACGTCGGAAGATGTGTCATCGGACCAGCAGCGGCAGCGGCTTACGTGCGGGAGGCCAAGCTGCAACGGAGTGTGGCGCAGCGACTGGCGACGCTGTGGCGCTGCACCATGGGCAACCGCTTGCCGCCGGGACCACGGCTGGACCTGGGGGGCGGCGCCGGCGCCCTGGCCATGGCCATGGCTCGGAGGGGGTGCCCCCCACTGGAGGTGGTGGATCGCAGTGTGTCCCTCCTGCGCTTGGCGACGGGGCTGCAGGTGCGCCCCTGGGATCTGGACAGGGGATTGCCCGTGGCGGAGCCTGCCTTGCTGGCCAGCAGCTTTGCGCTCCACTGGCTGAGTCAGCCCCTGGAGAGCCTCCAGCAGTGGTGCCGGGCCCTGCGACCCGGCGGCCAACTGCTGCTGGCGGTGCCCACGTCCGGCAGTTTCACCAGTTGGCGGCAGGCCGCACAGCAGGCGGCCGTGCCCTGGACAGGACTTCCTCTCCCAGTAGCTCAACACCTCCGGGAGGTGTTGGCAACCCAGCTGCAGTTGCACCACTGCCATCTCCTGCAGCGGCGCCAGGGTTGGCCTTCTGCTTTGGCTTTCTTTCAGCACCTGAAGCGCTCGGGGCTTACGGGCGGCGCCAGCGGCCGCTTGGGGGCGACGGAGTTGCGACGGTTGGATCGCTGTTGGCCCAGGCGCTCCCAGGGCCACGTGATTGTGGAATGGGAGGTGTTGATGGCGCTGGCCCGGAAGCCGAGGGGTGCGGTCCCCTGAGAACGCTCCAGCCAGTGTGGCTAGACGAAGGCTGGGGGTGCAGCGGCTCAAGCCAACTGCCGGGCCGATTGCCGTGGACTGCATGATCCATGCAGAAGCCTTCAGACTGTTGTGATCGGCTTGACAGAGTACGTCTTGAACGAGTCAGCCATCATCTCTTCTTCCGATGCCTTGTGCAAGGCATAGCTGGGAGCCACGATTGGCGCAACGTGCTGGACAGTCATGGCGACCACGTTGCGCACAGAAAACCTGGTTCCGGCGATGGCTCGCAACGGGGCGGACATGTCTTCAAATCCACCGTCTTTGTTCCCGATAATGAGCGCAGTGCCAGTCAGCTTGAAGCCCTTCTGGCGAAAGACGTCGACAAAACTCACACAGCAGGCCGGGTTGATCCGCAGGTTGCGGACCGATCCACCTGAGGCAATGTCTGCGATCACGACCGTTGCGTGATCATGGATACGCCATAGCTCTTTGGGGCTGACGTTCGGGATCCCGTCCTCATTGACAGTTGCCAGCCAGCAGAGAACCGCCCTGTCGATTTCATACCTGACCGCGTCGTTCATCATCCGCCCTCTCCAGCAAACCGCAGGGCCGAGCCCCGGCAGCCTTCGTGAAACACGCCATGGGCATATCCCACCACACCCGCCACCACGGTGGCCACTGGCCATCCCACCAGCTCCCAGCCCTCAAAGGGGGACCAGCCGCACTTGCTCACCATCTCCCCATTGCGCACCGGGCGGACGGTCTGCAGGTCCACCACGGTCAGGTCCCCGTGCCAACCCGCTGCCAGGCGCCCCTTGCCCTCCAGACCGTAGAGCTCCGCCGGACGCTGGCTCATCCAACGGCTCACGTCCGCCACACTGCACCGCCCGGCCTGGGCCTGGGTCAGCATCAGGGGGAGGGACGTCTCCACACCAGGCATCCCGGAGGGGCACTGGGGATAGGGCCGGGCCTTCTCCGCCAGCGTGTGGGGGGCGTGGTCCGTGGCGATGCAATCAATCACCCCGTCCACCAGGGCCTTCCACAGCACCTGGTTGTCCTCCTCGTCCCGCAGGGGAGGGTTCATTTGCGCCAGGGCGCCGAGGCGCCCATAGGCCGAGCGGTTCAGCAAAAGGTGTTGGGGTGTCACCTCCGTGGACACCAGAGCCGTTTTCTCCTTGCGCAATAGCTCGGCCTCCGCACCAGTGGAGAGGTGCAACACATGGAGCCGCCGCTGAAACCTCTCACTCAGCCGGAGGGCGTGTTGGGTGGCCAGCAGGGCCGCCTTCGGATCCTGGATGATGGAATGGAGATCTCCAGGCCGCGGCTCGCTGCTGGCCAGCAGGCGCTCACGCCGTTGCCGAATCCGCTGCTGGTCCTCCGCATGGACAGCAACGAGCTTGCGGCCCCGGGCAAAGACCGCCTCCTGCACAGCCGGGTCACTGCACTCCAGCACCCCATGGCCGGTCCCCATGAACATCTTGATGCCACAGGCCTGGGCCAGGGGGCCCTGGACGTCCTGCTCCAACACCGGGAGATTGGCGCCGTCACCACAGGCGCCCAGAAAAAAGCCGTAATGCACGCGGCTCACGTCCGCTGCCCGCTCCAGCTTGGCCTTCAGGCTGGGGCCGTCAATGGTGGGGGGGCGGGTATTGGGCATCTCCAGAAAGCTGGTCACCCCACCCCGGAGGCAGGCCCGGCTGGCGGTGACCAGATCCTCCTTGTGGACGAGGCCCGGATCGCGGAAATGGACCTGGGGATCCACTACGCCCGGCAGCACATGGTGCCCCCCGGCGTCCAGGCAAGGCAACTGGGGATCCGCTGTGATGCCTGCTCCGATGGCCTGGATGCATCCATCGCGGATGATCAGGCCGCCCCGCAGCAGTTGGCCGTCCGGCTGCAGAATCAAGCCGTTATGCACAACCAGATCCTGCCCCCGCCAGGGATGGTTTTCCATCGATGTAGTCATGGGGATCAACGGTCTATGGCTAATGTGTCCATCATTCCAAACCGGCGTCAACAGTGAATGCAGGAAAGCCCTCCGAGCTGAGGACAGTTCCCTCACGCTGGTCCCGGATCGGTACAGGCTTGCTGGGTGTTCTCGTCAGCCCCTCCGTGCTGGTGCTGGCCGGCTTTATCGCCCTGCGTGCTTTGGTGGTGGAGGCCCGCTTTATCCCCTCCGGCTCCATGCTGCCAACCTTGCAGCTACAAGACCGTCTCCTGGTGGATAAGCTCAGCTACCGCTTCCGCCCGCCGGAACGGGGGGAGATCGTAGTGTTCCACTCCCCCTATCGCTTTGCTCCCATCGGCCACAACGTCTCCGATCCTTTCTGGGGTCAATGTACCTTGGTGGCCTTGCCGGGGTTGGCCCAGTTGCTCCGTCATCCCAAATGCGACGCTTATATCAAGCGGGTGGTGGCGCTGCCGGGTGAGCAGGTGGTGGTGGACCCCAATGGGGAGGTGTGGATCAACCAGGAGCTTCTTCGTGAGCCCTATGTGGATCACCGTTGCGACAACGTGGAACGCCTTTGCCGCCCCCTGTCCGGACAGGTTCCTCCCGGCCATGTTCTGGTGCTGGGGGACAACCGACCCAACAGCCAGGATGGGCGCTTCTGGGGATTTCTGCCCACGGAACAGGTGATCGGGCGCGCCTGGCTGCGCTTCTGGCCGCCAGAGACCTCCGGCCCCCTGCCACCGGCCGGTGGGGCGGGCTGATCAAGGCTTGGCCAGCCAGCGGCCGGACACCAGGCCACTGGCCACCACCCGGCCTTGAATGGTGCGCCCCTGCCAGGGGCGATTGCCCCCACCCCGTCCTGAACCATGGCAAGGCATGATCCAGGGGTCGTTGGGGGAAAAGAGAAGCCAGTGACTGGAGCCCGGCTTGAGGGCCTCCGGAGGTTGGCCCAGAAAGTGCTGAGCGCCCCAGCAGAGCAGCCACCAGAGTTTTTCGACGGGGAGGCCCAGACCCTCTACCAGTTCTGCCCACAGCAGGGGAAGCACGTGGTCATGGCCCGCAAGACCGGCGGGGCGCTCCTCCACGGGCAACAACTGCTGATGGTGGTCAATGGCGCGGTGGTTGACCGTGATGCAGGTGATGAGCCCTTGCCGCACCGCCTGCTGGAGCGCCTGACGATCCCGATGCCCCCCCAGGGAAGGGTGTACCCGCCAACTATCGGACAGCCTGCCGAGGCCGGAGGTGTCCTCCACCAGGTGCCACCAGTGAACAGCGGCGTCCATGGTGTGGGGGTGGTGCTGGAGGCAGGCCACGGCCGCGGCCGTGGAGAGATTGAGCAGACGCAACCCTGTGGCGCCGTCCACAAGCTCGGCGGCTTGTAGAAGCTGCCGCAGGGGCAACAGCTCACTGGCCACTGGATCCATGGGCAGTCCCAGGCGCAGGGCATCGGCTCCTTCCCGAACCACGCCACCGGCTTGCAGATGGGGATCCCGCGGGGCGATGGCCAGGGGAGACCCCTCCCCACGTCGGTGGGCATCCGCCTGCCACTGCAGGCCATGGAACAGGAGTTGATGACGACCACAGCAGGACTCCTCCGCCAGTCCCACGGCGCCGGCTGCCAGCAGGGCGCCGTGATGGCTGAAATCCTGCCCGCCGCCGCCCGCCGTAAAGCTTCCCCAACTGAGCAACTCCAAGCCATGGCGGCAGCCCGTGATCAATTCCTGGGGCTGGTCACGCCATGGTGCGGCCTGGGGGGACAAGGCCACCGTTCCATACCCCCCCCGCAAGGCCGCCGCCGCCAAACGCGGCAGGTTGTCCACCAGGCCGTGGGCCTCCTCCAAGTGACTGTAGGGATCCACCAGGCATGGCCCCAACCAGAGATCCGCCGCGGGCACCACAGGAGTGCCCTCCCCCACGGCGAGGCCGCCAGGGGTGGACCAGTCGCGAATCCGGGCGCCATCCAGCAGCACGTCCCGCTGCAGGGCTGGTTGATGGGGCGCAGCCACCATCCACACATCCCGCAACAGCAACTGTTCAGCCGCTGGCAACGGTTCAACGCCAGTCGCCGCCATCAGAGGGCGCCAGCAGCGGTCTCGTCCAGAACTCCCCCCAGGTGACCCGTGAGGTTCAAGCTGTACACAATCCCGTGGCCATGGCCACCCTCAGGGTAGTCAATCACCGAGACGCCCCCGTTGCCTTGTTTCATGGACCAGATGTGGGATGGGGAGAGACCCAGCAGGTGGCAGAGGACGGCCTTGTTGACGGCGTCATGGGCCACCACCAGGGCGGTGTCCCCCTCGTCCAGGTCTTGGGCAATGCGCTCCATGGCGGCCACAGCCCGCTGGGACACCTGCTGAATGGTTTCCCCGCCAGGACCGGGCATCACCACCTGATGGGGGGCCGCTTTCCATGTGGCCAACAGTTGGGGCCACTGGGCCTGGATGTCCTGCTCCAGCTTGCCCTCCCACAGTCCATGGCCAATTTCCAACAACCCTTCACAGGTGACAAGAGGAACGTCGGAATGGTGCTCCAGCACCAGCTCCGCGGTTTGCCGGGGGCGGGCCATGGGACTGCTGTAGGCCCGCTGGATGGGGCTCCGACGCAGAAAGGCGGCCACCTGCCCAGCCTGCTGGCGACCGGTGGCGTTGAGGGGCACGTCAATTTGCCCCTGAAACCGGCTCTGACGGTTCCAGTCCGTTTCCCCATGGCGCAACAGCAGGATGCGGCCACCCCGCCGCGGACCGGGGATCACAGGATCCAGGTGGACGGTGCTGTTCAAGGATTCCACCTGCACCGTGGCGGCGGCGGTGTCGTCGTCGCCAGCGTCCTGAACGTTGAGGACGCTGAGGGCGCAGTTGTTCATCCGCAGCCGAGCAAACCGCTCCGGCCCCAGACCCAGGGCTGCCAACACCACACAGCGCAGGATGGCATTGTGGGCCACCACCAGCACGGTCTTGCCCTGGTGGCGGCGGCACAGCCGCCGCCAGAACCGCTGGGCCTGCTGGTGGAGTTCACAGATGGGTTGATAGCTGGAGCCGTCAGCACGCTGAAGGGTCAATTGCTCCGGGTGTTCACGCCAGGTGCGTTCTTCCTGCGGCCATCCGCTCATCACCTGCCGGTGGGATTTCCCCGACCATGGCTCCAACTCCACTTCCAGCAGATCGTCATCATGGACAATGGCTGGCGTGACCCCGGAGCGGGCACTGCACACCAGCGCCGCGGTGCGGGCCGCACGGCGCAGAGGTGAAGACAACACAGCATCCAACGGAACCCCGTTCAGCGCCTCCCCTGTCCGGCGGGCCATGGCCTCCCCGGCGGCAGTGAGGGTGGAGTCGTCGTCACGGCCCTGGATTCTCCCCTGCACGTTGTAGGTGCTAAGGCCATGACGCAGCAAAAGAATACGGGTCGCCAAGAGCACATCCGGACGCGGCGCTACCCTATCGGATGATGGGTGGGGCTGGGAGCCACTGGACAGCCAGCGCTCATCGCCTGGACAACCTTGACAAGGAGAATCGCCCCGCCTGGACTGACGCAATGGATCCACTGGGAGTCGAAGCGAGCGCAAACGGGTTGACACAAGCCGAGCTGGATGCGCTTCTGGTCAATGAAAGTTGACCGTTTCATTCTGGATGCCACTGTGCTGATTAGTGCTGCCTGAGATTGAAAAGTCCACCATGGAAAGTGACTGATGTTGTGAAATCCGTTGATGGCAAACTGTTGTTTCCCTATGAAACATTCGACGAGTTGCGCGTAAGAACCATGAAACAGAAGTTCAACAATTACGTCAGCCAGGAAAATCGAGGTCTCTATCTCGAAAATGTTGTTGCCGTTGCGGAATAGGTATCCATAGCGGGTGCCATACAGGGTTGCCGTGATCAGAAGGACGACAAGTTTCTTGAGACAGCACTTGAAAGCAACACAAGCTGTCTGGTGACCGGAGACAGAGATCTTCTTGTAATGCTGCAATTTAGTGGAATTTTTCTACTTCTGCAGACTCACCAGTAAACCGGACGCTTCAATGGAGTCGGGGCTTGGGAGTCTCGGGTACCTGCGCCCAGGATAGCAGGTACCCCAAGAACATGACCCGAATCAGGAGCCTTGACTTTGAGGACCAGCGGATGACGTCTGTTGTTGAACCTGCTGGGTCGATGGTCTGCTGTTTTCTGGCTTTCCAGTAGTCTTGCGAGATACAATATATCTGCTAGGGCGATTACAAGCTTCAATTATTTCAAAATTCTGATTCCCGATCAGCCGCTCCAGATCAGCGGCGCTGCGCATTGCCACAAACGGCGCCTTGCCCAAAAGTTGCATGACTGGTAAAACAACCTGCATGATACGATAACTGATCGGACCAAACCCTTGTGGCTTGCAAGGAGTTTTAGAAATCAGAAGGCCACCCGGCTTGAGGAGTTTATTTGCTCTCTTCAGGACGCCTGGAAGGTCATCAAGAAGGTGGAAGAGGTTGTGGGCAAGAATTACATCGTAGGGCCCGCTTACCGCCTCCACCATTGCTCCATCAACAAGGAAATTAATGTTGTGGACACCTTGTTCTGCGGCCTTTACTTGGCCGATCTTTATCATCTCAACTGAAACATCGGTGGCTGTGATGTGGTCAACCGATGATGCCAGCAGGAGGGCGGTAGAGCTTGTCCCGGCACCGATTTCAAGAACCTTGTCCTGTGGCTTCAGATGAGAGCGTGTGCGCTGTAGTGTGAACTCATAAGACGCCATATCCCTAATAGGTGAAGCAGCATAGCTTTTGGCAATGCCATTCCAGAATGCAGCGGCTTCCTTCACCAAAATCCGATTCTTTCATGACAGGTTCTTAGATTCACAGCCCTAAAGCAGTCCAAGAAGATGGTGGCGGACAGATGTTGGAGTGTCCAAGCCTGGCGCAAGGGGAGCACCTGTAGCCAATGTTGTCCCGCAAGCTCTGGACGTGTGCAAATCCCATCCGTCAGACTCGGCAGCATCGGGCCTCCTCCCTGTGTAGTCCATGCCCTTGCCCTCTCCTGCACCCTGCACCCCGGCTGACCTTCACCAGGAAGGCCTGAGTCCCGCCGAGTACGACCAGATTGTGCAACGGCTGGGCCGCCACCCCAACCGCACCGAACTGGGCATGTTTGGCGTGATGTGGTCGGAGCACTGTTGCTACAAGAATTCCCGTCCCCTGCTGAAGCAATTCCCCACCAGCGGCCCCCGCATCCTGGTGGGACCTGGGGAAAACGCCGGCGTGGTGGATCTGGGCCACAACCAGAGGCTGGTGTTCAAAATTGAGAGCCACAACCATCCCTCGGCCATTGAACCCTTCCAGGGGGCAGCCACGGGTGTGGGGGGCATCCTGAGGGACGTATTCACCATGGGCGCCCGTCCCGTTGCCCTGCTCAACGCCCTGCGGTTTGGTCCGCTGGAGGAACCCCGCAACGGCGACCTGCTGGAGGGGGTGGTGGCTGGCATTGCCCACTACGGCAACTGCGTGGGCGTGCCCACCGTGGCTGGCGAAGTGGCCTTTGATCCCTCCTACAGCGGCAATCCCCTGGTGAATGTCATGGCGGTGGGTCTGTTGGAGACCGACGCCATTGTCACGGCAGCGGCCCACGGGGTGGGCAACCCGGTGCTCTACGTGGGCAGCACCACCGGACGGGATGGCGCGGGTGGGGCCAGCTTCGCCAGTGCCGAGCTGTCGGATCAATCCCCGGAGGACCGGCCAGCGGTGCAGGTGGGGAATCCGTTTTTTGAGAAATGCCTGATTGAAGCCTGTCTGGAAGCTTTCCAGAGCGGTGACGTGGTCGCAGCGCAGGACATGGGAGCCGCGGGCCTCACCTGCAGTTGCGCCGAAATGGCTGCCGCCGGTGGGGTGGGCATCGTTCTGGATCTGGACCGTGTCCCCGCCCGGGAGCAGGGCATGACCGCCTACGAGTACCTGCTCTCCGAGTCTCAGGAACGCATGCTCCTGGTGGTGCGGGCAGGGCGCGAAGACGCGGTGATGGCCCATTTCCACCGCTGGGGGCTCCACGGGGCAGTGGTGGGGCAGGTGGTGGAGGACCCCGTGGTGCGCATCCTTCACCATGGGGAGGTGGCGGCTTCCGTGCCGGCGGCGGCCCTGGCCCATGACACCCCCGTGATCCACCGCACCCTGCTGGAGGACGTCCCCGCTGCCCTGCGCTCGGCCTGGTCCTGGCGCCTGGAGCATCTTCCCCCTGCCTCCGCCGACGGCATCCATACACCCCGGGGGTACCGCAGTTGGCTGCAGGTGCTGGAGACCCTGCTGGATGATCCCACCCTGGCCAGCAAGCGCTGGATCTGGCAGCAATACGACCACCAGGTGCAAGGCAACACTGTTCTGGGGCCTGGCGCTGCCGATGCTGCGGTGATTCGCCTGCGCCCGCAACGTGGTCCCGAGGCCATGGCCGCCACCCACCGGGCGCTGGCCCTCACTGTGGACTGCAACAACCGCTGGGTGGCCCTGGATCCGCAGGAGGGGGGCAAGGCTGCGGTGGCGGAAGCGGCCCGTAACCTGAGCTGTGTCGGGGCTGAGCCCCTGGCGGTCACCGATAACCTCAACTTCCCCTCACCGGAAACCCCGGAGGGCTACTGGGCCCTGGCCAAGACCTGCCAGGGGGTGGCGGAAGCCTGCCGCGCCTTGGGCACTCCGGTGACCGGCGGCAATGTTTCTCTCTACAACGAAACCCGTCAGTCGGATGGGACCCCCTGCCCCATCCAGCCCACCCCGGTCATTGGCATGGTGGGCCTCATCGAAGACCACCGGACCACCGTGACCATGGGCTGGCCTGCTACGGATCAGGAGATCTGGCTGTTGGGGGTGCCCCTCGCCACGGTTGATGAGCGGGTCTCCCTGGCGGGTAGCAGTTATCTGGCCACCATCCATGGGCAAACCACAGGGCGCCCCCCACGCCAGGACCTGGCGCTGGAGGCGGCCCTTCAGGGCCTGCTGCGGTCCTTGATCCGCTCTGGTGTGGTCACCGCAGCCCATGACGCGGGGGAGGGTGGCTGGCTGGTGGCCCTGGCGGAGAGTTGCCTCAAGGGCCAGCGCGGCGCCTGTGTGCGCCTGCCGGAGACCACAGGCTTGCGTCCAGACGTGTTGCTGTTTGCTGAAGGAGGCGCACGGGTGCTGGTGAGTGTGCCCACCAGCCGAAGTGACACGTTGCAACTGGCTGCCAGCACCGCGGACGTGCCTTGCCAGCATCTGGGTGTGGTGACGGAGACGCCGGCCCTGCAGTTGGTGGTGGGACATCAGCCGTGGCTGACAGTGGATTTGGCGCACTTGGCGCGCATTGACGAGCAGGCCATTCCCCGTCGCATCAAAAGCCACGCCTCAGGATGCGAAAATCCCCTCATCAGCCAGAATGGGGACAGCCCCTGAGTCCAGTGGTTTCACCGCTTCGGATCCTGCCCAACTTCCCCCCCACCGTTTTGGATGCCAGCCTGAGGGTTGATCCCGCCGATGACCGCCCACGGGAGGCCTGTGGCGTCTATGGGGTGCTGGCGCCAGACCTGGACGTGGCCAATCTCACGTACTTCGGCCTTTACGCCCTGCAACACCGGGGGCAGGAGTCCTCAGGGATTGCGGTGTTTCAAGGGGAGCAGGTGCGTCTCCACAAGGAGATGGGCCTGGTGAGCCAAGTATTCGATCGCAACATCCTGGCTCGGCTTCCAGGGGGTCTGGCCATTGGCCATACCCGCTACTCCACCACCGGAAGCAGCCAGGTCTGCAACGCCCAACCGGTGGTGCTGATGACGCGGCTGGGTCCCATGGCCATGGCCCATAACGGCAATCTGGTGAATACCACGGAACTGAGCCAGGCCATGGCGGAGCGGGGCATGGAGTCTATCTCCAACACGGATTCCGAGCTCATTGCCATGCTGATCCAGGAGGCGGTGGATGGCGGTGCAGACTGGCCTGAAGCCCTCACCAGGGCAGCCTCCTGTTGCCGCGGCGCCTACAGCCTCGGCATTGGCACCCCGGTGGGCCTGTTCGCCTTACGGGACCCCCATGGCATCCGGCCGTTGGTGTTCGGTCGCCTCAAGGACATGGAGCAGGACGGCTGGATTATCAGCAGTGAAACCTGTGGTCTGGACATTGTTGGCGCCCGGTTTCACGACACAGTGGCGCCGGGTGAGCTGATCTGGTTTCGTCCTGGCGCCACTGAACCGGACCGCCGCCGCTGGTGCAAGGCCACACCACGGCTCTGTGTCTTCGAAATGATCTATTTCGCACGACCGGACAGCAACTTCTTTGACGAGTCCCTCTACAGTTACCGCCGCCGGCTGGGCGAGATCCTGGCAGAGGAGTCGCCAGCGGAGGCGGATCTGGTGATTGGTGTGCCGGATTCCGGGATTCCTGCCGCCATTGGTTTTTCCGATGGCAGCGGTGTGCCCTATACCGAAGGTCTGGTGAAAAATCGCTATGTGGGCCGCACCTTTATCCAACCCAGCCAGGGGATGCGGGAGGCGGGCATCCGCCTCAAGCTCAATCCTCTGCCGGACGTGCTGGCCAATCAGAGCATTGTGGTGGTGGACGACTCCATTGTGCGGGGCAGCACCAGCCGCAAAATTGTGAAGGCGCTTCGAGAAGCTGGGGCCCGGCAGGTACATATGCGCATCAGCTCCCCACCCGTGACCCACCCCTGTTACTACGGCATTGACACCGACACCCAGGACCAGTTGGTGGCTGCCCGTCTCTCCCTGAAGCAGATCCGTCAGCACCTGGGGGTGGATTCCCTGGCCTATCTGAGTCAGGAGGGCATGTTGCGGGCCACCCGGCAGCAGGATTATCCGTTTTGCACCGCCTGTTTTGATGGCCAGTACCCCATACCCCCGAGCGAGGACACCGGCACCAGCAAGACGATGATGGAGTTCGTCCCATTTTGCCAGCCGGAAGGCTGAAGACTGACAACGAAGAGCCGGAATTCAACTGGAGGAACTGGAGGGTGTTGCCTCCAGGGGACTGTTGTCGGCGTCGTCAGGCGACTGGCTGGACGAAGCATCGCTTGTTGCGCGGGATTCTTTCTCTTCCCGCTGACGTTGGCGCCGCCGTTGCTCTGCTGCAACGGCCTCTTCCATGGCCTCCAGGCCTTGGGCCATCTTCTCCAGATTGGCGCGGTAAAGGTCCACGTCCTTGCCAAAACGCTCGTGGGCCAGGCCCACATCCGCCGCCAACTGCTTGGCTGCCTTGGCCGCGGCAGTGGCGTCGTCGGGATCAATGCCTACGGCCACCTCAACCAGGGTCATAAGGCCAACGGCTTGCAGGCGGTTGTAATGAAAGCCCGGCTGCTGAACCCGCTCCAGAAACTGGCGCACCACCACCGGAGTCTGTGGATTGCTGCCGGACCACTGACGCACCCCCTCCCGCATCTGACCCGCCACGGCCGCACGCGCCTGGGCCACTTCAGCACGAATTGCCCTGGCATCCAGCCCCAACGCCGAGCAAACGGCCTGGAAGATCTCTTCCTTCTGGGCCTCGGGGCGATACCCGTGCATGAAGCTGTCGAAGGTCTGGCACAGGCCTGTGGCAAAGACGGCATCCTGATGGAAGCGCTTCTGGAACAGCAGAAGATTGAGCTCCACCAGGAGCTCATCAACCACTTGGCGATAGGCGGGGGCGATCACCCTGTCACAGCAGGTGTGGAAAGATCGCTTGGTGTCCGAGATGGTGGGGCGCTCGCTCACCCTGGTTCAGCTTGTTAAGCACTGACCCTAGCGCCGCCGTGGGCTGTTTAGGGCTGGCTCCCTCTGCCGTCGTTGAACCTTGTTAGGGTGGCGGTGCCTTTACAACTTGTGTGCCATGCCCCCCATTGTGATTGAAGACTACGGTCGAGGGGAGCGGGCATTTGACCTTGATTCAAGGCTCTTGCGGGATCGCATTGTCTTTCTGGGGGGCCAGGTGACGGCCGAATCCGCCAACGATATTGTGAAGCAACTGCTTGTTCTGGAGGCAGAGGATTCCGAGAAGGACATCTGCCTCTACATTAATTCCCCCGGTGGCTCTGTCTATGACGGCCTTGCCATTTACGACACCATGGGGCACGTGAAGCCGGACGTGCAGACAGTCTGCATGGGCTTGGCGGCCTCCATGGGGTCCTTTCTCCTGGCGGCGGGCACCCCTGGCAAGCGCCTGGCCTTGCCGAACGCACGGATCATGATCCACCAAGTCCTTGGAGGGGTCCAGGGCTCGGCCAGCGACATCGAGATACAGGCGAATGAAACGCTTTACCTCAAGGATCGGCTCAACCACCTGCTGGCAGAGGCCACCAAGCAGCCTTTGGCCCGGATTGAACAGGACACGGACCGTGATTCCTTCATGTCCCCTGAAGAGGCTGTCCAGTACGGGTTGATTGACCAAGTACTGAAACCCGTTCCCAAGACGCCGAGCACCAATCCATAACTGCCTGGACGGGGACAGAAAACCCCCGTCATTTCCTCGTTGCGGCGAAGTTCAGCGCGGTTCAGCCCAATAGGTCCCGCTTGCTGCGCTTGAGTTCTTTCCAGAGGTCGTGGATGCAGCCGAAGGCCTGCTCCTGATTGATCTTGCCGCTGCCCTGGAGAGCCACCAGCAGCAGCACTTTGTCGGCAAAGGCCTCCAGGTTCTGGTGAAAGACCAGACGCTTGGGCGTCCAGTCCAGACCCTGGTAGGAACTGAAGGCTGCCAACGGGTTGGTGGGACCAGGGTGCCCTTGGCCATCAACAGGCTGCCCTGGTCTGTAGGAATGATCCGCCATATTCATGCTCGGAACCACATCAAATCAATGGTCTCCAGTGTGGCGCAAAGCACCCCTCAACTGACCAACAGGGGAGTAAAGCGCTTTTTCTTCGGCAAGACGGCGTACTCGGCGACAAGACTGGCGAACTCTTCGCCACTGAGGCTTTCCCGCTCAATCAGCACCTCCACCACCCTGTCCATGCACTCGCGGTGCTCACCGAGCAGGGCAACAGTGTGGTCATACAATTGGTGAACCAGCTTGAACACCTGCTCATCTACGCTGCGGGCACTGGCGTTGGACATTTCACTGCGGATCATCAAGTCCCGACCCAGGAACACTTCCCGATCCTGACTGGTCAAGGAGATGGGACCGATCTCGCTCATGCCGAACTGGGTCACCATTTGCCGAGCAATGGCGGACACCTGTTGAAAATCGCCCCCGGCCCCCGTGGTGATCTCCGCCTGACCAAAGACGATCTGCTCCGCGGCTCGCCCCCCCAAAGCCCCCATGATGCGGGCCTTGAGCTGGGCGCGAGAGACCAGCTCCTGCTCCTCGTCAGGGGAGAACCAGGTGAGCCCCTGGGCTTGACCCCGGGGAATGAGGGTGACTTTTTGTACAGGGTCATGGGCCTGGAGCAGGCTGCCCACCAGGGCATGGCCCACTTCGTGGTAAGCGATCAGCCTTTTGCTGCGACCATCGGTGAGGGGCTGCCGCTCCATGCCGGCAATCACCCGATCCACGGCATCATCCACCTCCGTCAAGCTGATGACCGACTTGCGGCGCCGGGCGGTGAGGATGGCGGCTTCGTTCAGCAGGTTGGCCAGGTCAGCGCCGGTGAATCCCGGCGTCCGCCGGGCGACGGATTCGAGGGAGAGGTCCTCCGCCAGCTTTTTATCGCGGGCATGAACCTGAAGAATTGCCAAACGCCCCTTGATATCCGGGGCATCCACCGTCACTTGGCGGTCAAAACGGCCCGGCCGCAAAAGGGCCGAATCCAGCACGTCGGGGCGGTTGGTGGCCGCCAGCACAATGATGCCGGAATTGCCCTCAAAGCCGTCCATCTCGGTGAGAATCTGGTTGAGGGTTTGCTCCCGTTCATCATTGCCGCCCCCCATGCCGGCGCCCCGTTGCCGGCCCACAGCGTCAATCTCGTCAATGAAGATCAGGCAGGGGGAGTTGTCCTTGGCTTTCTTGAAGAGATCCCGCACCCGGCTGGCTCCCACACCCACAAACATCTCTACGAACTCGGAGCCGGAGAGGGAAAAAAACGGCACCCCGGCTTCCCCGGCGATGGCCTTGGCCAACAGGGTTTTGCCCGTGCCCGGCGGACCCACCAACAGGGCGCCTTTGGGGATACGGGCGCCCACCGCGGTGAAGCGCTCCGGTGTCTTCAGAAAAGTGACGATTTCCTTGAGGTCCTGTTTGGCCTCTTCCACCCCGGCCACGTCGTCGAAGGTGACGCCGGTTTCCGCCTCCATCATGAAGCGGGCCTTGGACTTGCTGAATTGCATGGCCTGTCCCGGTCCACCGGGGAGACCACTGGAGCGCCGGGCCAGGAAGATCAAGGAGCCAATGAGCAACAGGGGCAGCAGCAGATTGCCCAGCACCCCCCACACTGGCGAAGACGGCCGTGGCGGATGAACGTCAAAGCTGACGTGCTTCTCCCTCAATTCATCCAGCAGATTCGGCGCAAGACCTGGCAGCTCCACCCGGAGACGCTGCACATGATCAAAATCCGGGTCTGTGGTCTCCACAATGGCAGTGCGGCCACCATCAAACACGTCTACCGCATGCACCCGGTCCTCTTGCAGGCTGTCCAGGAAACGGCCGTAGGTCATGCGTCCAGTGGCTACGTTGCGGGACTCCACAGGGGAATTCACCGGTGCGTCCATGCCGCCTTTATTGCTGGCGGTCTGCCAGATCAGCCCCAGGCCGATGACAACGGGAATCAACCAAAGGGCGATAATCCGCCACCGCTTGTTCATGGCTTGCTCGAAGATTTTACACAACGTAAACGGCTGAGCTCCGTGACTGCGGTGGCGCCCATGGATTGGCAACACTTCATTTTCCTGCTACAGGATTTTCCTGCTACAGGCGGCGCAACGCCGCAATGGGATCCAGTCGGGCGGCACGGCGTGCGGGAATCACGCCAAAGAAGACCCCGATTCCCCCCGAGACACCCACGGTCAACAACACCGTTCCGGGGCCGACGAAGGCGGGCAGAGGAGTGACGGCTGCCGCCAAGGCAACGGCGCCCAGGCCAAGACCGCTGCCGATCATGCCCCCCATGCTGGCCAGTACGGCGGCTTCAATCAGGAACTGGAGCAACACATCCCGACGGCGGGCACCCAGGGCCTTGCGTAAGCCCACCTCTGCGGTGCGCTCACTCACGGCCACCAGCATGATGTTCATGATGCCCACGCCCCCCACCAGCAGGGAAATGCCACCAATGGATCCCAGCAGAATGGTGAGCCCGCCGGTGATGGTGGTGACGATGGCTGATGCCTCCTTCTGGGTACGCACCGTGAAATCGTTGTCCCCAAAACCAGGGATTTTGTGGCGTTGATGGAGAAGATTGGTGATCTGGAAGTTGGCGGCATCCACGCTGCCGGGATCATTGGCTTCCACGCTGATGAAGGTCAGGGAAACGCCGTAGGTGGGATCTCGGCCCGTGACGCGGTTCACCATGGTGCTCAGGGGCATATAGGCCACTTCATCCTGGTTCTCGCCGAAGAACGAACCTTTCTCCTCCATGACGCCAATCACCACAAAGCCGTGATTGCCGATGCGGACGCGTTGGCCCAGGGGATCGGTATTGGGGGAAAGCTTGGTTGCCAAGGCGGATCCAAGAACCACAACCGACCGGTTGCCGTCAAGATCCGCCTGGGTGATGAAGTGACCCCGCTCCACGTCAAACTGGCGCACCAGCAGGAACTCGGGCGTGACGCCATACACGGGAACGCTGGTGCTGCGCCCTCCCACCTGGATGATCTGGTTGGAGGAAATTTGGGGAGCCACACGCCGCACGCTGGGGACCTGGCTGGCGATGGCCTCTGCATCCCCCAGCACCAACGTGCGCGGTCTGGCCGTACCTGACCGGCGCCGGTTGTCTCCCGGCACCACAAACAACACGTTGGTGCCGAGACTTTCCAACTGCTCGTTGGCCAGCTTTTGGGTCCCCTGACCGATGCCCACCAGGGTAATGACCGAGGCATTGCCAATGACGATGCCCAGGATCGTCAGCAGGCTACGGAGGCGGCTGGCCCGCAGAGCGCTCCAGGCCATGGACCAGGTTTCTCGCCAGGGAAGAGCCATGGCGAGATTTTAGGGGATTTTCAGGGTCAATGGGCAGCCCTAGGTCCTGTGGACAAAAAGGATTTAGCGTGATGCAAGAAGGGCTGCCACAAGGTTCCAGATAGCGG
>JXQG01000003.1 GCA_001007665.1 Candidatus Synechococcus spongiarum SP3 | reverse complement strand
GGACACCGTGGATATGATGCTTAGAATGGTGGCTGGGATGGTGGGCAAGCGGCTAACATGCTTGGAGTTCATTAATGAAGGGAACTTATGTACGTAAGCGCCATACTCCTCATCTTTACTTAGTTCCTGTTCTGAAAAAGGAATGGTCTGGTCAGACGCAGCAGCCGTGGCACGGGAGGCGTCAACAATCATGCCAGCATGGGATCCCAGGAGTGAGAGCCTGTTTCGAGTCTATGGTAAGACTCATAAGACCTCAGTAACAGCGAGACTCAGAGTTGGGGACTCACGTATGTAAGCCCCAAGGTTAAAGTTCCCCTCTTCCAAGATCTCCAGACCGCCAACAGCTCTCTTGCGCCACGCTCGGGAACGCCAGGACGTTGTCCTGCTGCCAGGGGCTGTCCTGCCTGGTGCTGCATTCCACCGCGGCCAGGAAACCAATCCCATGGGTCTCGCCCATAGAATTGTCTTATTCAAAGCCTTCCCCATGACAGACTCTGCTGCCGCCGCTGATCCCGGCAGTCCATCGTCGGAGCCTTCGCCAACACCCAGCGCCACCACCAACGAGGCGCCAGCCTTTGGCTGGAGCAGCTATGCGGAGCGGATCAATGGGCGTTTTGCCATGGTGGGCATTCTGGTGATTCTCGCCATTGAGCTCTGCACCGGCTCCACGGTGGTCCACTGGCTCGGCTTGGCTTAATAAAGCCGGCCAAGGCCGTGAGCCTTCCTCTGGTGAGACCACTGCCCTGGCGCGAGCCCTATGGCGCCGCCCAACTCCTGGCCAGACATCGGGGCGGTGACGGGCTTGTGTTGCTGGACACCCAGCCTGCCGGTGTGGGTGTATCCGTCCGTCAACAGGGTGATGGCGGACGCTGGTCGTTTCTGGGCGCTGCGCCCATTCGCCAGCTTTGCTGCCAAAGCTGGCCCCGTCCAGCCCACGGGCTTCCCTCCCGCGCAACGGATCCCTTCACCCTCCTGCGCCAGGCGTTGCCGGAGGCAGCCCGCTGGACTCCCGCATCCGGGCCGTCTCCCTTCATGGGCGGGTGGATGGGCTGGCTCAGCTATGAAGCGGGCGCCTGGCTGGAATGCCACCCTCCATGGCGGCAGCCCGATCAACCCCTCCTCTGGGCCGGACTTCACGACCCCCTGCTCTGCTTTGATCTGCTGGAGCGGCAGGTGTTTGCCATCAGCCATGGGTTCACCGGCGAGGGATGGGAGCGCAGCGCTATCCTGGCGGCACAGCGTCAGGATGCACTTGCCCATCTCTGGACTGGTCCTGTGCCCCCCGAGGAGCCGGAGCCACTGCATGGCGCCTGGACGTGGCGCACCAGCGCCGTAGCATTTGCCCAACAGGTGGCGCAGCTTCGAGAACGGATCGGGGCAGGGGACGTCTTCCAGGCCAACCTGAGCTGTTGCTGTGAGGCGATCCTGCCCAGTCCACCGGATTCCCTTCAGCTCTATGGCCGTCTACGCCAACAGAGCCCGGCGCCCTTTGCCGGCCTGGCGATCCACGGTGAACATGCCCTGCTCTCGGCGTCCCCCGAGCGGTTTCTCCGTGTGCGGGGCGATGGCTGGGTGGAAACCCGGCCCATCAAGGGAACCCGCGCCCGCCACCAGGACCCGGCTCAGGATGCAGCCCTGGCGGTGGAGTTGATCACCAGCAGCAAGGATCGCGCTGAAAACGTCATGATTGCAGACCTGCTCCGCAACGACCTGGGCCGTGTTTGCCGCCCTGGCACCGTTACCGTGTCCACGCTGGCGGGGCTGGAGAGCTATCGGCAGGTGCATCATCTCACGTCCGTCGTCACCGGCCAGTTGCGGACCGACCGCGACGTGGTCGATCTGCTGCGCAGTGCCTGGCCCGGTGGGTCTGTCACAGGGGCCCCCAAGGTGAGGGCCTGCCAGCGGCTGGCGGAGTTGGAGCCCCTGCCCCGGGGACCCTATTGCGGCTCCCTGTTCCGGTTGGGCCTTGACGGCAGCCTGGATAGCAACATCATCATCCGCAGCGTGATCCGGAAGGGTTGTCGCTTGCGGGCCCATGCCGGCTGCGGCATTGTCTACGACTCGGACCCAGCCGAAGAGACCCGGGAAATGCACCTCAAAATGGCGCCCCTGCTCCAGTTGCTGCAGCCTCCGCCATGAGGAAAGCCTCTGCAGAAAGCCTGGCCTGGTTTGCGGGGCGATGGGATCGGCCGCAGTGCTTGGCTGTGCCCCTTGACGATCGGGGCCTGAGCCTGGCGGACGGGGTCTTTGAAACCCTGCTGTGGCGCTCGGACGGTCCTGTGTTGTGGGCGCAACATTGGCAACGGCTGCAGCAGGGCTGTGCCTTGCTGGGCCTGGAGCCTGAACCGGATGCTAACTGGGTTCAGGCCCAGGCGGCGGAAGGATTCCGCCGCCTGGGCCCCTCCAGTGGCCTGGCTGCGCTGCGGATCACCATCAGCCGCGGCCCTGGTGAGCGGGGACTGGCGCTTCCCCAGCCCCAACAGCCGCGCCTTTGGCTCCACTTCAATGCCGTCACCCCCTGCTTTGATCCAGTGGACGTGATCACCAGCCGCCTGGTGCGCCGGCATGGGGACTGCGCCAGCAGCCGTTGCAAAACCCTGAACTACACCGATGCCGTCATCGCCCGGCGCGAAGCCCGGATGGCTGATGTCGACGATGCCTTGCTCCTCAGCAGCACCGGCCACTACTCCTGTGCCACAGCCGCCAACCTCTGGGTGCAGCGGGGGACGGACTGGCTGACGCCGGGCCTGGATCAAGGCTGTTTGCCCGGCATCATGCGGGGTCAACTCCTGCGGCATCGCCATTGCCATGAGCACCTCATCACCCGCCAAACCCTTCTGCATGGCGGCGGCTTTCTTCTCAACAGCATCAGTTGCCGCCCCATTTACTCTCTGGATGGTCAAGCCAGCCGTCACCAACTGAGCCCCCAGGAGGCTGGGCAGGTGTTTGCGCAACTGCTCACGGGCTCTTCATCGGGCAGCGCTCTGGCCCTGCCCTCCACGAAAGAGATGGGTATGACCGGGTGCATAGAGCCGTGAGCGACAGGTTGGGCTGGCCGCCAGGGCGGGGCTCACCAGATAAAGGGTGGTGCGGATCAGCTTGTGCGCCGTGGTTGTGGCGGCCATGGCGCCGAGGGTGGTGAGGAGGAGCCGCTCGTCAGGCCAACTGATGCGGAAGGCAATGGCCACGGGGGTGTCGGCGGGGTAGTGGAGCAGCAACTCCTCCTGAACCGCATCCACATGGCGGGCCGAGAGATAGAGGCAAAGGCTGGCCCGCAGCGCCGCCACCTGCTTGAGCGTCTCCCGTTCAGGGGTACCGGTGCGGCCTGCAGCACGGGTCAGCACAATGGTTTGCACCAGGCCGGGGATAGTGAGCGACTGGCCCAGGGCCGCTGCCGTGGCCTGGTAGGCGCTGACCCCAGGCACCACCTCCACAGTCACACCGGCCTCGCTCAGGCGGCAGATCTGCTCGTGGAGGGCGCCATAGAGGCAAGGGTCGCCGTCGTGGAGACGCACCACCCGCTTGCCGGCCCGAACCTGCTCCAGCATCACCTCCATCACCGCCTCCAGGGTGAGGCTGCGGGTGGAAATCCGTGCGCAGTCTGCAGGGGCCAGGGCGGCAACGGCAGGGGAGACAAGGGAATCCGCCCAGACCAGCACCTGGGCCTCCCGGATGCGTTGATGGGCCCGCATGGTGAGAAGGTCGGGGGCACCGGGCCCGGCGCCCACAACGGCCACGGATCCTGGCGGTTGCGCCGTGGCGTTCAAGATGCCGGTCCCGAGCCGGGCAAGGGGCGCCGCAGGCCATAGAGCCAGGCCAGACCCAGACTGCCCAGCACGATCATGGCCCCGCTCATCACCTGGGCAACGCGCAGGCCTCCCTCACAGAAGGGGGGGCTGGAGAACAGGCAAAGGGGATCGGTGCGCAAGCCTTCAATCCAGAAGCGGCCCAGGCCGTAGGCGACAGCATAGCTACAGGTCAGCGCCCCTGCCGGCAGCTTGAGACGGCCGCGGCGGCAGCGCAGCAGCAGACCCGTCAGCACCCCAAAGACGGCCAGGTTCCAGAGGGACTCATAGAAAAACGTGGCATGGAAATGACTGGCCCCGGGGTTGCCGAGCAGCACCTGGGGATCCACCAGGGCTTGGGGGATCTTGACGCTGACGGGAAAATCCGCAGGGACAGGGACCCCGAATGCTTCCGAATTGAAAAAATTCCCCCAGCGGCCAATGGCTTGCCCCAGGGCCAAGGACGGCGCCAGAACATCCAGGAGCGTCCAGAAGGGCTGCCGGCGGAGGCGAGAAAACACCAGCACCGCCAGCAGTCCCCCCACCATGGCCCCATGGATGGCGATGCCCCCTTCCCAAAAGGCGACGGCCCGGGGAATGGGGATCACCCCGAACAGCCGTGTCCAGGCGTCGCGGTAGCGCTCCCATTCAAAGGCCACGTAGTAGACGCGGGCAGCCACCAGTGCGGCGACGGCCAGCACCGGCAGCAGGTCCGCCATCAGCTCGGGATCAAGGCCACGCCAGCGGGCCAGTCTGCTGGAGAGGGTAAGGCCAATGACCACCGCCACGGCAATCAGCACCCCGTACCAGCGCAGAGGCGTATAGGGGATCATGGGACCTGGCGACTGAAAAACCAGGCCCAACACACCGGATAGTCCCATGGATGAACGGTCCTTGCTTGCGGGGTCTCAAAGCTGTCCGGCAGCTTGCACCCGCTCCACTTGCCGTTTCTTGAGGACAAAGAAAATCTGTGTGGCCAGCACCAGGGTGAAGAAGCCCAACATGCCCAGGATACGCCATGGGCTCTGCAACACGATCTCCGTATCGTGTTGTCCGAAGCCCCCCTGGTTGGGGTCGCTGGTCAAGGCAGCGCCTGCAGCAACCGTCTCTCCAGGGGCAACGACCACCTCCAGGCCCACTGGAACGTCTTCATCAACCACGGTCTCCCCATCCGTCGCGATGTGGACCACATGGCTGCCGTCCCCGTTGTCGTCAACGCCGGTGATCTCCCCCGCCACGTCTGCTGTCCAGGCCCCGTTATTGCTCTTCTCGCCGGTGGGGTACAGCTGACCGCGTCCGCGGTTGCCGCCAACATGAACGGCATACTTGCCGAAGGTGACGGTGCTTTCCTTGGCCGGGTCAGGGGAGAGCACCGGGAAGACAAGCTCCTGGTGCTCATCGCCGGGCAAGGGACCGACAAGAATGACGTTGTCCGAACTGTCGTTGTAGGTGCTGTAGTAGATCCCCTCCATCTCCTCCTTCATGGCTTCGGGGATACGATCCTCGGGCGCCAAGTGAAATCCCTCCGGCAACATCAACACTGCCCCCACTTGCAGGGGAACCTGACTCCCGTCGGCGGCCAGCTCCAAGGCGTCTTTCTCGTAGGGCACTTTGACCGTTGCCTTGAAGACCGTATCCGGAAACACCGCCTGTGGCGTCTCCACCTGAATGGGTTTCTGGGCCAGGTGGCAGTTAGCGCACACCAGCTTGCCGGTGGCTTCTCGCGGGGTCTCCGGCGCCACTTGTTGGGCCCAGAAGGGGTAGGCCCGGGCAGTGTCCGGCTGAACAAAGAGGGTCAAGCAAGCCAGAAGGAGGCCGACGACCAGAGCGCGTAGGGGATGCATGAACGGTGGGGAACGGTGGGGGGCGGATGATTCTTGAAACGTCAGACCCACCAGGGGGAAGCACCGGTGCGGAAGTCTGTTTCGGTCCATGGCTTGAGGAAGACCACGTCGTTGCCCTCCTCCACGTGGGCCAAAGCCAGGGAGAGGGGAGCCGGGCCCCGCACCACCTTGCCGTTCTCGTCGTACTGGGATCCGTGGCAGGGGCAGATGAAGCGGTTCTTGCCCGGATTCCAGGGAACCACGCACCCCAGGTGGGTGCATACGGCATTGACGCCAAAGCCGGCCAGGGTCGCCTCCCCTTTCACCAGGAGATAGGTGGGGTCGCCCTTGAGGCCCTGCACCAGGCTGCGGTCCCCCTCCGGGTGGCTGGCCAGCCAGCCGCTGGCGGTCACGTCGTTGCCCATGGCGTCCTTGGCGGTTGTGCCACTGCCACTTCCCCCCGGCTTGGGGGGGATAAAGTAGCCGACGACAGGGTAAAGAGCGCCAAGGGCTACCCCGGTGAGGGAGCCGAACATGAGCAGGTTCATGAATTGGCGGCGCCCCATTCCGGGAACGTCACTAGCCTGGAGTTGTGTCATCTGCTGCGAGAGAGAGCGGTCTTTGGCACCCCGGGACGTTGGGGATCAACGCTGGCCGTAGCATTTCAGACCGTAAGCCTCTGCATTATGAAGACCGGTCTAAGGTCGTTGGCGGCAGTCGCGACGGGACTGTGGCGTTTTGCAAAAAAGACCGGTCATGGCAGTTGGCCCGCTCACCGTTGCTGAAGTTCGCACTCTGCTGCAGCAACGGTGGGGCGCTTCTTACGACGTCCACCTGATTCAGAGGCATCAGCGCATCTACCTGCAAATCATGTGGGGCTACCTGGAGCAACTCTCTTTTCCCCTGGACGAACCCACCTATCTGGACCGTCTGGCGGACGTGGTGGACGCCATCAATCAACTGGGCGAGGGGGACGTGGTGCGCACATGGCTGCGCACCACAACCGACCGGCCACGACTGGGCAAAGCCCTCAGCCTGCCGTTGCGATCCGCTGGCTAGTCGGCCTGCGGCCTGCGCCAGCGCACCAGGGCCACCAGACCCACACCCAGCAGGAAGAGAAGGGTGATGGCGCTGCTGAGGAGCACCATGGTAATGGGGTCCGTAGAAGGAGTCAGCACGGCGCCGGCCAGGGCTGCGCCCAGCACAACCCAGCGCCAGGCGTTCAGCATCGTAACCGCATCAACCAGGCCGAACACACCCAACAGCACCTGCAGCACCGGCAGTTGAAAGGCCAGGCCCGTGGCCAGCAGCAGCAGCAGGACAAAGTCCAGGTAGCGCTCAATGGACCAGAGGGGCTCCACCACGTCGGCACCATAGGCCACCAGGAAACGGAGTGCGGCCGGCACCAGGGTCCACCAGGCAAAGGTGACGCCAACCAGGAACAGCACCGTGGAGGCAGCCACGGCCGGCACCACCAGGCGGCGTTCCGTCTGTTTCAGGCCTGGCAAGATAAACTGGAGTCCTTCATAGACTAGATAGGGCAAGCTCAGGGCCAAGCCCCCGTACCCTGCCACTTTCAAGGACACAAAGAAAAATTCCCCTGGGGCCAACTGGAGAAAACGAATCCCCTGGGCAGGTTGCTCCAGCAGGCGCACCAGGGGGCGCACCCCGATTAGACACAGCCCCGCGCAGGTGACGATGGCCAGCAAGCCGCGCAGCAGGCGGTTGCGCAGCTCGTCAAGGTGGTCCAACAGGGGCATTTCCACCTCATTGGGGAACTCGGATGGGTTCACAGCCTGCGTCTTGGGAGGGAGGTGGGTGGACAACAGAAGAATAGACATTTCCTTTGTGACCACCCCTGAAGTCTTACTTGTCCAAAATGAGAATCAGATCATCCAGAACCAGATCCGAAGCTGTGAATCCACTCTTGGTCCGTGCGTTTGGATCAAAATCTTCCAATGGGCAACGGGCTCCATCATCAGGCGATACTTCACTGTTCTTATAGATCTCAAGTTGGTCTTCCAATGATTCAGTTTGACCTGGCAAAGTTGCCGATCTTGCATCTCCTCTTGAAACAGAGAATTGATCTCGAAAGTGGCGCCGGGTCAATCAGGACAAAGAAGCTTGGTACTGCCTTGGCTTTGAGGATGTTGCTGAGGTGGACCCTTTTTCCTCTTGAGCCCCCATCTCCCTATTATTCGAGGTTCACAGGATTCTTCAAGCCTGTTCACACCTCTTCCCACAGACTTATGATAAGGAAATAGCGGCCCGCCTCTGCCGACATCTTCCCTATCTGTCTTAAACTTCCCTTATTTTTCGTGATGCCCGATGGATGAGACTGATCATAATTGACTATCCTCCTAGAATAAAAAATACCGCTGGGTCATGGGCAGCACCTGGGCTGGGTCACAGGTGAGCAGTTGCCCATCAGCGAACACCTCATAGGTTTGGGAATCCACCTGGATGGAAGGCGTAGCGGTGTTCAACTTCATGGCGGCTTTGCTGATCCCCCCACGGGTGTTGCACACAGGCACACACGGTGTTTGCAGACCCAGGCGGTGAGGGAGATCACCGTCCACAGCGGCTTGGGAGACGAAGGTGAGACAACTGGGAGCCATGGCGGCGCCAAAGCTGGCAAACATGGGGCGCCCGCGGACGGGCTCCGGGGTGGGGATGGAGGCATTGGGATCTCCCATCTGGGCCCAAACAATGGAGCCACCCTTGAGCACAAGTTCAGGTTTGACGGCGAAGAAGCCGGGCTTCCAGAGGCAAAGATCCGCCAGCTTGCCCACCTCTACGGATCCCACCTGGCTGTCAATGCCGTGGGCAATGGCGGGGTTGATGGTCACCTTGGCGATGTAGCGGCGGATGCGGTGGTTGTCGTTGCGGTCGCTGTCTTCCGGCAATGCGCCACGTTGCACCTTCATTTTGTGGGCCGTTTGGAACGTGCGGGTGATCACCTCCCCCACCCGTCCCATGGCCTGGGAATCGCTGGCAACGATACTGAAGGCCCCCAGGTCGTGGAGAATGTCTTCGGCAGCAATGGTTTCTCGGCGGATGCGGGATTCGGCAAAGGCCACGTCCTCGGGAATGCTGCGGTCCAGGTGATGACAGACCATCAGCATGTCCAGGTGTTCCTCCAGGGTGTTGGCGGTGTAGGGTCGGGTGGGATTGGTGGAGGAGGGCAGCACGTTGGCCTCGCCACAAATGCGGATGATGTCCGGCGCATGGCCGCCCCCAGCGCCTTCGGTGTGGAAGGTGTGAATGGTGCGTCCGGCAATGGCGGCAATGGTGTCTTCCACATGGCCGGCTTCATTCAGGGTGTCCGTGTGGATGCACACCTGCACATCGAAGCGGTCCGCCACCATCAGGCAGCAGCCAATGGCGGCCGGGGTGGTTCCCCAGTCCTCATGGAGCTTGAGGCCACAGGCGCCAGCCCGCACCTGTTCCTCCAGGGCCTCCGGCGTACTGGCGTTCCCCTTCCCGAAAAAACCCAGATTCACAGGCAGGCCCTCGGCCGCTTGCAGCATCCGTGCCAGATGGAAGGCGCCCGGCGTGCAGGTGGTGGCATTGGTGCCGGTGGCGGGTCCGGTACCGCCTCCCAGCATGGTGGTCACCCCGCTGGCCAGGGCGGTCTCCACCTGCTGGGGGCAAATGAAATGGATGTGGCTGTCAATGGCGCCGGCGGTCAGGATCTGCCCTTCCCCGGCAACGATCTCCGTGCCCGGACCAATCACCACGTCGACCTCGTCCTGCATATCAGGGTTCCCCCCTTTGCCGATGGCGGCAATCCTGCCGTCACGCAAGCCCACATCCGCCTTGACGATGCCCCACCAGTCCATGATCAAGGCATTGGTAATGACCGTATCCATGGCCCCGTCCCCACGGCTCACCTGGCTCTGGCCCATGCCGTCTCGAATCACCTTCCCTCCGCCAAATTTCACCTCCTCTCCATAGACACAACAGTCCTTCTCCACCTCGAGGATCAAATCCGTATCCGCCAAACGCAATCGATCCCCCACGGTGGGACCATAGGTTTCTGCGTAGATGCGGCGATCCAGAGGGTAGGCCATGGCGGGAAGGGGAGAAAGAGGCGTGCTGTGGGTGAGCCTTAATCAAGGCAACCATTGATGCGACCGTTGAAGCCCATGATGCGGCGCTGCCCCGCCATGGGAATCAGCCGCACCAGCCGCTCCTCACCTGGCTCAAAGCGCATGGCGGTCCCTGCCGGAAGATCCAGACGCATCCCCCGGCAGGACTCCCGGTCAAACTTCAAGACGCTGTTCACCTCATGGAAGTGGAAGTGGGACCCCACCTGAATGGGGCGGTCCCCTGGGTTGGCCACCCTCACTTCGTGGGTAGGCCGGTCTGCATTGAGCAGGATGACGCCGGGTTCAGGCAGCAGTTCGCCGGGAATCATGGGAGGCAGGCCGGGGCGGTTTGTCAACGGGTGTGGTGTGGGCTTAGCGGATGGGCTCGTGGAGGGTCACCAGTTTGGTGCCGTCGGGGAAGGTGGCTTCCATCTGTACCTCTTTGACCAGCTCCGGCACCCCCTCCATCACCTGGTGCCGCTCCAGCCATGTGGTGCCTTCCTCCATGACCGTGGCCACAGTTTTGCCGTCCCGCGCCGCTTCCAGGATGCAGAAGCTGAGCCATGCCACTGCTTCGGGGTGGTTGAGCCGCAGACCGCGTTTGAGACGCCGTTCCGCCAATAGGGCAGCGGTGACGGTGGTCAGCTTGTCTTTCTCCTGAGGGGTGAGGTGCATGGTCAGCAGGGGGCAACGCCATCTGAAGCCATTGTGCCGGGAGCCGTTGCACCGGTCGGCAAGAGGGCGTCCTGCAGTGGCCAGACACGGGGCAGAACGGGGGGCGGCTCGCCCCGCCACTTGTGGATCAAGGCCCAGATGCGCACAAACCAGCAGCGGGCCGCTTGGGTGGAATCCCCCCGATAGCGGCAGCAGAGGAGGTCTCCTCCGTCGTCGTGGATCACCCCCGCCTCCATCTCGCCAGAGAGGCCTGCACGGGCCTGGCGGCAGGCGTCGATGGCGGCGGCATCCAGCCGCAACCTGTCGGCCCAGCTCAACATCCCCACCACCGCCTGCCCCGCCAGGCCATGGAGCCGTTGCAGGGAGGCACCGTTGAGAGCCGTGGGGTCCCCCAGCAGGAGGCGCTGCCCCCGCCACAGCTCCAGCCGCGAGCGCCAGCAGCCCCGCCCAATGGTTTCATCTGCCGCTGTGCGCCCCAGCCGCACCACCTCCACCCCCAGCCAAGCACCGGATCCCTCCAGTTCCACCCGCTGCTCCTGCTGCAGCAAACCATTAGCAAACACCACCGTCTCCTGGGGAAACCAACTGAGCCATGCCCCGTCTTCCACCCGGCAGATGATCCGTTGCCGGGCCCAGGCACCCTCCGGTTGGAGTCGGGAGCGTCCTACACTGCCGTAGACCTTCTGCGCTGCCACGCTGGTGAGCAGAGCGCGGCTGTGGGGCGCCAACTGACAGTTGATGTTCAGCACATCACCCCCCACCAACCCGCCTGCGGTGTGGAGCAGGGACAATTGGCAGATGCTGCCATGGGTAACACTACGGGACAGCTTCAAGGGCGCCGTGCAACCGCCTTGGTGAAGCGTCTGCCCACCAGATCGATAGAATCGGACGGAGGCATTTCCTTGCCAGCATTGCCGACCCACGGCTGTGCCTTCCGTTAGAGAAGAGTCGAATCCTGGCAGGCCAGCGAGGGGCACTCTGTAGCAATAGTGACAGGATTGGGGATGCCGCTGGTTGGTCAACAGAGTGAGTGGTGAATTGAGGAAAACCTGTTTCCCGGGTATATCCGAAACTTGCAAAACGATTGTCTCGGCAGATGGATCCCTAACCACTCCGGATCGAGATTCCCTCTGCCAGCAGACCCAATGACGTCGGGAAAAGAGGCCCGTGTGGGACGATATTCAAGGAGACGATGGGCCAACTCAGGGGACTTATATGCGTAAGTGCCAAACCTTGGAACCCTCTTCACCACTGATTTCCAAAAGGGGCTTACATGCAATAGTGCCGAAGCGCTGAAATTCCCGATCAGCACTTGCTTTTGGCGGTAATCTTATGGATCTCATTCTGGCTACAGGAGGGCTGAGGGGGGTGCAAGGTTCACGGTTTCCGGGCAGCGCAACCGATCACGCTCCAGCTGGCTCTGCAGGCGGGGCGTGATGCCCAGTTCCGCGTTTTGCCAGAGGCGGCTGAATTCACGATCAAAGGCGGCAGCCAGCTTGGGATGCTTGATCACCAGCAGCGTCTCGTCGTTTTGATGGGCCGCCGAGGGGCTCCAGTTGAAGCTGCCGGTGATCACCGTGGTGTTGTCCACCACCGCAAACTTGTGGTGGAGCTTGTCTCCCCGCGGAAGCTGGGGAATGCCTACTTCCGCCAAACCCGGTGGCCAGGGCTTGTTGCCCGCCTCGACGCGGCAGCGACGGTCGGGGCGGACCACTCCTGCCAAGTCCAGGAGTTCGCTGTAGCTGCGGGTGGCAAAGCCTGGATCCACCAGGAGGCGGATGTTGACGCCCCGCTGGGCCAGGGTCTCCAGACGGTCGGCAATGCCTTGATCGCTGAACACAAACAGGGCCATGTCCACCTGGGTCCTGGCCATGGCCAGCACCTGTTCAATGAAGGCAAGACCGTTGTTGCCGTCTTTCCGGGGATGGGGGGCAAAAAGCACCTCCAACCGGCCGTCCCCCTGCCGAAGCCGAACGCTGCCGCCGCCACCCTTGCCCAGGCCAAAGCGGCCGTCTTCCCGTCCGCCGGGGCCGTCCCCCCAGAGGCGGGAAAATTCCTCTTCAAACAGACCGGCCAGGGCGGTGGAGTGAATCCTCACCATATGGTTGGCGTTGCCCCGGGAACTGGGGGCGCCAGCATCGCCATGGATGCCGGAGCTGGTGAAATTGGCGGAGCCGGTGACCACCTCCCGGCCATCCACCACCAGGAACTTGTGGTGCATCAGCCCGCTGCCGGCACTGCCGTCTGCTGTGTCGTCCAGCAGGGGCACACCGCCCTCCAGCAGCAGGGCCACCGCATCCCCCGCCCGGCGCTCAGCCTGGGTGACGGTGCCGTCCTGGTCGCCGTCCGACAGATCGTGGAGCCGTTGCCAGCGGTGCCGCGCATGGTCGTCCAACTCGGACGGATGCTGACGGCTCCACGGGGTGGAGTAGCTGTTCTCCAGCACCACCCGCACGTGTACCCCGGCGCGGTGCCGCTCCACGAGGGCCTGGGCGATGCGGGGCAGGGTCAACTCCTGCACCGCCAGGCTGACGCTGCTCCGCGCCCCGGCAACGGCATCCAACACCACCTGCTCCAGGTCGTCTCCCTGGCGCAGGGTGTCCGTGAGGGGGCTACGGTAGCGGGCCTGGCGCCGTTGATTGAAGTAGACGCTGATGCCGTCGGCGGCAGCAGCAGGGCCCGCAGCCTGTTGTTGCCCCACAAACGTGGAGGTTGCCGCGCAGGATGCCAGCAACAGCGCCAGGGGGGCGGCAACGAAGAGGGAAATGGACATCACTCCCCCATGCCAGGAACGAGGCCGGGATCACGACCCCGTTCCAGCGCAAGCCGCACCAGCTTCAGGCGCTCCAGCTGGCCCTCCAGGTAGTGGTTCAAGTGGGGATCGGGCTGACGTCCCAGGCTATGGACAATCTCCAGCCGTTCGTCATGATCCTGGCGGCAGCGCTGCTCATGGTGGTCCAGGAGCGTTTTATCCAGGGGATGGCCCTGAAGGCAGAGAGCATGAAGCTCCGTACTGACCGAGGCACGGCCTTGGGCCCGAGCCAGTTGGGCTTGGCTCAACATGGTGCAGGGTGCAAACGTACCCAGGATTCCCGCAGTGCAACCTTCTTTGACGCGATGCCCTGTGGGCACGGGAGAAGATAACAGCGTGTAAACATCTCAAGCTTCAGGTGAGTTTGCAGGAAGGCAGACCCATCTTCAGCAGGAACGCGATTGTTGAATCAGCAGGAACGCGATTGTTGAAGCAGTTGCGCCAGTTTCCCATGGAGCTGGTCGGTAACATGGGCTGGGCTCCGAAACCAGTCAGTCGACCATACCCGAAAAATCGTCCAGCCCAAATCTTCCGACACGGCTTGCCGAGCTTTATCACGGTCACGGGCAGTGGCTGAGGCGTGATAGGTTGCGCCGTCATACTCTGTCGAGGTCAATATCGTCTGCTCGAATCGAGGAGAAGATATGCAGTTCACGCCAAGCGCGGGTAATGGCAACATTGAGACGCTTCTCTCCACCTTCGTTATTGAGTGCCCCAAAATTCATGGTGAGCTTACCGTTGAGATCGGGGCCAACTTGAAGTTGATGGCAGGATGGCGAGTCAGCAATGTCGTCTCAATGGGAATGAACTCACGAGACTGCACAGCTTTGCGCACAGCAACCACGTCCGGTTCGGTCCCATGGCCAAAACCCCTTTTGACGACCCAAAAGCCAACCCATGCATGGCCATGGGAGAAGAGGACAACGGGATTGAGGTCAGCAGCCTATGGGGCTGCGGCAAGGAATAGCGTCGAATCAAGGCAGGTGGCAAGGCCTTCGCTGGTGATGCGACCGGGTCCCCTGATCTTCTGACCTTCCCTCTCGAACGATGCTGGTGGCTCGGCACAGGTGAGGGCAAGGCCGGCCATGGCAGACCAGATGGCGGCAGCGAGGAGGTAGGCCCGGCCCGGATCACATGATTGGTAACCGTCCATCAAGCTGTTGTGGCCTCCCCTCTCCAGTAGACGTCCGGCATCCTTCAGAGCACGGGCCACCGCCGGCTCATTGGGAGAGACAAAGGCGGCAAGGATTTGCGCCATGTCCCCCACGCCTCCCCACTCATCCCGTGCAAGAAGCTCAATTGGGCACTTCTCGACAATGGCCTGAAGCCCCTGGGCCTCCAGACGGAATTGCAAATCACCGAGTCTCTGCCCCATTCAGGTCTGCCAACCGTTCAGTGTGGAGCGGAGTCGAGAGATTGTGATCCTGAACCGAGTGCTCAGATTCTGGACCGATACGGTCGATGACCCAGTTCTTCTCGCGGATGACAGCAGGAACAGCCTGCAATGTGATTCTGATGTCCTTGATGATCGCGACATCGTTCTCGGCCGAGGCAAAGTTCACCCGTCTCGATGTGCGGTATCGGAGTGATGCGCTCTTCTGCCGGCTGGCCAGCGGATTGATCAGGGAATGATCGTTCATGGAGACTTTTCCTCAGCCTCGAAAGGACGAGCGCCATGCATACAATCCTAAAACTCGCCAGTGTTCCGTGGCCGTCAAGGATGTCACCGATGCGGACTTTGCGGCCGCTGTCCTCCGTGCCGATCTGCCGGTCCTTGTGGATTTCTGGGCCCCGTGGTGCGGGCCTTGCCGGTTGGTGGCGCCCTTGATGGACTGGGCTGTCACCACCTATGGCGACAGGCTGCTGGTGATGAAGATGGAGGTGGATCCCAATCCTGTGACGCGAGATCAGTACAAAGTTCAGGGGATTCCTTCCCTCCTGGTGTTTCGTGGGGGGGAGGTGATGGCTCGCCATGAGGGCGCGCTTTCTCAAAAGCAGCTACAGGCTTTTCTGGATGCCCACCTCTGAGTTGCCCTCTGCTCTGGCGCACCGCTTTGGCGGGCGCAGCGATGTGTTCAGCGCCATGGACCGGGCCAAGGCGGAGGCCCGTCGCCACCATGGCCACCACCTGATTGACCTCTCCCTCGGGTGTACCGATCAGCCACCCCCATTTCAGGTGACGGCCGCCATGGCCCAGCAGTTGGGGCAGCGCTCCAGTGCCACCTATTGCCTCCATGCCGCCACCTACCCCTTGCGGGTCAGCGTGGCCGCCTGGATCCAGCGCCGCTTTGGCGTGACGGCGGACCCCGACACCCAGGTGCTGCTGCTGGTGGGTTCCCAGGAAGGCACGGCCCACTTCCCCCTGGCTGTGTTGGAGCCCGGCGACCATGGGCTCATCCTGGATCCTGGCTACCCCTCCCACCTGGGTGGCCTGCAATTGGCCTCCGCCCGCATTCAGCGGCTGCCCCTGCGTCCGGAGGACGGCTGGCGTCCTCCCTTTGCGTCCCTCAGCCCTGGGGAGCGGGAATCGTTGCGGCTGATGGTGTTTGGCTTCCCCCATAACCCCACTGCCACCGTGGGGGCGCAGGACTGGCTGGACGAGGCCATGACCATGGCCCATCACCACGACATCCTGGTGGCCCACGACAATCCCTACGTGGACCTGGCCCTGGATGGGGAGGCCCCCTGCCTGCTGCGTTCACCGGGCTGGCAGGAGCGGGGCATTGAATTTTTCTCCTTCTCCAAGAGCTGGTGCATGGGTGGATTCCGCATTGCCTTTGCCGTGGGGGCAACCCCCTTGATCCAGGCCCTGAAACAGGTGAAGGCCTGGATTGATTTCAACCAGTCCGTGGCCATTCAGGCCGGGGCCATGGTGGCGCTGGATCATCTGGAGGATTGGCCTGTGCATCTCCGCAGCCTCTACCGCCGCCGCCGTGACCACATGGTGCAGGCCATGGCGGCCGCAGGCTGGCCCGTGGCCCCCCGCCCCATGGCTCTCTACCTCTGGGACCACCTGCCCAGCGTCGTGGGCGCCATGGACAGCCTGTCCTTTTGCCTCAGGCTGGTGCAGGATACGGGCGTGGCCTTCACCCCCGGCAGTGGTTTTGGCACAGCAGGACAGCACCATGTGCGACTGGCTCTGGTGGCAGAGGAACCCCGCCTGACAGAGGCGGCCCAGCGGGTGGGGGCCTGGCTCAAGACCCTCTGAAGGCCATGGCGACACGCCGCTGCCAGGCTGCCGCCATGGCAAGCCGTTATCCCCGGTTGGGCTGCGGCGCCCTGGCGGCTGCCCTGCGGGCGCAAGGGGCAACCTGGCCGTGGCGGTTGCGGGTGGTGAGCACCTGTGCAAGCACGGAGCCCCTGCTGCAAGGCTGGGCGCGGCAGGGGGGCCATGGCCCCTCTGCCGTGGTGGCCCGCCACCAGCGCCACGGTCGGGGGCAGTGGGGCCGCTCCTGGTGTGCGCCGCCGGGTGGCGTGTGGGTGAGCGCCGCATGGCCCTTTCACAGGTCAGCGGCGGCGGCGCCGTTGCAGACAGAGGGGCTGGGATTGGCGGTGGCGGTGGCGGTGATGGAGTGGCTGGAGCGTCTGGGACTGCCCGTTGCCTTCAAATGGCCCAACGACATCCTGTTGGAGCAGCGCAAGCTGGCCGGATTGCTGGCCCATCGTCAGCTGCGGGGAGGGGCGCCCCAACAACTGGGGATGGGCCTGGGATTGAACGTGGCCAATGCCGTCCCTGTTGGCGCCGTGGCTCTACGGCAGCGACTGGGGACGCGCACCCCCTCGCTGCCCCAGGCCCAGGCCGCGGTGTTGCTGGCCTGTGAGCGGGCCATGGTGCTGTTGGAACAACCGGATGCTCTGGTGCAAGCCTGCCAGGACCGGCTTTGGCTCCCCCAACAGCCTCTCGTGGGGACCACTGGCGCTCCCGTTCGCGTGGTGGGTCTCACGCCAAACGGTGGCCTGCGATTGCTTCAGCAGGATGGACGGACTGCGGTGGTGCATCACGGCACATGGCGCCTCCCGGCGCCGAGCCTGGGCCGGTTTTCAGCGGCGCCCCTGCCACCCCGCCAGGACTGAAGCTGCCGGGGAGCATACGAAATGGCGGGCTGTGGGCAGGGCGAGCTCCAGATAAAGCGAATGAAACGCCGGCAAGGAACAACGGCGCAACCAGGCCCCCCAGCGAAATTCGTGGAAGGGCACCGACGGGGCCGCGGCAATGGCGCCCTCTTGTTTGAGGCGCCACACCAGGCTGCGGTAGGCATCATCCTGCAATTTGCTCAACTGCTGGGGCAAGTACTCGGGTGGCCAAGGACCCTGGCCACAGCGGTTATGGAGATAGAGCCAGCCCCGCTGCTGCAGCGCTCGCAGCGTGAGACCGCTGTCTGCTGTTGGCGCCTCCAACACCACGTAGCCAAAGGCCGTGGCCTCCGGATCCACCTGCAACAGGGCGCGGAGACGGTGATGGCGATCCACCATCCACAGGTGACCGGGGCCGTTGCGCACCAGGGGAACGGGCTTGCGCTTGAGATAGGCGCGCCGCTCCTTCAAGGGTGAGCCCTTGAAGTCCTGGACGCGGCGCTGCACCTCAGCCAAGCCCACACACATCTGGGTGGGCCGCAACCGGGCCACCGGCACCTCCAGCAATGCCGGGGCGCGGGGCGGCGCAGGCAGGGGGGTGAAGTCGGGAAGCTGGAGGGGCATCAGGTCAAGACTTGGCCGCCAGGAGGATGTCCAGTACTTGATCCAGCTTGTCGTTCAACATTGAGAGCCTGTTGGCCAAACAGAAGGACGGGCGACCCATGACAACACGCTACGACCGCTGTGCCCCTGTTTTCTGCTCTGCCGTCCTCCTGGCCCCTACCGTCGTTTTCTGGTAACGGGTCCCGAGCCTAGGCTGTGGGGGCAGGAGAGTGGACGCCATGCCCAGCGGCTGCCGGAAGACCATGGGCCTCGCTCAGCGCTTCCGGGTCATCCGGCAGGTGAGCGAGGACCTGATCCAGGGTCTGGGACCAGAGGATTTGATGCTTCAGGGAATGGCTGACGCCAGTCCAGCCAAGTGGCACCTGGCCCACACCACGTGGTTTTTTGAGCAGTTCCTGCTGCAAAACGATGGGACGCACCAGGCTGCGCCTGCCCAGTGGCACACCTTGTTCAACAGCTACTACCGCACCATCGGCGTTCCCCACCCCCGGTCGGAGCGGGGCCTGCTCAGCCGTCCGGCACTGGAGCAGATTCTGGCCTGGCGCCAGCGGGTGAACGGGTCCATGGAACGGCTCATGGCAACGCTGGAGACGGAGGCAGGATTCGACAGCTCCCCGGAACAGCGTCAGTTGTTGGCCACAGCCGAGCTTGGCCTCAACCACGAGCAGCAACACCAGGAGTTGTTGCTCATGGATCTGCTGGACGGCTTCTCCCGCAGTCCCCTGGAGCCCGCCTACACCCCTTCTGCCCCGCTCCGCCAGGACCGGCCTGCCCACCAGACCGGGGCGCCGACCTCTCCGCCGCCCCTGGGTTGGTGGCATCACCCCGGTGGGCTGGTGTGGCTGGGACACCAGGGGGAGGGATTCCACTTTGACAACGAGTCACCCGCCCATCAAGTGTGGCTGGAACCTTTTGCCATGGGGGATCGCCTGGTCACCAACGGGGAGTACGCTGCGTTCATGGCAGACGGAGGCTACCAGGACAGCCGCTACTGGATGGACGAAGGTTGGCATTGGCGCCATAACCACCAGGTCGCGGCGCCCCGATACTGGCGAGAGGATGGTGAAGGTTGGCGGTGGGAGTTCACCCTGGAGGGCCGCTGTCCCCTCGACCCCAATGCGCCCGTGCGGCACCTCTCCTGGTTTGAAGCGGATGCCTATGCACGCTGGGCCGGTGCTCGCCTGCCGCTGGAGGCGGAGTGGGAAACAATGGCCTACCATGCGTCATGCTGTGCCGGTCAGTGGCTGAATGTCCGGCATCTCAAGCCCCATCACGCCACGGCCTTGTCGGGATTCCCGATGGTTCAGCAGGTGTTCGGGGACCTTTGGGAGTGGACAGCCAGCCCCTACCGCCCCTATCCGGGCTTTCAGTCCTCATCGGGAGCGGTGGGCGAGTATAATGGAAAATTCATGAGTTCACAGTTTGTGTTACGGGGTGGCAGCTTCCTCACACCTGCGGGGCACCACCGATCCACCTACCGCAACTTCTTCTCGCCCCGGAGTCGCTGGATGGCCTCCGGTCTCCGTCTGGCCCGTGATGAAGCCTTCCTGTGATGAGCCCTACTCTTCTGACACGCCCGGAGCTGATTGACCTGCATCCCAGCCCCGGCGATTTGTGCGCCGCTGTGGAGCAGGGTCTGGCCCGGCAGCCTCGGCAACTGCCCCCATGGTTGCTCTACGACGAGGAGGGCTCCCGGCTCTTTGAAGCCATCTGCCAACAGCCGGAATACCACCTCACCCGTCTGGAGAAAGATCTGCTGCAGCGCCATGGGCGCCACATCGGGCACTGTTGCACAGGGCGCGGCGCCGCGAAACCGGTCACGGTGGTGGAGTTCGGTGCCGGCGGCGCCCACAAGGTGACGCCTCTGCTCCGTGCCCTCCAGCCCGCCGCCTACGTGGCCCTGGACATCAGCGCAACCCATGTGCATACGGCCTGCATCGGCCTCCAGATGCTCCACCCCCAGGTGCCCATGGTGGCCATCTGTTGTGACTACGAGCAACTGCCCGCCCTGCCGGATCATCCTCTCCTGGCTCATCAACGGCTGGGCTTTTTCCCTGGCAGCTCCCTGGGCAATTGCTCCCGCGCCGGCGCCGTGGTCCTCTTGCGTCACATGGCTACCCTGCTGGGGCCCGGGAGCCTGCTGCTGATTGGCATGGACCAGCCCCAGGGCGTCGCAGCCATGGAGGCAGCCTACGACGATGCCGCAGGCGTCTCCGCCCGGTTTGCACGGAATCTTCTGGTGCGCCTGAACCATGACCTGGGCGCCAATTTTCAACCCCGGCACTTTGCCTACCAGGCCCACTGGGACGCCAGGGCGCAACGCATCGAAATGGCCCTGGTGAGTCAGCGGGAGCAGGTGGTGTCCATTCCCCCGTTGGCGGCTGCGGTTCACTGGGCCACCGGTGAGACACTCATCACGGAGCACAGCCACAAGTGGGGTCCGGAGGAGGTGCAGGCCCTGGCCCAGGAGGCGGGTTGGCATGGTGTAGGGCGCTGGTGTGACAGCCAGGATCGCTTTAGCCTCCATTTGATGGAGCATGGATCTCTCTCGCAACGCTGATCAGCCATGGGGCAAGCAGAGCAACGGGCCATTGCCCATCGTGTGCAACAGCAACTCACTGCCGAGCTGGAGGCTTTCTACCGGGGCGTATTTGATCGGATGAGCCAGGAACACCTGGGAGACGGCGCCATGGCTCGCCTCACCCAGGTGATTCTGCGCTCTCGTGACGGGGCACTCTCGCCTCTGCAAGAGGCCATGGGGTCTTCTCCCGCTCCCGACGACCTGCAGAAGGGGCCATCCCGTAACGCCTGACCATGACTTCACAGAACTGGCTTGAGGATCTCAACCACAAGTTGGACACATGGCTGGACACATGGCTGGCCAATCACCCTGGCCAGGGGACACTGCTGGAAGAGGATGAGCGCAATCAGGCCAAATCTGCGGGGGGACGCCACTGGGTGCAGCTTCGGCAGGAGGCTCAACAGTTGCGCCAGGTTCTCCTGCAGCAAGGGGAAGCCATTGGGCTCTGGCGCCAGCGTCACCAGGAGGCACTGGCCGGCCGCAACAGCACCCTGGCACACCAGTGCGCCGACCATGAACACCGCTGCCGCCGAGAGGGTCAGGTGATGTGGGAGCGCCTGGAGAGGATCGGATCTCTGCGCCCGGAGGAGTGGTGCATCACAGCCGCTCAAGGCGGTTGGCGGGTGACGGAGGCTCCTGTCTCCCTGCAGCAGGCCTGGTCCAACTTCGTGGTGGAGCAGGAGTTGGAGGAGCTGCGGCGTCAAGGGGGCAAAGGCTGAGGCTTAGCGCGTTGGGGCGTTGGGGTCAAGGTTGACACCTTCCGGGGGTGGAGTGCCATCCGGATCGGCAATCAGCATGTGCTGCAGCACAACTTCAGGCCGCTCACTGTCGCGCCAGCGAATCCTGTAGGCGGGCATCCTGGTGCCACGGCTGGTGGCCTGCTCAACAGGCTCCATGACCCAGCCCCGCCGGGATCGCCCCTGGGGATTGCGCTTAATCACCGCATCAGCGTGTTTGAAACGGAAGCCAACGCGTTCACCGCTCATGGTGGAAGAACCTCCAGCTTGCTTAAGAGGGACAGGATGTCCAGTGTCAGATTATCTCTTGTCGAGCGGAGGGCTTGGCCTGTCTCAACTGCTACCCCTCCTCGTCCGTGGGACGCAGCAAGGGGAAGGCAATGACGTCACGGATGCTGGGGGAATCGGTCAACACCATGGCCAGGCGGTCAATGCCAATGCCGAGGCCACCGGTGGGGGGCATGCCGTGCTCCAGCGCCGTGAGGAAGTCCTCATCCACCCCCTGCGCCTCCGGATCCCCGGCAACACGGCGCTCCTGCTGGGCTTCCAGCCGACGGCGCTGCTCCAGGGGGTCGGTGAGCTCACTGAAGCAATTGGCGGTCTCCCGTCCGGCAATGAACAACTCGAAACGCTCCACCAGCCCTGGCGTGCTCCGATGGGATCGGGCCAAAGGAGAGACCTCCACGGGATAGTCCAGCACAAAGGTGGGCTGGATCAACTGGGGCTCCACCCCTTGCTCGAAGGCTTCATTCAGGAGGCGACCCAGGCTGTCGGCCATGGGGGGAACCTCCAAACCAGCCGCAGCCATGGCTGCGCCAGCCTCCGCAACACTGGAGAACCGGGTAAAGTCAAGACCTGTCGCCTCCCGGACCAACTGGTGCATCGTGGCCTGACGCCATGGGGGCGTCAGGTCAATGGTCTGGCCCTGGACCTCCAGGCTGGTGGAGCCACACACCTGTTGGGTGACGGTGCTGATCAGGTCTTCTGTCAGCGCCAGCATGTCCCGATAGTCGCTGTAGGCCTGGTAAATCTCCACCGACGTGAATTCCGGATTGTGGCGGGTGCTGATGCCTTCGTTGCGGAAAATGCGTCCCAACTCATAGACGCGCTCGAAGCCTCCCACGATCAAACGCTTCAAGTGGAGTTCCGTGGCAATGCGCAGATAGAGGGGCAGATCCAGGCTGTGGTGATGGGTCTGAAAAGGACGGGCATCGGCGCCGCCAGCTTCGGCCTGGAGCACCGGGGTCTCAATCTCCAGAAAGTCCTTCTCGTCCAGGTAGCGGCGGATGGCGGCCACCAGCCGGGCACGGCGGCGCAGGGTCTGACGGGTTCTGGGGGTCACGATCAAGTCCAGGTATCGCTGGCGGTAACGTTTCTCCACGTCGGTGAGACCATGCCATTTGTCCGGGAGGGGAAGCAGGGCTTTGCTGAGCACTGTCCAGCGCCGCACCTTCACGGACAGCTCGCCACGGTCCGTCCGCCGCAGGGTGCCCCACACCCCCACCACGTCCCCGCTATCCACAAGACCCGTGACGTGGGAAAAGGCCTCTGGATCCTCCGGCATCCCTTCGGCCAGGGTGGCCTTCTCGATGAAGAGTTGAATGGCGCCCGTCTGGTCCTGCAACCGGAAGAAGGCCAGCTTGCCCAGCACCCGCCGCGCCATCACACGGCCGGCCACCTGAACGGCAACGTCCCGCTCCTCGCCTCTGGGCAAGTCGCCGTGGTCCCGCTGAAGATCCTGGAGGCGATGGCTGGGGGCAAAGCGCAAGGCATAGGGCGCATAGCCCAGCTGACGCAAGGCGTCGGCTTTTTTTAGACGCGTGGTGCGTAACTCAGACAAGGGTGCAACCCGGATCACTCTTGGCCATCTTGCTGGTCAGGCTGCCCTCAACTGCTGGTGGGGGACACGCTGGTGACTCCTTGGGAGACGTAGCCTGTTCCCCGTACGGTGAGAATCAACTCCGGGTTGCGGGGGTCCGGTTCCAGCTTGTTGCGGAGTCGGGCCACATAGACGTCCACCACCCGCAGGTTGGTGGCCTTGCGCGGTGGATAACCCCAGAGCTCTTCCAGGATGGTGGCGCGAGGCACCACCGTCCCCGGTTCACGAAACAAAAGCTCCAATAAACTGAACTCCGTGTAGGTGAGTCCCAAGCGCTCACCCTTGCACGTCACCTGACGGCGGTTGGTGTCAATCACCAAATGCCCGGCGCGGATAATACCGGTCTGGTGACGCACTTCCTGTTGGGCAGAAGGTTGGGGGACAACGGTGGCCTCCTGGCGGCGGAGAACGGCGGCAATGCGCATTTCCAGCTCACGGGGAGCAAAAGGCTTGGGCAGGTAGTCGTCCGCCCCTAACTCCAGGCCAGCCACCTTCTCGCTGGTATTGTCCAGCGCCGAGACAATAATGATGGGCACAGTGGATTCGGCCCGGAGTTGGCGGCAGACGCCAAAGCCGTCCAGCTTGGGCAGCATCACGTCCAACACCACAAGGTCGGGCTGTTGCCGGTAAAATTGGCTGAGGGCCTCTTCCCCATCCGCAGCCAGGATCACGGTATAGCCGGCCATGCGCAGGCGGGTTTCCAGGATGCGCCGCACGGCAGGCTCGTCATCCACCACCAGCAGACGCTTGCCCGGGGTGATTGCTGCACCCCGGGTCTCCCCAGGCAATGGGCCATCTCCTGGTTGCTGGGCCCCTGACCAGCCGTTCACGCCGATGGCCACTGGAGACGTGTTGGGCTGGGACTCCGACTCCATCAACGAAGAAGTTGCAGTTGTTCATAAAGCCTACAGACCGCAATCTGCCCGTGGTGGCGGCTCAAGGTCGGGGAAAAGAAACAAACCTCTCCAAAAGCAGCGGAATCCGACCGGGGCGATCCACAACAATCATCGGGATTGCTGGACATGGCGATTCCACTCATCGGCAGCGGCCTCCACAGCCTCTTCGGCGGAGAGCTGGCCCAGCATGGCCTGCTGCAGGTGGTCGTAGATCACAGCCTGCAGTTGTTTGATCTCCGGGTCCGCGGGAACCAGCACGCGGGCTCGCTCCAGAGTGCGAAGACTGACCTCTTGGGCGGACAGGGCCTGGGCCGCCCCATCATCCCCTGGACGGAGGTCCTTCTGGGCTTGGCGCACGTCCCGCTCGAGGGCAACCATGGCCTCACCCGCGGAGGGAAGGGTGCCGGAGGCTTTGGCGAAGTTGTACTGGTTGGCAGGATTGGTCAGGAAGAGGGCAAAGTCCACTGCCTCTTCCGGTTGATCGGATTGCTCGGGCACCACCAGGTTCATGACAGCCATGTTGGCGCTTCCGTCGGGTCCGGTCAGGGGTGGAGCCACCCGGGTGCGGGCTGCCACGGCGGGCGCGTTGGTGCGAATGGAATTGAGTGCCGCTGCACTGGTGGACAAAAGGGCCAAATCACCGGATTGATAGAGCTCAATGGCGCGGCGATGGCCTTGGCTCACTACTTCCCGGGGCAACAGGCCACGGCGGTAGAGATCTGTCCAAAAGCTGAAGGCGCGCCGACCCGCGGGGGTGGCAAACGCTGCCCGCTTCTGATCATCCAGCAGTTGCACCCCCATTTGCACAAAGGATTCCAGGATTTCTGCGGAATCCTCCGGCGCCACCGAAACAAACAGGGCATGGCGGCCCGTGGCGTTCTTGACGGCTTCTGCAAACGCCGGCAGGTCTTGCCACCGGGCCGGGGGCTGGCGGTAGCCGGCGGCCGCCAACAACTCCCCATTGACCAGGGTGATGCGGCTGGTGAGATACCAGGGGATCCCGAACGTGCCCATGGGGCCCGTGCTGGCCTGCCAGGCTCCCTCCAGGTACCGTTCACGCTCGTCCGGACGTACGCGCCGATCCAGATTCAGCAGACCACCCTGGCTGGCCAGCTTGGCCGCAAATTTGGGGTTCAGGTTCACCACGTCCGGCGCCGTGCGGGCAAACACCGCTGCCAGCAGCTTCTGCTCCACCGCTCCCCAGGGAAGATCCGTCCAGCGCACATCAACGCCAGGATTGCGGGCCTCCCACTGCTCCACCACCCCCTTCAGATAGGAGTCGAACCTGGGTGAGAGTTGAAGCGTCCAGACCTCCAGCTGCCGTTCCGGGGGACGGGCGCCACAGGCCTGCAGGGCCAGGAGCAGCGGGAACAGCAGCGCCGTGTGCCAGACGGGGCCGCGCCGGGGGCGGGGGTGACGAGAAGGCATGGACAAATTAACCATGGCGACTCCGATCCATGTGGCACCACAATCGCAGCAACGGCATGCTCACAAGTGGCGCCAGGAATCCTGTCACCAGGGCGGCGGCAATGGTTCCGTACAGGCCCGCGTCGGTAATCTCCCGGCCAAACCAGCCCACAGCCGCCACGTCACTGGAGAGGATCCCTGAGCCGGGCTGGACATGGCTGGAACGGGGATCAGCTAGGAGGCGCAACTGCAGCATCAACGTGACGTCAACGAGGAGAGAACCGAGGCTGGCCTGGATGGCCAGGGTGGCAGGGCTGGGGAAGCTGATCTGGCGATACCTGGTTCGGCGTCCCCAGGACCAGGCCAGCAGGGCCAGCCCATAGAGGGGTGTTGCGGCGCCAATGGTCACGGTCTCCAGGGCAAAGCCCAGAATGCAAGCGCCAACGAGTCCGGCAGTGGACCCTTGGGACAGTGCCCAGGGCAACAGCCACAGGACCAGCCAGTTGGGACCAACCCCACCAAGCCCGAGCCAGCCAGGAGAAGACAGGGATAGAAACAGCGCCACAAGACCCGTTGCGCCAGCACCGACGAGCACGGATCGGGACCAAGCGGCGGCGAGCTTCATTGGGCCAGCTCAGGAGGGGCTTGAAGCAACACCTCAGCCCACGCAATGGCGTCAATGGGGGCACTGGGCTGGACCACGGCTTCAGGGGCGGGAGCCCGATTGCGATCAACATTTTGCACCACCCCGACGGGAATTCCACCGGGCACCAGGGTGCTGGCCGACGAGGTCACCACCACGTCTCCCGGAATGGTGCGGGGGTTTTCGGTGAGGAAGCGCAGCACGGGACGGCCGGAACCAAGACCGCTGAGCAGGCCATAGTGATTGGTGCGGGTGACCAGGACGCCAATGCGGCTGGTGGGATCTGTAATGAGGGTGACCTGGGCCGTATTGATGGTCACGGCAGTGATCCGACCAATCAAACCCCCTGGCGCCACTACCGCATAGCCGACACGAATGCCGTGGCGGCGACCTCGGCCCAGGGTGAGCTGCCGCCACCACACGGCCGGACTGCGGGCAATCACCGGCGCCTTCAAGCTGTTGCCCCGTGGGACAGGCGGCAACCCGATCAACTCCTTGAGGCGCTGGTTTTCCTTTTCCAGCAGGATGAGCCGCTCCATATTGGCAACCTCTTCCGCCTGCCGCACCCACTCGAATTGACTTGGCCCGGGCCAGAAGGGACGACTGAGGACGGCATAGGCCTCCAGCAAAGCCTCGCCAATGGCTTGGCGCATGAAGCTGGCCAGGGCCAGGGCCAGGATCGTGGAACCCAGCCACAACAGCCGGATCCGTTGCTGCTTGGCCCGCCTTGTGCTCTGCGGAAACTCTTTGCGCAAGCGAACCATGGGCCTCGGCTCAGAACAGACTCAACCGAGAGAAATCCTCAGTTGCTCCTGGGTCTCCAGAACTCTGCCCAACCGGGCATAGTCTTCAAGGACACGGGCACAGCCCAGAACCACGCATTCAAGAGGGTTCTCAGCCAGGTGTGTGGGAATACCCGTCTCATGGGCAACCAGATCACTGAGGCCCCCCAGTCTGGCGCCGCCTCCTGCCAGCATGATGCCCCGCTCGGCAATATCGGACGCCAATTCCGGCGGCGTGCGCTCCAGCGTCCTTTTGATCAGGTCCACAATCATGCTCAAAGACTCCCCCAGAGCTTCCCGAACTTCACCGCCGGAAATGGCGACACTGCGCGGCAGGCCTGAAGTCAGGTGAAGGCCACGGACCTCCAGGCTGGCGGAATCGTGCTCGTCGCTGGGGAACGCATAGGCCAGGCGGATTTTGGCCTCCTCCGCTGTGCGCTCACCGATCAGGAGGCTATGGGCCTTCTTCATGTATCGGCGAATGGCATCGTCAAACTCGTCTCCCGCCACTCGCAAGGACTCACAGATCACAATGCCCCGCAGGCTGATGACAGCCACTTCAGTGGTGCCGCCGCCAATGTCCACAATCATTGTGCCCACAGGCTCGACCACAGGCAGTCCGGCGCCGATGGCGGCAGCCATGGGTTCATCGATAAGATACACTTCGTGCGCACCCACAAGGGCTGCATCCCGCAACGCACGGCGCTCAACCCCCGTCACGCCGCTGGGAATGCCCACCACAAGACGTGGCGCCATCAACCGTTTCCCCTCGTTACCTTTCTCGATAAAGCTTTTGATCATCAACTCGGTGGCGTCAAAGTCAGCGATCACGCCATCCCGGAGCGGGCGAATGGTGCGAATGTTTCCAGGGGTGCGTCCCAACATGCGGTGGGCCTCCTGACCTGCCTCCACCAGCTTGCCCGTGTTGACGTCAATGGCTACAATAGAGGGCTCCGAGAGCACCGTACCCTTCCCGGCAATGTAGATCAGTGTATTCGCAGTGCCCAAGTCAATCCCGACGTTGCGAGTGCGGTTGAAGGGACGAATCATGAGGGAAAGAGTGGTGTGTGAAAATCGGAAGATGTCACAAGAACCGAATTATGATGTTGACGCAAGGAACTGTGACCTTCCTATCATAAGGCCACCTGGATGCCTGCGACAGATGCGGATGGGGGGGGAACCCTTAAGCAGCAGTCCAGCCAGTGGCTGCTCCATCCTTCAAACTCACTCACCAGGAATTGCCACACCATGAGCGTCAACTCCATCACCCTCGTCGGCCGGGCCGGTCGCGACCCTGAAGTTCGCTACTTTGAATCCGGAACAATGGTGGCCAACCTCACCCTCGCGGTCAATCGCCGCAGCCGGGACGAAGAACCCGACTGGTTTACCCTTGAGATTTGGGGCCGCCAAGCCCAGATCGCTGCAGACTACGTGAAAAAGGGATCCCTTCTAGGGATCATCGGCTCCCTCAAGCTGGATCACTGGAAGGACCGCAACAGCGGTGAAGACCGCTCCAAGCCTGTGATCCGCGTGGATCGGCTGGAGCTCCTGGGTTCGCGCCGGGATAACGCTGCGCCCATGGACGCAGCAGAGCCTGACCCTGCCGGCACAAGCGAAGCGGCGCCCTTTTAAGGGCTGCCTCTTCGTCTCCGTCCCTCAGAGGTGGGGACTGCGGGCGCGACGCAGCATCCGCAGCCCCACAAGGACAGCAAGACCCAGCAGAACCAGGATCAGGACCACCTTGGCCGCTGCGGAGACAGGATCCAGCCATGTCTCCACCTGCTGATACCCTGTTCCAAGCGCCATACCAGCCACGGTCAGCAAAAGAGTCCACAGGAAGCTGCCCATGGTGGTCCACAGCAAAAACGGGGGCAGGGGCATCAATTCAACGCCGGCAGGCACGGAGATCAAGGTGCGAATTCCCGGCACCAGGCGCCCCCAGAACACCACGGCGCTACCATACCGTGCAAACCAGGTGCGGGTGCGCCGCAGTTCCGCCACGGAAATGCCCAGCCAGCGTCCATGGCGTTGCAGCCAGACCTCAAGCCGTTGCTCATTCACCAGTCGGCCAAGGCCATACCAGGGCAGCGCACCCACCACAGTGCCCAGTAAGCCCGCCAGCACCACAGGGACCAACTGCAGCGCCCCCTGCTGCACATAGAACCCACCCAGGGGCATGATCAGCTCCGACGGGATGGGTGGACAAACGTTTTCCAGCACCATGGCCGTAAAAATGGCCCCATAACCCAGCAGGGGAGATGCAGCCACTGCATCGCCAATCAGGCGGGGCAGTGCGATCAGTAAAGCGCCGGGATCCATGGATCAAAAGCCTCCTTCAGGAGCAGTGAATGCTGAGACATCACACGCTACGACCTATGCACATATTTTTCACTCTGCTGTCCTCCTGGAGGCTGCTGTCATCTTCTGGTTATGAATCCTGACCCCAGGAGGAAAGATCAGTGCTTGGGCTTATTCCAAAACCTTGGATCGCCATTCTCTCCAACGGGTTCCGGACCTTTCCTGAGTCGAATCCTTCCCAACAACATCGATCAGCGTTTACATGAGACTGCCCGCATCTGGAGGGCGCCACTCTCTACTGAACCAGAAACGCCGATTCCTGCTGGACAAAACACTTCCCCAACGTCCGAATACTGAATAGGATCAGGAGGTGGTTGGGCTGTGCAATGATGAACCGTTTGCGCAACAGCACTGTGGCCAGCATGGGCATAAAGTGGTTTTTCATGTTGTGGAGAATGCCGGTAACCCAGTGTAGACCGCGCTGCCAGAGGCGCTCCAGCAGCATCAATATGGATGCGGTCCATGGACTCTGATCCGCCGCCATGGGGTGACCCCTGCCAATGTCCACGACAGTTCAATGCTTCCCACTCCGGGGCTGCCAAGCAAGGAAATCGGGAACGCTCCAAAACCCGTTCCAAGCTGGAACATGGCTTTGGACACAGGGAGATGGGCATGGAAGGCAAGTGGACAGGTTGTATTGGTTTCGCCAGGCTGCCAGCCTGATGGTGGTTGCGGAATCTGGTGTTCAACTTCCTCGGATTCACGCAGCACCCGCCTGGGTTCGTACATCCAACGTGCGCTGATGGTGTTGTTCAGGTCCTGGGAGAATCTTTTAGACATTATCTACCTCGGCTCTTGCTGATCCCATAGGGTCCTCTTATGCTGAGGCATACCGTCAAGAGGACTGCAGGCGCCTCAGGAGAACCTGGGAAGTCCCATGGCGAGCCATGGGATTTACACGCTCATTTTTACTTCCCCATCCTTATGCCAACTTTCTCTTTTTGATCCCTTGCCTTGCTTTTTTCGAGATGTCTCGGTGTACTTATGTCATTAATGATGAGACTGACCAACAATAAAGCTGTCAATCACCTCCACACTGCCATTGCAATATCCCCAAACAAAAACTTTCGTTGCGACTGGAGCCTCAAAACTGACCGTGGCAAATGGGAAGGCAACTTTCTCCATAGAGAAGTCCTCTTCGTCGGATCGGAGGACCACGAGAGCATCAGACCGGTTGCGATAATACCACTCCACACAAGCTCGGCAGGAATTTTTCGATTCATCCACACTTACCGATTAGATTTTGTATCTGGTGTTACAGAACCTGTGGGACAGAAAGGGGCGCTTAGATCACCTGGATAGCGGCAGTGTTTTTGGTTGCGGCGGCAACAACGTCTTGGCGCAGATTGGGGTTGAACGCCAGGGCCCGGGTCCAACTGGGCAGGCGGAATCCCGTTGGGGCACTCATGAAATCATTCCAACAGGGCCGAACCAGCTTTGCAAAGCAGTTGACAATGGATTCCTCGGCATGGCGATCATAGGGCAGACCATTGATGGCGGCATCCAGATGGTGCTGTCGCACCCGGTCCTTGGCAATTCGCTGGTAGAGAACTTCCAGGGTGGCAGCCTCTTCCCGGCTCAAGGCGATGGACTCATGTTCCATCAACGCCCGCATCAAGCAGGCAAGGATTTCTGAACACATGCGTTGCAGCCCCTCCATCCGCGCTGTACCAATGCCTTTGTGCTTGTGGTCAAATACGCCCAGATCCACCTGAGCGATGTGGCTGATGGTGAGATTGCGGTACACTTCCGCCAAGAGACCCATCTCCAGCCCCCAGTCACAGGGAACACGCAGGTTCAGGGCAAGATCCGCGGTAAAGGAAAACTCTCCGGAGAGGGGGTAGCGGAAGGCGTGCAGGTAGCTCAGCAAGGTTTTGGGGCCAACCAACTGCTGCAGGGCATCCAGGATGGGCATCACAAACAGCCGGGTGGCGCGCCCATGCATGCGGTTCTCCTCCAGGGAGAGCCGGCTGTAGAAGGCTTTCACATACGCCACGCCGAACTGGCGCTCCAGCAGAGGGCTCAGCATTCGCACGGGATAGGAGGGGTTAAACGTGCGAATGTCCGCATCAAAGAGGGCAATGAGTTCAGCTTCCAGGGTGGCGGCCGCCAGGCCCACCCACACGGCCCAGCCCTTACCCGCCGGCCCCAACACATCCAGGCCCGCATCATGGGTATGGGCCATACAGTCCCGCAGCGCAGGACCATTGGTCCACAGCACCTGGACCGGGCAGGACATCTCCTGGAAAAAGGACTTCGTTTGATCCACCTCATCCTGGTGCTCTGCGGCCAGGGCAATCACCAGGTGGCTCAGGTTGGAAAAGCGGGCCAGCACGTCCCGGGTCAATGCCAGGGCAGGACGACGCAACTCGTCAAAGAGGCAAGGAATCAGAACACAGGCCCGACGCTGGGCCAACTGCTCGTTGAAGCGCTGCTCCTGATGGGCGTCAATGTTGCGGTGATTGTGAACAGTGCTAATGGCGTCCTGAAGAAAATCCATCGAAACCCTTGTGAATGGGCCAGTGCCTTGGCAGCGTGATCAGCAATCTACCGTCATCAACACTTGCAGCCAGGGATGGTGCCAGAGATCAAGGCTGCAGGTAAGCAGGACGCGGCAGCCACCAGCCAGAAGCTGAGCCGTTTACTGCAAAACATCTATGCCCAACCGGACCTGTCTGACCGCTTGAGCACGTTGCTGTCCCAGGAGTTGCCCCTTGGCGGATCGACAACCTGTCAGCGCTGGGACCAGTCCACCGCCGTTCTCATCACCTACGCCGACACCGTCACCGCGCCGGACGAACCCACGTTGGCGGTGCTGAATCGCTTTTTATCCCAGGACTACGACGCCGTCGGGCTGTCTGTTCTCCACGTGTTGCCGTTTTTACGCTCCTCCAGTGACCGGGGGTTTGCCGTCTGTGACCACACGCAACTGGAGCCCCGCTTCGGGGACTGGCGCCATCTACAGCAGTTGGCCCACGGTCGCCAACTCATGGCAGACTTGGTGGTCAACCATGTCTCCGCCTCCCATCCCTGGGTGCAGCAGTTTCGCCGTGGCCAGGCGCCTGGATCGTTCATGGTGATGGCGCCCAGAGATCTGCAGGGTTGGGACAACGTGGTCCGTCCCCGCAGTTCGGTGCTGTTCACCCTGATGGACACCCATCAGGGGCTGCGGCCGGTCTGGACTACCTTTGGACCGGATCAGGTGGACCTGGACTGGAGCCGGCTGGAGGTGCTGGAGTCCTTTGCCCGGTTGATGCACACCTACGTGGACCACGGCGTCACCTGGGTTCGGTTGGATGCCATTGGTTTTCTTTGGAAAGACTCCTACACCACCTGCCTGCACCGCCCCAAAGCCCGGATCCTGGTACAGGCCCTTCGCCTCTTCCTGGAGCAGTACACCTGCAACGGCGTCCTGCTCACGGAAACCAACGTTCCGGAAGAGGAAAACCTGTCGTACCTGCGCAGTGGCGACCAGGCCCATGTTGCCTACAACTTTCCCCTGCCACCCCTGCTGCTGGAGGCCCTGCTCTCCAACAACTGTGACCTGATCAACCGCTGGTTAGCCCGTTGGCCTCGGCTGCCCCAGGGCAGCACCATGCTGAACTTCACCGCCTCCCACGATGGAATTGGCCTGCGTCCTGCCGAGGGACTCCTCAGCCCTGAGCGACTCCATAACCTGCTGATGCGCTGCGAGGAGCGGGGTGGGCTGGTGAGTCACCGCACCGAAGCGGATGGCGGCTTGAGCCCCTATGAGTTGAACATTGCCTGGTGGAGCGCCATGGCGGGACCCGCAACGACTCCGCGACGCCTTCAGTTGGAGCGTTTCCTGGCCAGCCAGTTGCTGGTGATGGCCCTGCCCGGCGTCCCGGCCTTCTACCTGCCCACCCTCCTGGCCGCCAGTAATGATCACCCCACTTACCGCAAGACCGGCTGCCGCCGTGACCTGAACCGGACCCAATTTGATCTGCAAGTGTTGCGCCAGGATCTGGAGACCACCGACAGCCCTGCCGCCATCATCCGCATTCTCATGGCCCATGTCCTGGGCATTCGCGCCCAACTCCCCGCGTTTCACCCGGAGGCCCCCATGACGGTGCTGAGCCCCGAGCGCAGCGATATGGTCGTTCTGCAGCGGGGTCACAGGGATGATCCCGGCACCGTATGGGTGGTGCAGAATTTCCGTGAAGAGGTTGTGGAGCTGAAGGTTTCCCTGCTCAACCCCCGGCACAATGGATGCTGGAGAGACCGGCTCAGCCAACGCACCCTTACCGGCCCGCAGCTGGCGCTCAGTCCCTACGAGGTGCTCTGGCTTCAGGCCGCCTGAACACACCATGCAAATCCCTTCCTCCCGCGCCGTGGCCAGTGACTGGCTGGTGGTCACCGACCTGGATGGCACCCTGCTGGACCATGCCTACGACTTTTCCGCCGCGGCGCCCCTCTTGCGGCGCCTGGAGCAGCAGGGCGTTCCGGTCGTTCCCTGCACCAGCAAGACGGCCGAGGAGGTGGAGCAGTTCCAAGCCGCTGCAGGCCTCAGCAGCCCCTACATTGTGGAAAACGGCGGCGCCCTCCATTTTCCCCACCCGGAGGGCTGGCAGTTGGAAATGCCCCATCAACCCACCCCTGGCGGGGGTGTTGTGGTGCCTCTGGGCTGGCCCCGTCAGCGGCTGCGGCCCCTGCTGGACGCCTTGGCCGCAGAACTGGACACCCGGTTTTTCGCCCTTGAGGACCTGTCCCAAGAGGACCTCATGGCCCGCACCGGGCTCTCACCCGAAGGGGCAGCCCTGGCAGCCCGGCGCTGCTGGAGCGTGCCTTTTGTGTTGGCAGAGGATCAGGACGTTGAAGCGGTGGAGTCCCTGGCGGCGGCACGGGGCCTCAAGGTGTTGCAGGGCAACCGCTTTGCCCATCTGATTGCTCCCGGCAGCGACAAGGGCCTGGCTCTGGAGGTGTTGCGGCGTGCGGATCCTCGGCGGCGTGCGGTGTTGGCTCTGGGGGATTCTCCCAATGATCAAGCGCTTCTGGACGGGGCGGATCACGCCATTGTGATTCCCGGCGCCAACGGCCCCCATCCCCGCCTTCGGCCCGCCATCGCCGCCGGAGATTACCAACTGGCCTGTGCCTCCCATGCCGTGGGCTGGGCAGATGCTGTGGCCACATGGCTGGCTCAGGGCTGACGCGGTTCACGGCAGCCGGTCTGCGTCAAACACTGTCTGGACCAGGCAGGCTGCAGATGCCCGCAGGCAATCGGCTCTCAATGGGATCGCAACCAGTCAGTCGTGACCCGTTCGCTGACAATGCGGGGCATCTCTTCGACCACCTCGCGGCCCAACAGAACCTTATCTACATCTACATAACCCATGTGAAGCATGTCGAATATTCGGCAGAGATAGGACTTGCCGTCTGAGAGGAGCATTGGCGCGGGTAATTGTTGTCGATCTTCCAGGATCATAGTCGTAAGGCAGGCCCTGCGAGTGACGTTCAATTATCCTATTGACAAGGGCGGTGAAGAATGCTTTTGCCTTCCTCTCACTTTTTGCTTGTTCATGGGAATTGGGCACTTGTGGTCAAACTGCTGCCATGTAACATCAAACAAGCTCCTGGCCTGATTGGCGTTCATCAGCTTTGGCTCGACCTCATTGCTCAGAGCATGGGTGCGCTCCTCAAAGTGCCCTTCGAGATCCTGCGCGAGCTCAGTCGCCAATCTACCCGATGTGAGAAGATCATCACCCAACTTCAACTTGTTGAAAGCGGCCACCATTTGCCGTGCCTTGGGTGCGATATCTTAGTGTCTCGGTACAAGTCCAGTTGGCTTTCCAGCGCACTAGACAAGGGGATCGGGGAGACATTGGGCAATTCAAGCATGATGGTTGGGCAGCACCCATTGCAGGCTGGGCCTGCTGGCCACTGCTGCTCTCTTGGGGGTTACTCTCTTCTGACGAGGGGAATCATCCCCTCACTTGATGGGTCCAGGACCCTGGGCAATGTCATCTACCACCCTTCCCCCTGTGCTCTGATCTGCGGCATCCTGGACAGAATCCCTGGCTTGCAGTACTTTTGTATTATTGAATTGCCAACAATGAAGTTGCCATGCAGCTACCTTTGAGCCTCAGCGAGCCGATCCTCGCTTGCGAGGAGAACACCACTAACGGCGTGGCACCGTTCAACTCGCAACTCCTGAAGTGGGTTGGGAACAAGCAGCGCTTTGCACGTGCCATCATCTCGTTCTTCCCTCGCCGATTCCGAATATACCATGAGCCGTTTCTTGGCTCTGGCGCCGTGCTTGGAGTACTGGCGCCCAGATGTGCAGAGGCGGCCGACAGTTTCAAACCGCTGATCGACATTTGGCAGATGCTCCAAAGCGATCCCGAAGCGGTCAAGGGCTGGTATCGTAGTCGCTGGCTGGAATCTCAGGAAGGTAGCAGGGTAGAGAAGTATGAGCAGATCAAGGCACGTTACAACAAGAGGGCGAACGCTGCGGACTTTCTGTTCCTGGTACGTGCAGCTTACGGTGGTGTCGTCCGCTTCCGCAAAGCGGATGGCTATATGTCAACGCCGTGCGGGGTACACCAACCAATTCACCACAGATCTTTCAGCCGTCGGGTGGATGCATGGGCGGAGAGGATTCGCGGCACCCGGTTCTACCATCGAGAATATGAAGAATCCCTGGACCGGGCCGGCGAAGGAGATGTTGTGTACTGCGACCCTCCCTATAACTATAGTCAAGCAATCCTGTACGGGGCTCAAGGGTTTTCCCCCGATGCGATGTTCCGTAAAATTGAGGCGGCAAAGCAGCGAGGAGTATTTGTGGCCCTTAGCCTTGACGCTTCCAAGAAGTCTGGGTGCATGAACTGCAACTACGACATACCGTCTGGGCTCTTTGCCCGTGAAGCAGCCGTGAACTGTGGTCGCTCAATGCTCAAGCGTTTCCAGATGGGTGGACAAACACTTGAGCAAGAAATTGTAACGGACCGCCTCTTGCTGACGCACTAGGCTCAGAATTCTCTCCCCTGAGCTGACGCGGCCACTGGAGCAAATCTGGAGCAAATCCATCCAGCCCCCTACTGGATCTGGTCGAACACGGTGAGCATGGGCAGGTACATGGCCATCAGGATGGAACCCACAATGCCGCCCACTACAAGAATCATCAGGGGTTCCACCATGGCGGTGAGGGTCTTGAGGGTAGTGGTGACCTCCGCTTCGTAAAAGTCGGCAATTTTGGCCAGCATGACGTGCATCCGGCCGGTTTCTTCGCCGATGGCCACCATGGTGATGGCCGTGTGGGGGAACACGTTCTGGGCCCCGAGGGCGGTGCTCAGCAGCTCCCCTTCTTCCAACCCGTGTTGAGCCTGGGCAACAGCCCGGTCGATAACCCCGTTGCGGAGAACGGCCCGGGCAATGTCCATGGCGGAAAGAATAGGCACACCCGCCCGGGTGAGGCAAGCCAATGTGCGGCAGAACTGGGCCGTGGCGGTCTTGCGCAGCAGCGCACCGAACACCACCAGGGTCAAGGTCCACTGATCCCATTGCCGGCGACCGCGGGGGGTGTTGCGGGCCATGGAGAGCCCTGCAAGGGCCAGGAGCAGCACCACCAAAGCCGCCACGGCCCACGGTGAGCGCAGCCAGTGGCTCAGATTCACCATCACCTGTGTAAACAGCGGCAGCTCGGCGCCCAGTTCGGCAAAGACTCCGGCAAAGGTGGGAATGAGGAAGAGGGTCATGCCCAGAAAGGCTCCCACGGCCATGATCAAAATCATCAAGGGATAGGTGATGGCCTGCTGGAGTTGGCTTTCCAGCTTGGCGTTGCTCTCCTGAACCATGGCCAGGTGGGCCAGCACCTCGTCCATCACCCCGGCGGCCTCCCCCGCCATGACCATGGCCACGGTCATGGCGTCAAACACCTGAGGCCAGCGCTTCATGGCTGCCCCCAGGCTGTCTCCCTGGCGCACGTCCAGGGAGACGGCGGCCAACGCCCGCTTGAACAGAGGTGAGCGCTGCTGATCGGCCACCAGATCCAGGCTCCGCACAATGGGCACGCCGGCGCCCACCAGGGCGGAAAGCTTGCTGGCCCAGACAGCCCGTTCCCGACGGCTGGGTGAGCGCTGGAGCGTGAACGTCCACCCTGACGGGGGGCGCTCCGGCAAGGCCTGAATCTTGAGGGGCGTCAACTGGCGGCGCTGCAGGATGCGGCGCGCCTTCACGAGGCTGGCGGCCGCCAGCTCCACGGTTTTGGCGGCGCCCCGCTGATCTCGACAGGTGGCGGTGTAACGCATGGTTGGCATCAGATGGGACGCGGCTCCAGGCAATAGGGGCACTCCAGCCATTGATCCCGCAGCCCGGCGCCACAGCGCGGGCAGTTGAGGGAACTGAGGGCTCTGGCCCGTCGTTCTGTGGCCAGGCCCATGTCGGTCAGCAACACCCGCTCCACCTCCTCCAGGGTGGTGACGCCCTGGAGGACCAGCTCCAGGCCGTAGCCCAGCAGGGTTGTCATGCCCGCTGCAACAGCCATGCGGCGCAGATCATCGGTTGTGACGCCCCGCGCCACTGCTGCGGCAATCTCCTCTCCCACCGGCAGCACCTCATAGACCCCCACCCGGCCCTTGTAGCCATTGCCGCCGCACTGGCTGCAGCCCGGCGCTCCCGGGGCGCTGACGCAAGGGCGATAGAAGCACAGTTCCGTGTCCTCACTGGCCAGAAGCCCCACCCTGGCCAAGTCTTCAGGCTGGGGACGGTAGGGCACGGCACAGGCGGGGCAGACCCGGCGCAGCAACCGTTGCGACACCACCCCCAACAGGGAGGCTGCCACCAGAAAAGGCTCAACGCCCATCTCCTGCAGGCGCACAATGGCGCTGGCAGCGTCGTTGCAATGGAGGGTGGTGAGCACCAGGTGACCGGTGAGGGCGGCCTCAACGGCGATTTTGGCGGTCTCCCGGTCCCGGGTTTCCCCCACCAGCAACACGTCGGGGTCCTGGCGCATGAAAGCCCGCAGAACCATGGCAAAATCCAGACCCTTCTCCCGGTTGACCTGGGTCTGGGTAATGCCGGGCAAGGTGTATTCCACCGGATCCTCCACGGTGCTGATGTTGACGCCCGGCTGGTTGAGCAAAGCCAACAGGGCATAGAGGGTGGTGGATTTACCGGAGCCGGTGGGTCCGGTGACCAGAACCATACCGTGGGGGCGGGTGCCCATGTCCTGGACCGACGCCCGCACCGCCTCGTTGGTGATCAGCTGATCGAGACCCAGCTGCACTGTGCTGTGATCCAGCAGCCTCAGGCAGATCTTTTCCCCATAGCGGCTGGGCAGGCTGCTGACGCGAAAGTCCACGGTGCGGCCATGGAAGCGGCGACGGATGCGCCCGTCCTGGGGAAGGCGACGCTCGGCAATATCCAGGTCCGCCATGATCTTGAAGCGGGAGGTGATGGCGGGAATCACCTGCTTGGGCAAACCGCTGTAGACCTTCTGCAACACCCCGTCCTGTCGCAGACGCACCACCAACTCGTTGTCCTGGGGTTCCACGTGGATATCGCTGGCGCCCTGGCTCAGGGCCTCCGTGAGGATCTTGTCCGCCATGGCCACGGCTGGCGAGGTGTCCTCCGCTGCCACGGCTGCAGCCAGGTCAGAGGCCTCGGCATGGCTGCTCTGCTCAGTGGTGTCGTCAGGCTCGCTCAGTTCACCCGCCGGACTCACCGCCTGCTGCCCATGGGCCGGGGGGCGTCCATGGAGCAACTGTTGCTCCAGGCGTTGGTGTTCCTGCAGGCTGTGGACCATCCGGGTGGAGAGGGAATGGCCAGCCAGATTCTCAAGGACCTGGATCAAACTGTCCTCGCCGTTGCGGCAGCGTTGAAAGGCCGTGCGCACCTGCTGCTCACTACAAAATTCCTGGTGGACCAGTTGCCAACCTGCCTCCGGCAGTGGTCCTGGCCCGGTTGGTGTCAATGGCTGGAAGGGCTGGGTGGTCACATTGCCAATTCGGGTACTGGTCTTCAGGCTTCCCACGAAGTGCGGCCTTCCCCCCACAGCCAGATCTTGTAACCAGGAACCAGGAACCGCCAAGATGGGTTGCCCCCAGCAGCCCCTCACTCGTTGTTATGAGCAGTCAGAACCACGGTCAGCCGATCCCCTCCCCCGACCAAGGGCCCAGTCAAGGCCAGGTGCTCCCTTCTGACGTTTCCGTGCCCACACCATCCGGGGACAACCCATCCCCGGAGTCTGTGGCCGAGTCCTCTGCTCAAGACGCAAGCCGGGCAGAAGGGGACGAGGATGCGGAGCAACCGCTGTTGTCAAGCCCTGGGGAGTCCGTCGTGGAATCCGTCGTGGAATCCGTCGTGGAATCCGTTGAGGAATCCGTTGAGGAATCCGTTGAGGAATCCGTTGAGGAATCCGTTGAGGAAAGAGTATTGAAGCTGGAACAACGGCAGGAGGGGGCTGCTGAGAACGTGGAGCAGCCGCTGCCGCCAAGCCATGGGACGTCCCTTGAGGAAAGAGTGTCGAAGCTGGAGCGATGGCAGGAGGCCATAGGCCAGCAGTTCAAGCAGCAGCTCGAGGAAAAAGACAATCAGATCATGCGACGTGTTGCTGAATTTGATAACTTTCGTCGTCGTAGTGAACGTGATAAAGATAAACTTAAACTTCGATATACTTGTGCAGTCTTGCACGAGATATTACCTATTGTTGATAACTTTGAGAGAGCACGCAAAGCCCTATCCCCTGAAAAACTTGAAACACTACGCGCTCAGGATGTCCACCAAGACTATCAAGGAATATACAAGCAATTGGTTGCAGTCCTGAAGCGGCTGAATGTGTCACCCATGAAGGTTAAGGGCCAGGTCTTTGATCCGTCTCTCCACGAGGCGGTCATGCGCGAGCGCAGCCACGAGTATGAAGAGGATGTGGTGATGGAAGAATTGCAGCGGGGCTACCATCTGGAGGGTGAGGTGCTGCGCCATGCCATGGTGAAGGTGTCCATGGGGCCAGGGCCTGATGAGCAAGCATGAGATCGGGAGCGGGATTCGTGTTTTTGATCTACCGATCAAGCCACGAACCTGATCAACCTGTGTTGAGTGTTTCTCCGGTCGGCAAGTGTGCGGTAAGCATCTGAAGGATCAGCGATGAGGCCAGCAACCCTGCTGGCCCCATGGCGGCAGGCAACGGGCAGCACGTCAGCAGGAAGACAACCGCACTGGCCACTGGAGTCGCCATGGTCGCATGTCAGATTTCAATGTGTTGCCTGGCGCCATTGTGAAAGGAAAAACGGTACACTTTTCTCCATACAGCAGTGCATCCGCGCCACACCCAAATCTGTCGTGATTGCTACTGTGGAGTGTGGCGAGGGGTCCGGAAAGGATATGTGACGAGACGTGCGCTTGTTCTGATTGTCTGTCCATACTACGAAAGTAGTTGTTGCTGGCGCTGAAGAATTGGGCAACATTCTCCATAGGGTCGTTGAGCTCGGAATCCAGGGTGTCGATGCGAGTGTCAATGGCATCAACGCGGGTGTTCATGCTATAGATTCCGAAAACGACGGATGCCAATCAGTCAAGAATGGTCAGTGCCACGTCAAATTACCGCCACCACAACGGCAGGCTCCAGCCATATCAGCGCAATAAGTGATTCAGACCGGTGATGCTAAAAGCTGCTGTGGCAGCCCCAATCCAGCGGTGGAGCCACCAGAATGCAACCACAGCCAACAAAATACCTCCGTAGGCAGGACGCAGGAACTCTGACGCAACCACCTGCTGCCGCCCATCCAGCACCGCTTGAAAGGGAATCACGGAGGTGGTGCGGCGTACCTCTTCAAACGCTGCGCCAAAGCGTTGGCGCAACCGCCGGTCCCCATGCCATACGGCAAACAGATGGTGGGCCATGAGCCCCAGGCTGGCCACGAGGGCAAAGCTGGTCCCCAGCCACAGGGTGTGACTGAAGCACCAGAGCAGTTGACCCACCATCTGGGGATGGCGGCTGATGCGCAGAATCCCTGTGGTGTAGAGACGCACCCGGGGTTTGAGCAGGGCTGGAATTTCCAGCAGGTGAAAGGTGGCTGGATAGAGGAAAACAAAACCCAGTGCCGTCAACACCCACACGGCAGGCGCCATGCCGGGCACACCTTGCAGATTCCACAACCGCAGGCCGTCGTAGCGGTGGGTCAGGAAGTAGGCCACCAGCAGCACGGCCATGGGCAGGCTGGCGCCCACAAAGATCAGCCGCCAAAGCCGGACACCCAGGTGCTGTTCCCCCAAGAGCCGCAGGGCAGCGCCACCACTATGGATGATGGAAAATCCCAGGAGCAGCAACAGCATCACCAGGCTCGTATGATGCATGGGGACCACCTCAGGGGAGGTTGGGAGGCGTGGCCAAGGGAGGCGTCTCACGCACCTGTACCCGTTTGCTGGCAATCAACGTGCCATCGGGATGCACCAGCATGATGGTCCAGGTTTGGCCGCCGGGAGTGTAGGGTGCCTGGACGCGTTTGAATAGGCCGCCAGCATTGAGAGTGGCCAGTTGAATGGTGGGAGCGCCCATGGTCTCCACCGTATAGGGGCTTACTTCCAGAATGCCCCCCGCCAGCAGCCCACTGTTGAGGGGGACATCCAGGATCACGTCCACGTCGTAGCGCTGGCCAGTCAGGACAGCATCGGGGATTTGCAGGGTCACCGGCAGCCGCTGATCGCCACTGTAGACCCATGATTCCTCCTTGAGCACCTCCTGGCTGAGGATCTGCCCCCGGTGGCTGGAGACCGCCAAGGTCTGTGTGACCTCCAACTGATAGAGAACACCTGCCACCTCTCCCATGCCGCGGACGGACAACTCCAGACGCGCCCGGCCATCCCCGAGGGGCTGACCTTGGCTCACTTGCCATGTGAGTGGTCCAAAGCTGTCCGTCAGTCGCTCCAGCCGGGCGGTCAGTTGCCGGGAGTCCAGAGTTCCCTCCTGGTCAATCAGGGCCGTGAGCCCCGCGGTGTCGTTGTTGTTGAGCGCTTGGTGGAGACGATCCACCAGTTGGCTCTCCAGCCGGGCCGCTTGCCCAGGCTGAAGCAGGGAGGCGCCAGCCAAAGCCCAGGCTGTGGCGGTGGGCAGCAGCTTGGCGAAGATGGACATGGGGTGTGCTCCTGGAAGCCTCTTCCCTACGGTACGCGTTTTCGCGGGGGCATCGCCATGGCACGCTTGTTGATCGCCGCCAGTGGCACCGGTGGCCACCTCTTCCCGGCCCTGGCTGTTGCGGAAATGCTTCCCCACTGGGACATCCATTGGCTGGGCACGCGGGAGCGCCTGGATGGACGCCTGGTGCCCAAGCGCTACCCCTTGCACTGGGTGGCCATGGGGGGCTTGCAGGGAGGGAGGCGGGAGCGGCTGCAGCGGCTGATCCAGTTGCTTGTGGCGGTGTGGGCGGTGCGATGGCTGCTGCGCCGGCAACGCATGACCGTGGTGTTCACCACAGGAGGGTACATTGCCGCACCGGCCATTCTGGCGGCCCGGCTGGCTGGGCTGCCGGTGCTGCTCCACGAGTCCAATGCCGTTGCCGGCCGCGTCACCCGCCTGCTGGGCGGTTGCTGTAGTGGGGTGGCCCTGGGATGGAGCTCAACAAGGCTTGACCGCCCACCCAAGCGCCTCTGGTATACAGGAACACCGGTGCGTTCCGAATTTTACCGCCCGGCTCCGTTGCCGGAATGGGTGCCCCGTGGATCCGGCCCGTTGCTGGTGGTGATGGGCGGCAGCCAGGGGGCCCGTGGCTTGAGTCACATGGTGCGGCAACAGGCCCGGCCCTGGCTGGAGGCAGGGTGTCGGCTGGTTCATCTCTGTGGGCGTGATGATCCGGAAATGGGCAGCTTGCGGGATCCGGCCTGCGTGGAGCGCCAGTTCACAGAGGAGATGGCTGGCCTCCTTCAGCATGGAGACCTGGCCATCAGCCGCGCCGGCGCCGGTAGCATCAGCGAACTGGCGGCAAGCCGGTGCCCAGCGGTGTTGGTGCCCTATCCCCATGCGTCGGATCGGCATCAGGAGGCCAATGCCGGCGCGGTCGCCGCCTTTGGAGCTGCGGTCGTCGTCCACGAAAATCCCGATGGAGAACCACTGGGCCGCGCTGTCCGACGACTGCTGGGACCCCGCCTGTCCATGGGGACCCCTGCCCCGGATCCACTGGTGGCCATGGCTGCCGCCATGGGACGCCTGGCCAGGAACGATGCAGCGGCAGACGTGGCGAAGATGTTGGAAACCCTGCACCGACCCAGGCCGGGCACCAGCAGTCAGCCACCAGACGCCACGCCAATTCCCATGGCTGATCATGATCCACCCTCGCCGAAGAACTTGTCATGTTGATGCGGCTCTCGCGCACAGGAGCGCCTTGGCTCCTGCTCATCGTGCTTCTGATGTCCGGCTGCTCTTCCCCGAAAAACCACCCGAAAGATCACCTGACAGAGGACTCCCCAACGAATCCCTGCCCAGGCGCAGCCTTCGAAGTGGGCCTTTGGGTGCAGGCGGAGGGCGCCAACAGAACCCTGGACAGCCCGGAAACAATCAGGGCCCTGGTGCAACGGGCCCGGGCAACAGGGGTCACGGATATTTACGCTCAGGTTTATCGCTCGGGCCGCTCATGGTTCACAACGTCCCTGGCTGACGATGCTCCCGCACAGCGGTTCGGGCAGGAGCCCCTGGCGCTCCTGCTGGATCTGGCCTCCCAGGGACAAGACCACGGGTGCCCCATCCGCATCCATGGCTGGATCAACGCCTACGCCCTGGCCAGTAACGAAAACGCGCCCATCATCCAGGAACTGGGGGAAGAAGCCGTCCTCCGGGATCAATACGGCCATTCGCTCCTCGACTACCCTGCCTCGGGAGCACCCGCATGGGCGAAGGGTTTTGGCCTGGGGACCCGGGGCATTTTTCTGGATCCGGGCAATCCCGACGTGCGCCAGCGCATCATCGACCTGGCGGCCCATCTGGTGCGCAACTATCCGCGGCTGGCGGGGGTCCACCTGGATTACATCCGCTACCCCTACGCATTACCCATCTCACCGGGCTCCCGCTTCCCGCCGCGTCTTGATTTTGGATACAATGAGGCCTCCGTGTCCCGTTTCGAGCAAGCAAGCGGGCGCGTCGCCCCCCGTGCAGACGCGCAAGCGACAAGTGACGATGCTGCGGCGTGGGACGACTGGCGGCGAGCGCAAGTGACGGCTGCGGTGCGGGGTGTTTATGAAACCACCAAAGAGATCAGGCAGGACGTTGTTGTTTCCGCTGCAGTGCTTCCATGGGCGGAACGGGCCTATCTGTCCGCCTTTCAGGACTGGCGAGGCTGGTTGGAAGACGGATTTCTGGATAGGGCCGTGGTGATGAACTACACCGAGGATGAACGTCTGGCTGCGCAAATCAGCCGCAGCGTCCTCGCCGCCAAGGGGGTGAAGGATGGGAACGAAGCCACCGGGGAGGTGGTGATCGGTCTGGGGGCGTACAAGTTCACGGATCAGCCGGCGGGCTTGTGGCGCCAGTGGGGTGATGCGCAAGAGGCGGGCGCCGATGGCGTGGCGCTCTTTTCTTACGACCAGATGGTCGGGAACGACGCCATGTGGGCGTTTCCCGGTCGATGACTTGTCCATCTATAAGCATGGCGTCGGCTTCAACTGAGAGCGGAACCCCAAGCGAGATTCCATTGAGCACGGCCAAGGGAACATCCTGGGACAACGGCTTCCGGGGGCGCTGACACCTTGCTCATTATCTCCTCACTTTCAATTCCAGGTTATTGTAGATCTTTAACAGAGGTAGGGCGGTTTTCCAGTAATTTCTTAGGACTTTTTCTTCAAGCTCCTATGGAATTGGGATATGTGGTAGGCTCACTCTTTCGGAAGACCCTGTGGTGATGTTCTCTGGCTTCTCTGCGGCTGGTCGTCTTCTGGGGACGGGCTTGAAAGCACTGGAAAGCGCTGGTCTCACTTGCGTGCGATGGGCCTTGGGGGACAAGGCTCTGGATTCGCCGCTTTTTCTCTGCCCTCTCTGTGGCTGGTCGTCTCTTGGGGACGGGCTTGAAAGCAGTGGTCTCACTAGCTACTTCCCGTGGCCTTGGAATACCAAGCTTAGGAAACTTGAGAGCTCACTATGGTTCTTCCCAGCCATCGCTATTGGTTGCAGCGTCTACAATTGGCAATTTAAATCATGTAAAGGCTTTAATTCACCATGGCGTCGGCAAGGAAGAACTTGTTGCTGGACTGTTTAAGGCAGCAGAGAACGGCTAGCCTGAGATAATACAAACGATCATTCAAGCGGGCGCTGACCCCAATGCTAAAAACGACTGTGGCTTTACACCACTCCACTTGGCAACTAGAGCAGGACATGCAGAAGCTGCTCAAGCCCTGATCAACGCTGGCGCCAATTGGAATGCAACAGCCAATGAAGACCTGACACCACTTCACGTGGCGGCGCTGGAAGGGCATTCGGAAATTGCTCAAGCCCTGATCAATGCTGGCGCCTATGTTAATGCTACAGATAAAAATGGCGCGACACCACTCATCTTTTCAGCTCGGACTGGATATTCGGAATTTACGCAAATCCTGGTCAATGGTGGCGCTGATCTTGATGCGAAAACCAACCTTGACGCGTCACCACTTCACTTGGCGTCTTTTCATGGACATTCAAGAGTTGCTCTGATTCTGATCGCTGCTGGCGCTGACCTTCATGCGAAAACCAGCCGTGGCAAGACAGTACTTCACTTGGCGTCTGAGGAAGGACATTTAGAAGCTGTTCTAATTCTGATCGAGGCTGGCGCTGATCTTCAAGCTAGAAACAATCATGGCAAGACATTACTTCACTTGGCAGCTCAGCATGAACATTCAGAAGTTGCTCAAGCTCTGGTCGATGCTGGTGCTGATCTTAAAGCTACAGATCACAATGGTGAGACCTCTCTCGACATTGCACGCGTAAAGAAACATTGGAATATCGTACAGCTTCTTGAAGCTGCTGGCGCTCGTTGACACTATTCACACCAGATCATTGCCTGGGCAGCACCGCCAGTTCAAGGACCTGCTGCGCCGCTCCCGCGGCATTGCCATTAAAGACCTGGACAGCGATCTCCCATGGTTTCATCCCAGCAAACCTGGACATCAACCATCACCCAGAACCTGCCTCCACGGCGCGTGGGCAATGCCAGGCCTAATGTTTCGCGAATTAAGCCCTCTTGAAACAATGCCATGGCCAGGATTGGCGTGATCGGCTGTGACGCGGGAGCCCCCCGACACCATGGCGGCTCCCCAGCGCCAACTCCTGAGCTGCTGTGACCCTCTCCACCACTGGCTTTTGGCTCTATCTCTTCAGAATCGCCGCTCTATTCAAAATGAAGTCACTGCTTCCTTTGGCCCTTACGGGCATTCTCTCCCTTGGATTGCTCGTTGATGCAGGTGAAGATTATGAATTGAAGATCGATAGATTCACTGATGAAAAAGAAGAACTTCAGCTAATTATGGCCCTGTATTATCCTGGGCTTACCTGCGACAGCGCCAAAACCTGAAATCCTCTCCACTGCCAACTTCTTGCAGATCTTAGATTGGTCTTAAAATAGACTCGCATTTTCGATCAGCCCCATGCTGGAATTGATATTGTTTCCTCCTTTCTTATGGCTTTTACACCTATCAGATTTTCCAATTCATTTTCTGCAATCCTGTTTTCTGTAATTCTGGCCTGCCGTTTTCCTTGTCTCTCTACGATTCTGCGCCCCCTTCTCCTGGCCCTGCTGCTGCTTCCTATCCCCACTGCAATTGCCCACCATGTTACTGAAGGCATCTCAGCCGCTGAGGCACACACGCCATGGTTCTGCAGAGTGCGCCCCCACGAGGGCCTCTACTGCTGGGACGCTCTGAAGCGCCTCGTCCTGGATCCTGATTTGCTCCACCCTCAAGGCTGCGGGGCCAGCCCTTTGCTGAACGAGTATGAGAATTCTCTGCGCATCCAGTTGTGTCGCAATGCCCTCAGCTCACACAGCGCAGAAGTGGAGCAGGCGAGATTCGGCAGCCGCCATCTCCCCGCTGCGAATGAGACACGCTGACATCCGACCCACCACCGTGCGTAGGCTGGCCAAGAGGCTCTCAACCAGGCGATCCAACCTGGAGCCAAGCTCTTTTACGTCAGACCGTAGCTTCCTCATGTCTTCCCGCTGCCTGGTCTCACTGGCTTTCAGGTCGTCTCTCAAGGTATCAATTCGTTTGTCCAGTCCATCAATCCGCTTGTTGTGAGTGTATTAAACAGGAGTGCCAGTGCCCCTACATGGACGCTTGGGGCGAATCACTCGCTGAGTCCGGGGGCAGGGCAGGCATGGGACTATGTATTTCGTGAGGAGTTCAGCAGAGATGCCGTTCTTCTGTTTCCCAGCAGGTGGCGTGGGCCGGCGCGGTTCACCGGTCCAGGAGAGACCGCACTACGGCTTTCCGTCTGTCCTGTGGTCTTACCCCACCTGCTACCTGAGCCTGAACCTTGATCTGCAACCTTCTGCACGAGAACCCGCTTAGGCCATGGCCAGGATTGACGTGATCGGCTGTGACGCGGGAGCCCCCGACACCATGGCGGCTCCCCAGCGCCGACTCCTGAGCTGTTGTGACTGCTTGCTGGCTCCTCGGCGGGTGCTGGAGCGACTCCAACCCCGATCCAAGACCCAAGAGGTACACAGCATGGATCCGTTGGAGGCAGCGCTGGCGTGGCTCACCCAGCGGCACCGTCAGGGGAAGCATTGCGTAGTGCTCACCAGCGGGGATCCCCTCTGGTTTGGTTTGGGCCGTGCGTTGCTGCAGCGGTTTTCCCAAAAAGACCTTGTCTTTTATCCCGCGGCCACTTCCATGCAGCAGTTGTTTGCGCGGCTCAAGCGTCCATGGCAGGACGCCACGTGGGTGAGCCTCCATGGCCGTGACGCCGACAGTCTGGCGGCCACGCTACGCCGCCATCCCAGCGCCCTGGTGGTGCTGACGGATCCGTGCCAGGGTGGACCGGAGGACGTGGCGGCCGTCCTCCGGTCCACCCAGATGACCAGTTGTTACGACCTCTGGTTGGCGGAACGTCTTGGGCATCCCACGGAGTGCCTGCGCCAAGTGCAGTCCGATGAGATGCCCACGGACGTGGACCCCCTCAATCTGATGGTCCTGCTGCGCCGCCCCAGGCCCCGTGTTGAGCCCTTGCCCTGGTTTGGCCTGGATGACGGCGTCTGGCATCAGCACGAGGATCATCCAGGTCTCATGACCAAACGGGAAGTGCGGGTGCTGCTGCTGGCGGAGTTGAACCTGCCCCGCAGCGGGGTGATGTGGGATCTGGGGGCTGGTGTGGGCAGTGTGGGGCTGGAGGCCATGCGGCTGCGACCCCAACTGGAACTCCATGCGGTAGAGCGGCGGGTGGGGGCTGTTCCCCTGATCCAGCGCAATGCCTGCGCCGTGGGATGTGATCTGCAGCGGCTCCATCTCCACGGGGCCTCCGCTCTGGCCGTTCTTCACAAGCTTCCCGATCCGGATCGGGTGCTGATTGGCGGGGGTGGAGATCGTCGGGCAATGCTGAAACAGGCGGCGGCGCGCCTCAAGCCCGGCGGTCGCATTGTTCTTCCCCTGGCCACGTTGGAGGCTTTTGCCGCTGTGCGCCATCAACTCAGGGACGCCGGTCTGGAGGTGCATAGCCTGCAGGCGCAGATCAGCCGCGGTTGTCCGGTGGGGGGGCACACCCGTCTCCAGCCCCTCAATCCCGTGTTGATTGTGAGTGGTCGTTCTCCCCACCAGGATCCTCCAGCCAACTGAATTCCAGGATGGTCTCCTCCGTCCAGTTGCGCCGCCGGGCTTCGCCAGCAGCCAGCTCCACCACATGGTCAACGGATTGTCCGGCCTTGTAGCTGGGGCAGGGCAGGCCGGGGCAGGGCTGGACATCATGGACCACCCTCACGATGCGCGCCACGGAAAGCGCTTCCCCCGAAGAGCCACCCAAAGACCCATGGAGATCCTGCCGCTCCAGGAACACCAGATCCAGGGGGATCAGCGTATGGCGCATCCAGATGCTGGCATCCTGTTGATCAAAGCGAAACCACATGCCCCGCTCTGGCGGCAGGCGGGAGCGCCCCATCAAGCCAATGGCATACTCCTGCGGCGTGGCCGGCACTTCCAGGTCCACACAGGTGGAGGCCGGAGGCCGGGGTTGACGTTCCCCCCGTACAGGACCACACACCTGGGCACGGACGGCAAGGCTTTGGGTTGGCGCCCCAGCCTGGCCCAGGGCTGCCGCGGGGGTAAGGAGGCTCACCAGGAGCCAGGCCGTGGGGAAGGGGATGGGCGAAGGCAAATGCTGCGGGAAGAGCTTGACCTTGAATGACATGGCGTTGGATAAGGCGGCGCTGGAGGGTAGCTATGGCATACTGCTATGCCATAGCCTGGGCTTCCGAGTGCAGGATCTGGACACATCGAGCATGGTTGATGACACCATCTCCACCAGGGAGGCTGATGATGAGGCGCAGGGTCCATTTGAGCAGGCCCTGGCGGCTTACCAAAAGGGAAGCAGTGCCGAGGAATTGCTCCCCACGTTTTTGGAGATTGTCCGCAGTTCTCCCAATCATGGCGCTGCCTGGACCTGCCTGTGCTGGCTGCAGCTCCTGGCCGACCGCCCCCTGGCGGCCTTGAAGTCGGGGCACATGGCGGTGCGGCTGACCCCCCAGGATCCTCAGGCCCGTCTCAATCTCAGCCTGGCCATGCTGGAAACCAACACCAAGGGGGTCAGGGAGCAGATTCAGCAGATCCAGAAGGTGCTGACCATGGCCCCAGACATCAGGGAAGAGCTCCGACAGTCCATCGTGGATGGCTTGGAACGCCGTGGAGATTGGCAGGCCTTGCGTAAGGTCGAGACCTGGATCCTCCCGTCCCCCGACAGGTGATCAGCAACCCTGGCCATCCCCTGCTCCCACAACCATGATCCGCTCCCATGGGCCAAGGCTGTTGCTCGTGAGCAATGGCCACGGGGAGGACCTCAGCGGCGCCTACCTGGGCCAGGCTTTGATTCGGCTGGGGGCCCATGCTGTTGCATTCCCCCTGGTGGGCCATGGAGAGGCCTACCGACAGCTTGACATCCCCAAGGAGGCGGTTGCGACCCGCAGCTTCCCCACCCATGGCATGGGCTACCAAAGCCTTGGGGGAATCCTCCAAGAGCTCTGCAATGGTCAAACCATTGATGGACTCAGGCAATCCATCGCCGCAGCGCGGTTTGCCCGCCACTACGACGCCGTGGTGGCCGTTGGCGACGTGGTGCCCGTGGTGGTGGCCCGCCTGAGTCGCCGTCCGACGTTCTGCTACCTGGTGGCCTATTCCAGCCACTACGAGGGCAGGCTGACGTTGCCATGGCCCTGTGGCCCGAGCCTGCGCAGCAAGCGGTTTCTTGGCGTGTTCAGCCGTGACCGGTTCACCGCCGCCGATCTGAGCACCCAACTGGGGCGAAGGGTGGAGTTTCTCGGCAATCCCTTCCTGGATGCCGTGGGCGTCAGCGCCGCACCGCTGCCGTCTCTCTACCATCCCCGTGTCGGCCTGTTGCCCGGTAGCCGCTTGCCGGAAGCACTCAACAACCTGGCCCTGATGTTGACCATGCTGGCGCATCTGCCCCGGCGCCTGAACGGGAGCTCCCTGGGACTGGCTGCGGCGCTGGTGAAGGAGATCACGGTGGATCACCTGGCAACCGTGGCGGCGCAACAGGGCTGGCGCCTGCAGCGGCACAGGTCCCGTGGCCCCGGCGCCGCGGCCTTGGAGTTGGCCCATGGCTCCATGGGGGTGGAACTCTATTGGGGGCGCTTTGCAGATGTGCTCCATGGCAGCCAGTTGCTGGTGGCCATGGCCGGGACCGCCACGGAGCAGGCCGTGGGTCTGGCAAAGCCAATCCTGCAGATGCCTGGTGCCGGACCGCAGTTTACATCCCGATTCGCGGAAGCTCAGCAGCGCCTGCTGGGGCCGTCGGTGTTTTGTGGCATGGGTCCACCGGGCTCTGTTGCCAACGCCAAGGACACGGCGCGGCTGCTGATGGTGCTGCTTCGGGACGGGGATGTGCCCACCATTTGCCTGCACACCGCCCATGAGAGGATTGGGCGCCGTGGCGGCAGTCAGGCCATGGCGCAAGCGATTCTCGGAAGTCTGAACTGATGGGGAAGCGGACCGGCCGATTCCAGACATGCAGGACCTGGGTGGATCGGATCCTGGTGGTCAATGTGTTTATGGTCATGGTTGGCGCCCTCTGGTTTCTGGTGGCGGTGGGGCTCCATAGCCAGGGACTGGACCAGCCCCTGGGGCGCTTTCAGCAACTCTGGACACCCCTGTTCATGCCCGCCATTGGTCTGCTCATGGCAGCGGCGCTCCTCAGTGGCGGCCGGCAGTGGTTGTTGCGTCTCAAGACGGGGCGTGAACAATGTCCTCCAGGGCCTCGGACAACCGTGGATAAGCAAAGTTGAAACCACGCTCCTTGAGGCCGTCGGAGCGCACCTTTTGACCCTTGAGCACAACCATGGCCCCATCCCCCAACAGGGCCTGGAGCAGGGGAGACGGCACAGGCAGCAGGCTGGGACGTCCCATGACCCGTCCCAGGGAAGCGGCCATCTCCCCCATGGTGACAGGGCTGGGGGCAACGGCATTGTAGGCGCCCCGGAATGCCGGGTCTGTCAGAGCAGCCACGATCAGCCGACAAAGGTCGGTGCGATGAATCCAGCTCATCCACTGGCGGCCACTGCCCACAGGTCCACCGACACCCAAACGGAACACGGGCAGCATTTTGCCCAGGGCGCCACCGTCAGGCCCCAGCACAATGCCAATGCGCAGCACCACAACACGACAGCAGCGCTGCGCGGGCTGGGTGGCCGCTTCCCACTCCTGACACAGGTGGGCCAGAAAATCCGCGCCACAGGCGCTGACTTCAGAGCACTCCCTGGTCTCGCTGGTGCCGTAGTAGCCCACGGCGCTTGCACTGATGAGCACCTGGGGACCGGGGTCGGCAGCGGCGATGGGCTCCACCAGGTTCCGGGTGGTGGCAATCCGACTTTGCTGGAGCAGGGTTTTGTGCTCGTCGGTCCAGCGTTTCTCGGCGATGGGCTCCCCTGCCAGATTGATCACCCCCTCCGCCGTGGCCACGTGGGCTTGCCATGGACCGGGTTGGCGGGTGTCGGCAACCACCACCTGCGCTTTGGAGGAGAGGCGACGCGCCCGGTCGGGATGCCGGGTAGCAAGGATGAGTTCATGGCCGGCATCTTCCAGGGCCGGGACCAAAGCATGGCCAATGAACCCTGTACAGCCAGTGGTGAACAGTCGCATTGCCGGAAGAAGCGCGGAGTTCTGCCCCGACTCTAGAAGGTGGCGGCGTCCATCCCCGGTGGACGTGGCTTGTTACTATCGCGGAATTGCCACGATTGCGCCATGGCGCCAACAGACTCTCCACCTCCTGCAGACAAAGCCCGGTCCCCCCTGAAGCTGAAGAAAGGAAGCCTGGTGAACGTCGATCGCCATGCCTACCTGGCGGATTCCAGCCGCGCTGCCAGTGATCCCGAGCCGCCGGACTACATGTTCCTTGGCCCTGGTGAATTGCTGCAGGTGAAGCCTGACGTGGCCTTGATCCGGTGGCGGCTGCCGGTTCCCGACGTGTGGCTCCCCGTGGATGTGCTGAGGATTTATCCGTGAAGGTGGCGGCGCTTTTGCTGAAGGCCATGGCGCAACTGTCGGGCCAGGCGCATCACCTCACGGCCGTCTCTCAGATAGTCGTCCACATAACCTCTGGTGTAGAGACTGAGCTGGGACAACCCCTCTTGGGCATGGCGAAAACACCGGTAGAGGTCAGTGGAGAGATCTGTAAGGGCAGGCGGGGCACAGCAGCCTTGGTAGAGGGCTTGAACGAGATCAACCCGCCGTTGACTATCTGAAATATAGCGGCAAAAAGCAGCCATCGTTCTGTCGTCATAGGGATTGGCTGAAAGGGAACGCAATTGCCCGGGGAACGGGGTGATGATTTTGGAAAGCTGGCGATTGGCGGGGTCAAACACTACACGGAGCCATTGATGCGCCTCCCCAGCGGCATTGGGAGAGGGAGGAGACGGGCGTCGCGGCTGCCTCCAGCTTCGAGCGCGATCGGCCGCCTGCCTCTGGACGTTGCCCTGCTGCGTCGCATCATAGGCTTGGCGTGTCTCCGCCTGGCTGAGCACGCCATAGGCAAGATTGATGGCAACAATCCGTTGCAGGTCTCCGCCGGCATCGGGATGGTGGCGCTTAACCAGTTGACGATAGGCAACTTTGATGTCTGCGGCCGTTGCTGCGGGGGACAGCCCCAGCTCTTTGTAGAAGTCCCTGGTCATCAGAGCAGGGCTCCTGATGGAGACGTGGCTTCTCCGGAAAACATGGGCGTACTCAGGTAGCGCTCGCCAAAGCTGGCCAGGACGGCAACGATGAGCTTGCCCCGCAGTTGGGGGCGAGCGGCCAAGCGCAAGGCAGCCGCTACCGTAGCGCCACTGCTCACCCCACTGAGCAGCCCCTCTTCCCGAGCCAGGCGACGGCCCATGTGCATGGCGTCCTCGTCCCGTACGGTCATGACCTCGTCAATCAGGCTTTGGTCAAGAATATCGGGAACAAAGCCGGCGCCAATGCCCTGGATGCCATGGCGGCCCGGCTTCCCTCCCGAGAGGACCGGACTGCCCGCGGGCTCCACGGCAACAGCCATCAGCCCTGGTTTGCGCTGCTTCAAGACGGCGGCGCAGCCCGTGATGGTGCCTCCAGTCCCCACCCCGGCCACCAGAATGTCAATTCCACCCTCGGTGTCCCGCCAGAGTTCTTCTGCCGTGGTACTGGTATGAATCCCTGGATTGGCTGGATTGCGAAATTGTTGCAACTGAAAACCATTGGGCATGTCCTGCAGCAGCTCATTGGCCCGGCGCAAGGCTCCGGCCATGCCCTCGCTGCCGGGAGTCAGTTCCAGGCGCGCACCATAAGCCCGCAACATGGCGCGGCGCTCAACGCTCATGGAGTCCGGCATCACCAGAATGATGGAATACCCCTTGGCGGCAGCCACCATGGCCAAGGCAATTCCTGTGTTACCGCTGGTGGGTTCAATGAGCGTTGTGGCGGCGGGAGAAATCAGGCCATCCTTCTCGGCCTGGTTAATCATGGCAACAGATATTCTGTCTTTGACGGAAGCTGTTGGATTAAAGGATTCAAGCTTACAGAGAATTTCACTTTTGCAGTCCACGGTTGGAATTCTCCGAAGCCGCACCAGAGGAGTGTTGCCAATCAGGTCAAGAATGGAATCATGAACATTCATGGCGTTGTTGCTCCCAGGCAGCCCCATGGCAAGTTAGCAGAAATCTTGCCATGACTTGCCACGACTTGCCACGACCTTTCCCCATAGGCAATGAGACAGTTTAGAAATTGACACATTGACAGTGGCGCTATGGCAACGCTAGATTTCATTGCCTGCTACAGGGTATTTTGTTCTTTGTCCATGAATCGTTTTCTTGCTCTGGCCACCGGTCTCTTCCTGGTTTCCTTTTCTGTCCCTTCTCTGGCACAAACCAGTCTGCTGGAATTCCGCTGGCGGCAGGATCCCGATTACGTTCGTCTCGACTATCGAATCAGTAACAATAAAGCACGTCGGCGATCGAACGTAAAGTTGATTCTTCCCAAAAAAGTCAGAAAACATGCAATTTTAGAGTTGACAGTTGTTGCTCCAGAAATTTTTGAGAAATGGCGTGGAAAGATTGATGTTGACAGCGTGAAGATTGGTTATGATTGCATACAGAAATCGGTGTTTGCAGGCACCAGGACCCGTTGTGAAGATTATTTTACGTTGTCGGAAGTGACCGAATTGGAGCCAGGGGTGATCAGGATGACACCCGATGCGCCCATCCCTCAGTCCGAAACCATTGTTGTGGAGCTGAAAATGCGGAATCCCACCATCGGCTTCTACCAGTTCAATGGCTATGCCACTGCGCCGGGCCAAGTGCAAATCCCTGTCTACCAGGGCAGTTGGCTCGTGGAGATTGACTGATGGCTCGTGGAGATTGACTGAACCGCACCGGTTCCGGACATGTCCCGGAAAAGGGCGTTACACCAAGCGAACCCGAGAACTGACGATATCATAAACCGCTCCATAAATCTTCAATGTGCCAGCCTGGACCGCTCGGGCCAACACCTGGCTCTTGCTGGCGAGCGACTCTGCCGCGCTGCGGGCGTTGTGCTCCACCCCCTGCTCCAGGTCTTGCAGTCCTCTGGGAACGGCGCCCCAGCAGCTGTGGCCCAGCACCATGATCAAGGAGACACTCAAATTGGCCACGGCATATTCCATGGAGGCTACAGCGTCGTCGAAGGCCGTGTTACCGGCACTGCGCACAACAAACAGTTGCCCGGGATTGACGTCAAAGATCCAATTGGGTAGCCCGCGGGAATCTGCACAGGTGATGATCCCGGCCCAGGGCGCCTGGCTTTCCGCCAGCACAGCGCCCATCAGGTGGCAGTTGTCTTGTCAGTAGTCGGCCCATAGCCGTTGCCGTATCGCCTGGGAGGATGCCTGCTGGTAGCGGCTCTCGAAGCTCACGAACCGGGCGTTGCCATCCAGCAAGGCCTGCAGTGGATCTTCCCCAGGGGTGCAGGCGCCGAGGGGTTCCATGGTGGCGTCCTTCTCGGCGCCCAGGGCGAGACGATCGACCTGCTGCCAGGCCAACTCCGCCAGGCTGAACGCAGCGGCGCCTGCCCCCAGGTTCAGTAGATCTCGCCGCCGCATGGCTCCTGGCGCATGCTCGGGATGGCCTGTCTCGTCCTACCAATAGGGATCTGTCGCCAGTTCCACCTTCAGCGTCCCTTGGGACCTGCACACGCTGCTGATGCAGGCCCGCACCACATGGCCGTTGACTTCAATCTCGCAAGCGCCGCAACTGCCGTACAGACAACCCGTAGGGATGGCGTGCCCCAGGATCTGTGCTGCTGTCAGCCAGGGGGTGCCCACCGGGATGGGGACGGGGTCTTCATCCTCCCAGGACACGGGAACCTGGTGGGACAGGAGCGATGGGGACATGACGATCAGCGCAGCAAGGGTTCCAGATTGACATCTTCGGCCAGGGCGTCGGCAAGGCGATCCAGGAGCCGATCCCGCTGGGCGGCATGGTGGGGAACGGCTGTGGGCAAGGGCGGCAGGCCACGGCGGCGCCGCAGCCGGTTGAGCCAGTGGCGACGCCATGGTCCGGCCTCCAGGCAGCCGTGGAGATAGGTGCCCGCCACGCGGCCACAGGGACTCACCCAGCCCAGACCGGATCGAGCATACAGCGGCTGCACCCCATGGGTCAGCGCAGTGGTCCGGCCATGGTGCAACTCAAAACCCGTGCAGGATTGACCGGGTTCCGGCCATGTGGCGGTGGTGGTCCACTGCCGTTGCACCTTGTCGGGTCCGAATGTGGTCACCAGGGGCAAGAGCCCCAGACCCTCCCTGTCCCCTGGGGTCTCCGCTTCCAGGCCGTGGGGATCATGCAGCCGTTGCCCCAGCATCTGTAAACCGCCGCAGATGGCCAACACCACGCCACCGGCGGCCACATACCGTTGCAGGCGTTCATCCATCCGGGCAGCCTGCATGGCCTTGAGATCCGCCATGGTTTGCTTGCTGCCGGTCAGCAGGACGGCATCATACCGGTCCACGGTGTCCGTGGGCAACAGCCAATCCAACTGGACCGTGGCTTCCGCGGCGAGGGGATCCAGGTCTGAGAAGTTGCTGATGGACGGCAGACGCAGCACGGCCAGACGCAACTCGGCTGCGGGCTTGCGGGCCTGGCGCTCCAGGAGATCCAGGGAGTCTTCCGGCGGAAACCGCTCCCCCAGCCAGGGCAGAACACCCAACACCGGCAGGCCGGTGTGCTGCTCCAGCCAACGGCGTCCCTCGTCAAACAAGCTGCGCTGACCACGGAAGCGGTTGATCAGCAAGCCTGCCATCAGGGAGCGCTCCACAGGCCGCAGAAGCTGGAGCGTGCCCATGATCTGCGCAAAGACCCCACCACGCTCAATATCAGCCACCAAAATGCAACGGGCCCGCAAAAACTGGGCCAGGCGAAGGTTGGTCAGGTCCCGTGGCTGCAGGTTCACCTCCACCGGACTGCCAGCCCCTTCCATCAGGAGCCGTCCTTGTCGCCGCTGGCAGATGTCCAGACCTCGGCGAATGGCCAACCAACCCGGACGGAACCAGTCCCGGTAGTAATCCTCCGCCCGGCTGACCCCCACCGAGCGCCCCAGATGGATCACCTCGCTGCTGCCATTGCCGCAGGGCTTCAACAGCACCGGGTTCATGGCCGCGCAAGGGGTCAGTCCGGCAGCCCAGGCCTGCATGGCCTGGGCATAGGCCATTTCACCGCCGTCTTCATCCACGTAGGCATTGAGGCTCATGTTTTGCCCCTTGAAGGGGACGGGCTGCTCCCCACGGCGCCGCAACAGGCGACACAGTCCTGCCGTGACGAGGGACTTGCCCACCCCGCTGCTGGTGCCGAGAACCATGAGAGGGGGCGGTGATGACGTCTTCATGACCAAATGCTGAGCCAGCGCCGCAACCCGTTCGTCCAGCGCTCCTGCCATGAGACCGGGGGGCAGTGTCCCTCCGGCCAGCCGGCCACCACCCGACGGCCCAGAGGGGTGAGCCGCACCCGATCCGTTAACCCCTGGCCATCCACTTCACGGCGCAGGAGGCCCACCTGCAGCAGCCAACGCACCAACTGATCCGCTTGCGCCTCGCTCAGGGGCCTGGTGGTGAAGGGGGAGTCCGAAGCGCAAAGATCAGCCAGGCTCACGGCACCCTCCTGCAAGGCTGCGAAGCAGCGGCGGCGCAGGGGGCTACAGCGGGCAGCACGGTCTGCGCGCCGGGCCGCCTGTTTCTCAATGGCAAGTTCCATGGCCACAGCAACGGACAATTTTGGAGCAGTTGGCGCTCACCTGTGATGCCCCCATCATCCCAACAACCGTTTCCATTGATTCTGGCCTCGGCCTCTCCCTCCCGGCGCCGTCTGCTGGAGCAGGCCCGGATCCCCTTTCATGTACAGGTCAGTGGTTTTGATGAGGACAGCCTCCCCAAGACAACGGAGCCGGGTCAATTGGTCACCGCCCTGGCCCAGGGGAAAGCCGGAACCGTGCTGGAGCGCTTGCCCCATCCAGGCCCCCTGGTGCTGGGGTGTGACTCCGTGCTGGTGTCCCGGGGAGTCATTCAAGGCAAACCCACGTCTGCGGACGAAGCCGTCCGCCGCTGGCGTGCCCTGGCAGGTCAGTGGGGCGCGCTGTACACCGGCCACTGCCTTCTTGATGGTGCTCTGGAGCGGGCTTGTCAGGGCGCGGTGGTGACCCGGATACGGTTTGCCGCGGTGGATGAGGCCATCATCCAACACTATGTGGCCACGGGCGAGCCCTTGGGCTGCGCTGGCGCCTTTGCCCTGGAGGGGCGGGGCGGCCTGTTGATTGACGCCATTGAGGGCTGTGTCTCCAACGTGATGGGATTGAGTCTGCCCTGGCTACGGCATCATCTGGTGGAGTGGGGGTTCAGCGTGGTTGAGCTGTGGGGGATGGGCGGCCACAAAAAAGCCCCCTGAGCGGGGGCTGTGGTTTGCTGCAGGGAGCCTGGTCGAGGGCAAAGAAGGCTTAGTCCAGATCCGGCATGGCCAGAACGGGCTCAGCCTCCCGGTCGATGCCCTTCTCGAAACCGGCCGCGGCGGCTCTGGCGCGACCAGCATGCCAGAGGTGACCCACCAGGAAGAAGAAGGCCAGAACAAACTGGGCGCCACCCAGCCATTGGCGCAGGTTCACGTAGTTTACTGCGTTGGGCTCGGTAATGATGCCGCCCACGGAGTTGATGGAGGCATTGGGAGCATGGGTCATATACTCCGCTGCGCGACGCACCTGCCAGGGCTGGATATCATTCTGCAGCTTCTCCAGGCTGAGACCGTTGGGACCCCGCAGAGGCTCCAGCCATGGACCACGAAAGTCCCAGAAGCGCATGGTCTCGCCACCAAAGATGATCTCGCCGGTGGGGGAGCGCATCAGGTACTTGCCCAGACCGGTGGGCCCCATGGCGGAACCGATGTTGGCGCCCAAGCGCTGGTCCCGCACCAGGAAGGTGAAGGATTGGGACTGGGAGGCTTCAGCGTTGGTGGGTCCCCAGAACTCGGATGGATAAGCGGTGTTGTTGAACCAGATAAAGGTGGAGGCAATGAAGCTCATCAGGCTGAGGGCCCCCAGGCTGTAGCTCAGGTAGGCTTCGCCGTTCCAGATGAAGGCCCGGCGCACCCAGCCGAAGGGCTTGGTCAGCACATGCCAGATGCCACCGAAAATACAGGTGATCCCCAACCAGATGTGGCCACCGATGATGTCCTCCATGTTGTCCACACCGACAATCCAGCCCTCGCCTCCCCAGGGGGAGCGCGCCAGATAGCCGAAGATGACGGCAGGGCTCAGGGTTGGATTGGTGATCATGCGCACATCGCCACCCCCAGGAGCCCAGGTGTCATACACACCGCCAAAGAACATGGCCTTAAACACCAGCAGTAGGCAGCCCACCCCCAGGAGAATCAGGTGATAGCCAATGATATTGGTCATCTGATCCTTGTCCCGCCAGTCCTGGGAGAAGAAGGCCGAGTAGTTCTCCAGCACGTCGGGGCCGCGCAGGGCATGGTAGAGGCCGCCGACGCCCAGCACGGCCGAGGACACCAGGTGCAGCACCCCCACCACAAAGAAGGGATAAAGGCTGGTAATCTCGCCGCCGGGTCCAACCCCGTAGCCCAGGAGGGCCACATGGGGGAAGCAGAGGAAACCCTGCTCGTAAATGGGCTTGTCAGCGGTATAGTGACTCACCTCGAAGAGCATCATGGCCCCGGCCCAGAAGACCATGAGGCCGGCGTGGGCAACATGGGCGCCCAGGAGGCGACCCGAAAGATTGATGAGGCGGGCGTTTCCAGCCCACCAGGCGTAGCCGGTGGAGTCCTGGTCCAGGCTGCCGCCGAGGGAAGGATTAGAGAGCGTTACCACGTGGGAGGACCTCTTCAGGGAATAGGAAGCGTTCGTGAGGCTGGTCGGCGTTGGCCATCCAGGCGCGCAGGCCTTCATTCAAGAGAATGTT
>JXQG01000036.1 GCA_001007665.1 Candidatus Synechococcus spongiarum SP3 | reverse complement strand
TTTGTCCATGCTTGACAAGGAGAAGAAAACTCCAGGGGAGCCGTGGAAGATTCTCTCTGACCACCATGGTCCGCCCTACCTAAACCTCTCATCAGCCCTAAACTACCAATCCCTTTCTTCTAAGTAGTGAGGCTCTTTTAGTCGCACACCAAAAAGTCTGTCAATCTGACGCGTTAATTCAGACCACTATTCCAGTTATTTTTGACACACAATATAACAAAGATTCCGCAACACCTCAGCGGTACGACCTTCACCGATACGCACATTGAGAGCGCCCGGATCCAGCCGCGTCTCAACGGCAGCCAGGCCAGACATGGGCGGCAAGAACGCCACGTGTATCCCGACAGCCTGCTCAGGAACGGGCATCCGCTCCTGACAGCCTTGATCCAGCTGCAGGGGACGGCAATAAAAGGACTCCGTGTTGGCATAGTCGAACTCCAGACCACAGTCCCAGGCGCCCTGGTCATCCACGCCGCTGACAATCAACTCAATGCGAATGTTTTGGGTCTCCTGTTTGTCGTCTTTGCTGCGACTGGTAAAACGGGTTTGCAGATCTCGCCAGAGGAAGGTTGGCTTGGGGGTGGGGAATGGTGAGCAGATCCTGGCGGTTGATGGTCACCCCAGGCCGTTTGCGGGCCTGGCTCTGGCGCTCCGACCGCTTCTCCTGCCAGCGTTGCAGGCCAATGGTCCACAGGGCCAGCGCCTGCAGGACGGTGGTTTTGCCGGAGTTGTTGGGGCCAATGAGCACCACGGGATTCCCCAGGGCAATCTCCACGTCCTCGAAGCACTTGAAATTACGGGCTTTCAGCTTGGTGAGCATGGTCATCTAGTCCTCACTTTCGCCTCGATTTAAGGAGTAACAGTAAGGCAGGGCAGCATCGCTGAATGCAAAGCGCTGACACAGGGAGGGAATCTTTTCCAGTGACTCCCCGGGTGTCAGTTCCGCAACTGCTGCGTCTGATCCCCGTGCTGGCAGGGACAGGCAGCTTCAGAAAGGTGGTATCAGTCGTCATCACCTTCCATAGACTCATCATCGGATGCAGCATTAACTTGTAGTGAATCTCCGACGATTTCATGCACTCTTGAAATGATAAGCTCAGCTCGTTTGCGACAGAACTCCTCAAACTGATTGATGGAGAAGCTATCTAACCATTGTGGATCCTCAGGGTCACCGGGAATGAGGCAGTCACGCATTCGCCTCTTGAAGTCTCTAAGCATGGACTCCTTGCGCGCACGATCTAGAATTTTTTTCAAATAGTCTTCTGGGTATCCCTCGCCGAGATACCCATTCGAGCTAGCCAGCATTGGAACACGGTTGCAGATGCTATTCAACATGGTCTTATCTAGGCCATGCCTCTTGGCTGCATTCTCTGGAAAAATATGATGATCGTGAAGCGGAGATTTAGTGTTAACAGCGTTACCAGATAGAAGATCCTGACGAATAGTTGTAGCAAAAATATTCTGCAGCGACTTATAGAGTACATCTGACGGCTTGAGCGTGAGGAGTTTCTCTGCATCCAAGCTCACCGTGGGAATTTCCGGCCGCTGACCCATACGGGCATATTCCAATAAAACCTTAAAATCCTGACTAACTTGGTAGTTTGATGACTGCGCCCTTTTGTTAGCCTGCATAACTTTGCTGAAGTACCAGCGACGAATAAAATCATAGTTCTCATCCTTACGCCAAGGGTCTACACCGTGATCACGAAATATCAGGCTTCGAACTGCTGCGAGAGAGACAAGTAGACTGTGTCTGGGTAACGTTTCTGGTCGGGCACCTTGCTCTCGAGCAAATTCATATGTTTTTGCAAGAGCTTCGGACGACCTTTCCCATTCTTTATCAATCTCCTGAGGTTCCAATTTTAGAAAGTTACCTCGCGTAGGCTCGATATATTTTGATGTACTTTTCCCTTTATCCGTGGCTACAACAAGAAATAATACCTGAAGAATACGCTCGCTATCGACTTTGAAATTGTCACAATCCAAGATCGAATACTTTTTTTGTGTCTTTGACCATAGTTCTTGTAAATCTGTCTTAGGATAAAAACGTGCAACAGCAAGATCAAAAGTCTTCAAACGTGTGCCTGTACTATTAATTGTTTCAAAAATTCGACAAACAGATTCGATTTTACTATTTCTCTCCACCATAACGGCTGGCACTTTATAATTTCTTATAGTTTCGAATACACCTTGTATCTTGGCTGCAGCTTCCCGGTTTTGCTTCTTATTAAATTCAGGAAAATCTCCAGAATCTTCGATATATTCCCTTATATAGACATTTGCCTTTGCTTGCTTTAGAGCAATATCTGCACGGAGAAATCGTCCTTTCTTATCTCTGCGATCTGGCGTAGATTTTCCAGGCTGCTTCTTGTAACACGAAATCCATGAATCTTCTCCATCTTCATGTAGTTCTAGTGTTTTTTAAATCGATGTAATAACATCTCTCTTTATCCATATTTAGAAAAACACGAACGATAGACGTCAATCTTTGTTGACCATCTAAAACATAATACTCATCGTCAACGTTACTCATTTGATTGTTATTCTCCGATGAATGGATTTCTGCTTCAATAGGACAGGCATTGAGTTTTAATTCTGAATTCTTACTCAATAGAAGTAAGGAACCGATTGGATATGATCGTGACATCGAGTCTGCTAGAAGTGTAGTTTGAGACGGCTTCCAAATGAACCTGCGTTGAAACCGCGGAATGGTGAGAGCTCCACGCCTTGCAAGGTCAAGTAGCTCGTTGAGACCGTAGCCATCCATGACATTCAAGTGGCTGAACTGACTAGAAACCTGATCATACCCTGGGCCGACTCCCCAATGCATGCCGCCGCCTCTTGCCCCTCACCCTATCTTCTGCCCCCACCGCTCCGCCACACTGTCCACGTCCTTGTCGCCCCGGCCGGAGCAGTTGATCGCTACTTGCGTTCCTGACGGGAGGGTGGGGCAGAGGCTGTCCAGCCAGGTCAGGGCATGGGCTGTTTCCAGGGCGGGGATGATGCCCTCCAGTTGGCTGAGCCGCTGCAGCGCCGCCAGGACCTCCCCGTCGGAGACGGCTACGGATTCGGCCCGGCCCATGTTTTACAGATGGCTGTGCTCCGGACCCACGCCGGGCACCCAACAAACCCATGCGGAACACGTTCAACGCCAGGCGCCCCATGTCTGGTACCCATGTAAATCGAACACTCCAGGCCGAAGCGGGCGCAGACTGTGGCGGCGGCCGCCCCGTGCTGGCTGGCACCGATCTCCGCCAAGATCCGCCCACCCAGGGCGAACCGCAAAAATCGGCACTCCTGCCACAGGGAAGCCGGCAAGTGGCGCTGTCTGATCGAGAATTTCTTTGCCAGGTCAAGGAGTATCGGGGCATGGCCATCCGTTATGACAAAACTGCCAGCCGCGATGCCGCTCACGGGAACCCCGTGGCAACCTTCCTTGCAGAAGGTCAATCCCATGGGTCCACAGGCCCTGGTGCTCACGGGGCCAGTGCTTCTCCCAGCACTTTTCCCAGCGCCAGGAGGCTGTAGCCCGCCACCACGCTGGCTCCGGCCAGGCCCAGCGCTTCTTGCCGGTGGCCGTTTCTCAGCAACAGAGTCACGTCCACCATCAGCGTGGAGAAGGTGCTGAGGCTGCTGGTAAAGCCCACCCCCAGCCAGAGCCAGAGTTCCTCCTGGGGATGGTGCATCAGCCAGCCAGCCAACACTCCCAAGACGCCCGAAGCCGCGCCATTGACCGCCATGGTGGCCCAGGGGGCGCCGGCTTTGCCCGGCAGTTGGCGCTGTTGGTGGCGGCCTGCCCAGCAGGGGGACCACTGATGCACCAGCCACCAGCGCAGACAAGCACCTGGAGCAGCCCCCGAGGCCACCAGCAGAGCACTGCCCAGGGACTGGGATTCAACCACCGCTGACGGTGAGCTCCACGTGGCGGCGTTCCTGGCCACCCAATGAGCCGATGGAGACGCGTATGGGACTGCCCGACAGGGACTCCAGCGTCTCCAGCAGTTGACGCAGGTGCGGGGTGCTGCTGCCGCTCTCCAGCCAAAGACGCTCGTGGAGATCCGTCATCCGCTGCCAACTGCGATTGAGCTGGCTGGCAGCCTGCTCAACCTGCTGGGCATGGCGCAGGATTTCTGCCAGGAGTCCCAGCACCTCCAAACGTTGGGCTTCCCCCGTAGCTTTGTCCAGGTTCAGCGAACAATCCTGCAGTGTGCTCAGGGCCAGGGCGGCATCATGGACTTTGGCCATGCTGCGGGCTGTTTGGGTGGCGGCCTTGACGGCATCCAGCTCCGGTGTGGCCGCAAGTTCCTGCCGAAGTTGCTCCTGCTGCTCTTTCGGCAGGCGGGTCAACTCCTTCACCAGGGGAGCCACCACCTTGGTGGGCAAGATCTGCGACTGGGTGCGTTGGCGCACTTCCTCCGGCAAGAGATTGCTGCTGACCGCGGTGAATTCATCGTCCAGGCGCTTCACCTGGTGACGGGTGATCCGCTGACCCTCGTTGGCTGCGGCGTTGACCAACTGCTGTACCGCTGGCGTTGCCTTGGCGGTGGCCAGAAAGGCATGTTTGGAAAAATTGTTGACACAGGCGGGATCCAGGCTGCCCTCCGTCACCAGCTCATCGGCGGAGTCGGCCAGTTGAATCAAGCCATAGGCCTGACTTTTGCTGATGTCCCGCTCCCGCAACCACTGCAAAAACGGGCCGCCCCGGCTCTGGCCGTGATGCTTGCCCCGATCCCGAATGCGCCTCAGGATCCGCCCCCGCCAAATCTCCGTCTGCAGGTCAAACCGCTCGCAAACAGACCAGGCCCGGTCCACATGCTCCAGGAACTCCACCTCGCTCAGAGCGTCCGTCTCGGGATCAGGCAAGTCCAATGCATGAAGGGCCGCTTCCAGGGAACCAAAGTCGACAGACACGGATGGTGTGGCGTAATCAAGAAGGCCTAAGCTAACCAACCAACTACTCCTGTTTTTCGTGGCCACCCACGGATTCGGTACTGTCCTGTTTTCACAGGGATTCAGGCTATCCACTTTAGCGGCTTTAGCGGCAGGTTTGGGATGTTGCTTTGCCGCCCCGGCTTCGGCCCTTATTCCTTACGTCTACATTCCCAGGGAGGCGGAACTTGAAGCCTCGGCCCTGAGCATTGCCCAGGCAGCGGCCCAGGTGTTGCAGACGGGCCAACTGGAAGACGCCGCCAGCCTGGCTGATTTGTCTGTCCGCCTGCTGCCTTCAAATCCCCAGAGTTGGTTGCTGTTGGCAGAAGCTCAATTGCGGAGCCGGGACTCTGCGGCAGCCAAAGAGGCCCTGGCCCAGGCCAAGCTTCTGGATGCCGACAACGCTGGGATCTGGTTTGCCGAGGCCTCCCTCGCTATGGCCGACGACAACTTTGCCCATGCTGAAGCCTTGATTCGCAGTGGCCTTGCTCTGGATCCGGAGAATGGCAACGCCTATTTCGACCTGGGCAATGCTCTCTTTCTGCAGGGGAAGGGAGAGGAAGCCCTGGCGGCATTCCAGGAGGCTTCTGTCAAGCAGGAAGACTTCTGGCCAGCCGTCAACAACGAGGGCCTGGTGCTGTACGAAGCCGACCAGCCCGAGGCGGCCATGGAGCGCTGGCGCCAGGCCATCCTCATCAATGACCAGGTGGCGGAGCCGGCCCTGGCCCTGGCCGCTGCGCTCTACCGCCAGGGAGACCAGAGTGAATCCACCATCGGCATGGCCATCCGTGCGTTGGACCGGGAATCGGACTATGCCGAAGAGGATTTCCAGGAAAGCCAGTTATGGGGAGAGAAGCTGCGGGCGGCCACCCGCCGTCTCTTCGCGGATCCCCGCTTGCAGAACGCCCTGGAACGGGCACTGGCCATGGTCAACCTGAGGCGCCTGGAGCAGGACAACACAACACCGTTGCCGGAAGAGGATAGCACCCTGCCCCAAAGACCCTGAAGACAGAAAGAAAACCCCAGGCCTTTCTTTAGGCTGGGCCGAATCCGTGATCCAGCGGCATGGTCAGTGATCGCATCCTCCCCACCTCGTTGCGAGAGGAGATGGAGCGCTCCTACTTGGAATACGCCATGAGCGTGATCGTGGGCCGCGCCCTGCCCGATGTGCGCGATGGCTTGAAGCCCGTGCAGCGGCGCATTCTCTATGCCATGCATGAGTTGGGCTTGACGCCGGAGCGCCCCTTCCGCAAGTGCGCCCGGGTGGTGGGAGACGTTTTGGGGAAATACCATCCCCACGGCGAAACCGCAGTTTACGACGCTCTGGTGCGTCAGGTGCAGACCTTTACCAGCCGCCACCCTCTTCTGCAAGGCCACGGCAACTTTGGCTCCCTGGACGACGATCCGCCGGCAGCGATGCGCTATACGGAAACCCGCTTGGCGCCTCTGGCCCATGGGGCCCTGCTGGGGGAACTGGCGGAGGACACGGTGGACTTCACGCCCAATTTTGATGGGGCCCAGGAGGAACCTGCTGTTCTGCCTGCTCAGTTGCCCGTCCTTCTGCTCAACGGCTGCACCGGCATTGCCGTGGGCATGGCCACCAACATCCCCCCCCACAACCTGGGGGAAGTGGTGGATGGTCTGGTGGCGCTCTTGCGCAATCCCCAACTGAGCGATGAAGCACTGTTACAACTGATTCCCGGCCCCGACTTCCCGACGGGTGGGGAAATCCCCATGGGTCATGGCCTGCACGAGGCCTACAGACAAGGGCGGGGCAGCATTCCGGTGCGGGGTGTGGCCCATCTGGAGGCCATCCAGCATGGCAAGGGTCGTCACCGTCGCAATGCTGTCGTGGTGACAGAGTTGCCCTACCAGCTCAGCAAGGCCGGTTGGATTGAACGGTTGGCGGAGCAGGTCAACGACGGACGCCTCAGCGGCATTGCCGACATCCGCGACGAGAGCGACCGGGACGGCATGCGGGTGGTGATCGAGTTGCGCCGGGATGGCCAGCCGGAGGTGGTGCTGCAGGAGTTGTTCCGCCGCACCGCCCTGCAAAGCAATTTCGGCGCCATTCTTCTGGCCCTCGTGGATGGCCAACCCACCCAGTTGAGCCTGCGGCGTGTTCTTGAGATCTTTCTGGAGTTCCGGGAGCAGACCACCCTGCGCCGCTACCGTTTTGCCCTGGGCAAAATTAGCCAGCGGCTGGAGGTGGTCAAAGGTCTACTCCAGGCCTTGACCCGACTGCAAGAGGTGATTCTGCTCGTCAGCCAGGCGCCGGAGGCAGCCCGAGCCGCGGTGGTGCTCCAGGTGCAGCTTGGTCTCAGCCCGGTTCAGGCGGAGGCGGTGCTGGCCATGCCCCTGCGACGGCTGACTGGCCTGGAGCGGCACGGCCTGGACACGGAACGGCAAGAACTGGAGGCGGAGCAGGCACGGCTTCAGGTGCTGCTGGACGATCGCAACAGCAGGGTGGATGCGCTGATCCGGCAACTGCAGCAACTGCGCAAGCGCTATGCCACGCCACGCTGCACCCGGCTCCTGGGTCAGGCTGCCGCCAGCACGGTTCACACCTCCGCTGAATCGGTCGGTTCAGACCAACACCCATCGGCCCGAACAACTCTCCCGGAGGATGGCCAACTGCTGGTGCAGGCCGATGGGCGGTTACGTCTGGCGTCTCCCCTCGCCGTGTCCCGACTCCACCTGGACCAGCCAGCGCCCCTCGCCAGCCAGCCTCCACCGCTCCGTTGTCGCGTTCCCGTACATCCCGAACCCCAACTGGTGGTGTTCAGCGCCATGGGACGGATCGCCAACCTCCGCTGGGAACGAGTAGCGACTCAGCCCCAGGCCTTGGCCCACTTTCTTCCCGAGAAGCTGGGGGGGCAGGTAGACCATCCTGTCCACTTAGCGTGGCTGGGTGGCTCCTCCACGGCCGCAGGCCTGGCCCTGCTGAGTTGTGACGGGCATTGCCGCTGGCTCAAAGCTGCTGCCGTTCTGGAGTTGGCGGCGCGGGCCCGCACCTCCGGCCGCACGGTCACCCTGTTGAAGTTGCGGCCAGGGAGGACACTCTGTCGGGTGGCGCCCTGCCCGGAAGACGGGGCGATTCTGGTGGTGGCCACCAGCTGTGGCCGCCTGCTGCGTCTGGACGCCACCCCGGAGCTGCTGCAAGAGTTGGACGGTCCTGCCGGGGCGCCCCTGTTGCGGCTGCTCCCCCGTGAAGCCATCGTGGGCGCCGCCTGGTGCGGGGATGCCAGCCAGCTGTTGCTGGCCACACGCCATGGCCGACTCAAACGGCTGCCCGTTGAGCAGTTGGCGCCGAACCGTCGCGGCAATCTGGGCCAGATTGGCCTGCGCTTCCTGGAGCGCAGCGACAGCCTCCTGGGTCTGTGGCCCGTGGCCAATCACCCCTGCTTCACCCTGGTGACAACAGATCACCGCAGCGGTCGCTTTTCTTGGACGCAGGCGCCTGTGCAGGAGTGCAGCGGTGCGGGAGAGTGCTTGCTGCCAGCGGAGGCGGAGTTGGCCGACGTAATCGTTCCGGGGGAGACAACCCAGCTTCCTGGCCCCAATGACCTGGGGCTGTGCTCTGTAGGATGACCCGGATCACTACTGAGCGACCGACCATGGCCAAACGCCGCAACCTCAAAAAAGAAAAGCAGGAGCGCAACCGCTCCTACGCCCGCCGTTTCAAGAGGCGGGGCGGCCATGACGGCCGTGGCGAAGGCGCCGGCAACGGGGTCACCGGAACGGCCAACAACGGGGGCGCCGCAGACTGAGACAACCCTGGTTCCGAGGTAGAGGAGCGGTGTTCTTCAGTGTGGTCGTTCCCACCTACAATCGCCTTCCCATCCTGCGCCAATGCCTGGCGGCCTTGGCGGCTCAGGATCTGTCCACAGCGCCAGGGGTGGAAGGCTATGAGGTGATTGTGGTGGACGACGGTTCCACGGATGAGACCGTGGCGGCTCTGCTCCAGGTCACCGATCCCCACCTGCGCCTCCTCCAGCAGGACCATGGCGGCGCGGCCGTGGCCCGCAACTGTGGGGTGAAGGCCGCACGAGGGAGCGTGATTGTCTTTATCGACAGCGATCTGGTCGTGGTGAAGGGCTTTCTCGCTGCCCATGCCCGTGCCCTTCAGCGCCACTGGCGCCGCCGCGGCAGTCGCCTCTGCTTCACCTACGGCGCGGTTATCAACACCAGCAACTTTGCCCAGCCCACCGCTGAGCCCCATAAACTCACCGATCTCTCCTGGGCTTATTTCGCCACAGGGAACGTGGCCATTGATCGCCAACTGCTGCTGCGCTCCGGGTTGTTTGATCCGCGCTTTTGCCAGTACGGCTGGGAAGACCTTGAGTTGGGGGAGCGGCTGCGGCAGCTGGGTGTTGTGCTGGTGCGCTGCCCGGAGGCCATCGGCTACCATTGGCATCCCCCCTTTCAGCTCCAGCAGGTTCCGCAACTGGTCCGACAGGAGAAGGAGCGGGCCCGCATGGCCTTGGTATTTTACCGCAAGCACCCCACCCTCCGGGTGCGCATGATCATTCAATTCACCTGGCTCCACCTCCTCCTTTGGCAGGTGCTCACGTTGGGTGGACTGCTCAATGCCCGCACCATGGGCCCACTGCTGGCCGCGTTGGTGCGCCGGGGACGGTCCGGCTGGGCCATGGAGCTGCTGCGGCTGCACCTCAACCGCATCTGCGTGCAGACCATCTTTGCGGAAGCGCGGCATCAGCGGCGGCAGGCCCCACAGCCGTCTTGATAAGCTGAGGACGTCAACACACCGCACACCCGCGTGTTTCGGGTGAGCCCCGGCCACTTGGTTCGGGGCTCCGACGCGGGTGGAGGTTGAACCCGAAACTCGACACAACGCCCATGGCCATTGCCACGCTGACGGAAATGATGGAGTCTGGCGCCCACTTCGGGCATCAGACCCGTCGATGGAACCCCAAGATGGCGCCCTACATCTACTGCGCCCGCAACGGGGTCCACATCATTGACCTGGTCAAGACAGCAGTCTGTCTCAACCACGCCTACAAGTGGGTCCGCTCATCGGCCAAGTCCGGCAAGCGGTTCCTGTTCGTTGGCACCAAGAAGCAGGCTGCGGAAGTAGTTGCCCAAGAGGCCAGGCGCTGCGGCGCAGCCTACGTGAACCAGCGCTGGCTGGGGGGCATGCTGACCAACTGGACCACCATGCGGGCCCGCATTGACCACCTCAAGGACCTGGAGCGGATGGAATCCTCCGGAGCCATTGCCATGCGCCCCAAAAAGGAGGCAGCGGTCCTGCGGCGTCAACTGGACCGCCTGCGGAAATATCTGGGCGGCCTCAAAACCATGCGGCGGCTGCCGGACGTGGTGGTCCTGGTGGATCAGAAACGGGAAGCCAATGCCGTTCTGGAATGCCGGAAGTTGTCCATTCAACTGGTTTCCATGCTGGATACCAACTGCAATCCCGACCTCTGCGACGTGCCCATCCCCTGCAACGACGACGCCGTGCGCTCCGTGCAGTTGGTGCTCAGCCGTCTTGCCGATGCCATCAACGAAGGCCGCTATGGCTCCCGGGACTAAGGCTCCCGGGTTCAGTGGCTGGCCTCAGCGACGTGTTTCCCTGATCTGACCCTAGACTGGCTCCTGTTTTCCGCCCCCTACTGTCTCCATGGCTGCCGTTTCCGCCCAGACCGTCAAGCAACTGCGCGAACAAACCGGCGCGGGAATGATGGATTGCAAAAAAGCCCTCGCTGCCAGCGCGGGGGACCTGACCAAGGCCGGTGAGTGGCTGCGCCAAAAAGGCATCGCCTCTGCGGAGAAGAAGGTCGGCCGTACCGCCGCTGAGGGTCTGGTCAGCAGTTACATCCATACGGGTGGCCGGGTTGGCGTGCTGGTGGAGGTCAACTGCGAGACCGATTTTGTTGCGCGGGGGGAAGAGTTCCAGCTCCTGGTGCGGGACGTGGCCATGCAGATTGCCGCGTGTCCCCAGGTAGAGTTTGTCAGCACGGACGACATTCCCCAACCCGTGAAGGAGCGGGAAAAGGTCATCGAGATGGGACGAGACGATCTGGCCAAAAAACCCCCGGCCATTCGGGAGAAGATCGTGGCGGGACGCATCGGCAAGCGTCTCAAGGAGTTGGCCTTGCTGGATCAGCCGTTCATCAAGGACACCTCTCTGAGTGTGGAGGACCGTGTCAAGCAAACCTCCGGCAAGCTTGGAGAAAAAATTGTTGTGCGTCGCTTCGCCCGTTTTGTGTTGGGGCAGGGTATCGAGGTTGCCACTTCGGACTTCGCGTCCGAAGTGGCAGCCATGACCACCGGCAGTTGACCTCGGCAGAGGCCTTGCAGGATCTGAATCCCCACCAAGACGCCAACCAGGTATTGCGTCAACTGGAAGCCGAAACGGATCGGTTGGTGTTGCCCTTGCTCCGCCAACTGGAGGCCTATCTTGGCCTCCTGCGCCAGCAGGTGCCTCATCAAACGCTGCAAGCCGTCTTTGTGCTGGTCTCCCAGGATTGTCCCGAGCGCTATAGCAGGCTCAGCCCCGACGAGCGCCAAGCCCTCCAGCAGCGCCTGCAAACCCTGACCGCAGAGGCCTGCTGTTTGCTGACGGTGGAGCACCTGTTGCTGCTGGCCCGAAAGCTCCAGGCAGAACATCAGCGGACCAGGCAAGAGCGGCAACGCAAGATGCTTGCGGCCCTGGAGCGCCTCAACGGTGAGGAGCAGGATGAGTTCTCAGGGGACGGTCTGATCCTGTCCGTCCAGGAGCCACCCGAAGAAGACACCACCTTGTCCCTGACGCCACCCAGGGATCCCCAACGTCTGGAGCGCTGGTGCGTATGGCTCCGTCAGGCCATGGTTCACCACCTGCGCACCCTGTCCCATCAACTGAATGTCGAGCTGCTGAACTACCACCTGATCCAGGCCGTGCTCCCGGTCAGACTCCTGGATGCGGTGCTTGCAGGAGACGTGGAGGCCATGCAGGCGCCGGAAAACCTGCTCAAAGTAGCTGTGCCGATGGGTAACGAAGAGAATGCGCCTCAGGTGATCATCTGCGTGCTGTTGTTGCGTCTGCAGGACATGGAATTTGCCCATCGTCCTCTGCGGCAGAGCCGTGAGCGCTTGCAGAAGCACCGGAAGGTTTTGCAAAACCTTGTCACACAGAGTCGCCACTGGCAGAGACGACTGGTCAGGGAGCAGGCCATGGCCGACTGGAACGACGATCTTCAGCAGCTTCAATCCCCACGGTCTTGAGTGCCCTGACGCCCAGTCAACTCCGTGCTCTACAGGACTGGGTTGGGCAATTACAGCGCATCCTGCAGTGGGAAGCGGACCATGATTTTGTCAACAGCCGGGGCCACAGTGGCCACTTTGCGGAGGTGCTGGCACGGGGGCTGACGGAAGCGCCCCTGGCCACATTGCGGGACGACCACGCCTGTGGGGAACTCCGGGCCGGGTTTTCCGCCTACTCCGCCTGGTCTCCCCAGCGGCGACGCCACTGGGTAGTGCGCACCCGCCAATGGCTTCACCAGAAGCGTCTCCACTTCCAGGATCAGGCCCGGATCCAAGGTCAAGTCCGGGCCGCCTCGCCATCCCCGGATCAGCACCCCTCGGCGCAGCAGCACCCCCTCGCCCAGATAAAAGGCATTGGTCCCAAGTGGGCGGCCAAGTTAATGGACGTGGGATTCTGGACGGTGGAAGACCTGCTGCGCCACTACCCCAGGGATTACATCGACTACTCCCGACTGCTGCGCATTCGCGCCCTCCGTCCTGGGGAAACCGTGACGGTGGTGGGCGCCGTGCGCCGGTGCCACGCCTTCGTCAGCAGCCGCAACCATTCTCTGGCCATTCTGGAGCTGCAACTGCAGGATTCCACGGGTCGCTTGCGGGTGACACGGTTCTATATGGGACGCCGCTTTGCCAGCCCCAAGTGGTTGCAGCGGCAGCGGCGGCTGTTTCCACCGGGAGCCACCGTGGCCGCCTCCGGGTTGGTGAAGGCGGGACCCTATGGCCTGAGCTTGCAGGATCCCCTGTTGGAAGTCCTGGATCCGGGCTCCATGACCACTGCAGCAGGCCCGGGCCGGCGGATTCTGCCGGTGTATCCCCCCATGGAAGGTCTGAGTGCTGACGGCTTGCGCCGTGCGGTGCTGGCTGTGCTCCCCATGGCCCGCCAGCAGCAGGATCACTTGACGGAACCATGGCGTCAGCGCTTCGGGGTGATTCCCCTGGCTGAAGCCTTCACCGCAATTCACCAGCCCCCCAGCCAGGCGGCGCTGCAGGCCGCCCGCCACCGTCTGGTGTTTGACGAGTTTCTGGAGTTCCAGCTGAGACTGCTGCGGCGTCGGCAGGAGCAACGGGTCCAAGCCATGGCCGATCTCACCGTAACAGGCACCAGTGACCTGGTGACCGCCTTCCTTGCGCTCCTGCCGTTCCGGCTCACCAGTGCCCAGGAGCGGGTGCTTCAGCAGGTTCGCAACGATTTACAGGGGGCCACCCCCATGGGCCGCCTGGTGCAGGGCGACGTGGGCAGCGGCAAGACGGTTGTGGCCACCATCGCCTTGCTGGAGGTGATTGCGGCGGGTGGGCAGGGGGCCTTGATGGCGCCGACGGAGGTGTTGGCGGCACAGCACTACCGCAAGCTCTGCCAGTGGATGGTGCAGCTTCACGTGCCTGTGGCCATGTTGACGGGATCCACCCCCGAGCGGAAGCGGCAGGAGGTGCTACGGGATCTGGCCACCGGCGCCATCAAGCTGGTGGTGGGAACCCATGCCCTGCTGGAGGAGCCGGTGACGTTCCTCCGGCTGGGGTTGGTGGTGATTGACGAACAGCATCGGTTTGGGGTGCATCAGCGCAGTCGCCTGCTCAACAAGGGGGAAGCCCCCCACCTGCTCACCATGACAGCCACCCCGATCCCCCGCACCCTGGCCCTCTCCATCCATGGTGATTTGGAGGTCAGCCAGATTGACGAGCTGCCGCCAGGGCGTCAGCCCGTGACCACAACCGTCCTGACGCCCGGTGAGCGGGAGCAGGCCTATGAGGCCATTCGCACGGTGGCCTCCCGTAGAGAGCGGGCCTACGTCATTCTGCCCCTGGTGGATAAGTCCGACAAGCTGAAGCTGCGCTCAGCGGTGCAGGAGCACCAACGCCTGGCCAGCAAGGTGTTCCCCCACCTGCAGGTGGCGCTTCTCCATGGCCGCCTGACCCCTGGAGACAAACAGGACGTGCTGGAGGCCTTCGTCAGCGGCAAGGCCCAGGTTCTGGTGAGCACCACCGTGGTGGAGGTGGGCATGGACGTGCCGGATGCCACGGTGATGGTCGTTGAACATGCGGAGCGTTTTGGCTTGGCGCAGTTGCACCAGCTCCGTGGCCGCATTGGCAGGGGGAAGGCCCCCAGCCGGTGCTTTCTCATCAGCGAGTCCCGACAGGCGGTGGCGCGCCAGCGGCTGGAGATGCTGGCCCGCTCCCGGGACGGCTTTGAAATTGCCGAGATGGACTTGCGGTTCCGGGGGCCGGGGCAGGTGTTGGGGACCCGTCAATCGGGCCTGCCGGATCTGGCGCTGGCCAGCCTCACCAGTGACGGCGCGGTGCTGGAGCAGGCCCGAGACGCCGCCAAGCTTTTGCTCAAAGACGATCCTCAGCTGCACACCGTTCCACGGCTCAGGGCCAAACTGGAGGTTCAGAACACACGGCTGGCGACTGCGTCCCGTCTGAACTGATGCCGGATGCTACGAAAAGACCATGGCGCGCCATGGCCATCACCGACTGCGGTGAGCCACTGGCGCCGCTGCCGGACGGTCTGCCCCGGATAACGCCCCACCCCTATGCCCGCCTGGGGGCCCCCTATCCCCTGGGTCGCGGTCCATGGCGGCTGCGTCTGGCAGTGGCGGTTCGCCTCCTTCGGGCCCGCTCCATCCTCCAGGGCGCCCATCCTGGCTGGGATCTACAAATTTTCGATGCATGGCGGCCCATTGCCGTGCAGGCCTTCATGGTGGACCACAGCCTCCAAACAGAACTGGCTCGTGCGTCCCCTTCACAACAGGCAGATCCTGCCTGGCGACGCCAGGTGGAGCAGCAGGTTCATCGCCTCTGGGCCATCCCCAGTGAAGATCCGCGCACGCCACCGCCCCACAGCACGGGCGCCGCGGTGGATGTAACCCTGGTGAATCAGACCGGCACACCTGTGCCCATGGGTTCCGCCATTGACGCCCTGGGGCCTGAGTCTCACCCGGATCATTTTGCCACGGATCCCCACGGCGTCACGGCGCACCACAACCGGCTGCGACTACGGCAGGCCATGCTGGCTGCCGGCTTTGTCATGCACCCCTGGGAGTGGTGGCACTTCAGCTATGGGGATCAGCTTTGGGCCTGGCGGACGGGTCAGGCTGCGGCCCGCTATGGTGTGGTTGCCAGCGGTGGTTAGAGTCCATGCGCACATCATCCATCCTGCCCATTGTCCTGGCTGTCCTGGTGGGGAGTTCAGGCAGTTGGGCTTCAGCCAGGCCAACTGTTTCCGTGCCGGACTTCAAGAACGAAGTAGCCAACATTCCCTGGTGGAGCGCAAGGGTGAGCACGTAGCTTGCCGATGCCCTGGCCAACGAACTGGCGGCCACCGGTGTACAGGTTGTGGAACGGCAGCATGTCCAGGAGGTTCTCTCGGAACAGGAGATGGCGGAACTGGGCATTGTGAAGCCTGCGCAGGAGAGTGCCCAGAGCGGCCAGATGACGGGTGCTCAATACTTGATCCTGGGTCGGGTCAATGCCTATGAAGCGGATGTGAAGGAAAAGGAAGAGGGCCGCAGGAGCAGCTTCCTCGGCTTTGGCAGTGACCAGGCCAATGCCGAGGCCAAGGCATACATCGCCATTGATCTGCGCGTGGTTGACAGCACAACCGGTGTAATTATTGGCTCCAGGACCGTTGAAGGAACAGCAAAAGACACCGCAGAGGCCCAAAGCCGGGCAGGATCTCTTGCCCCCTTGGCCAGTTTGATTGGTAACGCAACTGACGCAACAGGAGCTGGAGCGATAGCGCTTGGCGTTTTAGGCAGCTTCAATTATAACGAAGGATCTGCTGAAACAAAGCAGACGCTTGTAGGACAGGCCATCCGGGCAGCGTTGATTGAGGCATCAAATTATGTGGATTGCATTCTTGTACGACAGGATCGATGCATCATGGAATACACCGTCAAGGATACTGAACGCTGGCAGAGAACTCTCGACGTTCTGGAAATCAACTGAGTCCGACAGGCCTGAGTCTCGCGAACGCTGAGTTGCCTTTATACAGCTCCCAGAAGCTCCCGTAACTGCTCAGTGGTGTGGTCCTGGCAAAAGGCGCCAAAGCTTTTGCCGGCTGCGGTCCGGACCCAGTGGCTGAACAAGGGGCGGAGAACAGCTTCCAGATCGGCTAGGGGAAGGCGATCCAGAACAGGGCGGGCCAAGGTGGTGAGGCCAGGGGTGCCCCCCAGCCAGAGTTGATAGTGACCTGCTGCACTGCCCACCAGGCCCACCTCGGCCATGTAGGGCCGGCTACAGCCGTTGGGGCAACCGGTCATGCGCACCAACAGGGGCTGTTGAATGCCCAGACTCTGGCGCAGGGCGTCAAAGCGAGCCAGCACATCGGGGAAGGCCCGCTCCGACTCGGTGATGGCCAGGCCACAGGTGGGCAGGGCAGGGCAGGCAAGCCCGTGGGATGCGGTGGGCTCCACCATGGCGGATGGTTGCAGGCCAATGGCGTCCAGGCGGTCCTGAATGTCCCGCTTCTGGTGTGGGGCAATCCCGCAGAGCAAAACATCCTGATTGGGGGTGACGCGCAACTCCAACTGGTAACGCTGCACCAACTCCCGCAGGGTGGTTTTCAGGGGACCAGCTACGCGCCCGGTCATCACGGGCAGGCCAACAAACCACAGGTCCTCCTCCTGACGCTGCCAGCCCAGGTAGTGCTCCAGCCTCCGGGCGGACTCCTTGCGCAGGGGCAGGATGTTCCCGTGGAAATAGTTGGCGAGGCAGGCCCTTAGCCAATCTACGCCTCGGTCGTGAAGCAGGTATTTGAGGCGGGCGTGGCGGCGACTCTGGCGATCGCCATGGTCCCGCTGCAGAGCCACGACGGCCTTGACCAGAGCCAGCACCTGGTGTCGTTGCACGTATCCCAAGGGATCCGCCGTGCGGGCAAAGGTCTCCTCCTTGTTGTGGGTGCGCCCCATGCCGCCACCTACGTAGACGTTGGTTCCCACCAGCCTGCCCATGGTGTCGGTGAAGACAACAAGCCCCAGATCCTGGGTCAGGATGTCAATGGAGTTGTCCCCTGGAACCGTGACCCCCACCTTGAACTTGCGCGGCATGTAGCGACTGCCGTAGATTGGCTCCTGTTCATCACCGCTATGGACGGCTGAAGGGGTAGGCTGCCGGTTGACCTTCCTGACCTTGGGTGTGGAGCGGAGACGGTAACGCATGTCCCCATCCACCCAGAGATCCAGGTAGGCTCCCATGGCTGCCTGGGGTGTCAGCAGCGCGGCAATGTCATCCGCCAGCCGTCGTGCGGCAGGGTAGCCCGCAGTGGCGTAGGGAGCCGCTGGAGCCATGACGTTGCGGTTGATATCACCACAGGCGGCGAGAGTAGAGCCCAAGTTGCGCACAATGGTTCCCAGGACCGTGCGCAGACCCTGCTTGGGGATACCGTGCAACTGAAACGTCTGGCGGGTGGTGGCCCGCAGGGTGCCGTTGCCGTAACGATCCGCCAACTCGTCAAGGGCCAGATAAAGCCGGACAGGAACCCGCCCCCCGGGAGAGCGCAGCCGCAGCATCATGCTCCAGTCCCTGTGCCGCTGGTCGCGATTGGTTTGCTGATAACTCCCGTGAAACTTCAGGATTTGAACGGCACTGTTGCTGAAATGGGACTCTTCGTTCTCCAACTCGCTGGCCAGGGGCTCCCGCAAGTGGTCACTGGCCAGCTTGAGTGCTTCCACCCTGGCCATCTTGTTGGCGCCGTTCTCGCTTAACAAACCACCTGCTGTGGGCGCGTTGTCGCAGGTCAGGGGAACAGTGTCCACAGCACTCATCACAGGTGGAAAGCAAGCAAGCGGGCGAAGGTTGTGAATCCAGCCTAAGACCCAGGCCAGGATGAGGCTACAGGGAGAAGATCAATCTGTTACAGGTCCCTTGGGCGTGGGCAGCCCCACGGCGTGTCCACAGGTTACCCCCTGCTACCACCTGCTCCAGGGGTGGTTGTTGCTGGCGCTCGCCCTCCGGGTGACTAAAAATTTGTAATAGACTATTTTCCTTGCTGATATGTCTCAGCAAAAGGATGAAAGCGTTACTCACCGCGGCGGCCCTGTCGGCCCTGAGCCTTGTGGGCGGCTATGGGCTGGCTGAAGACAGGCAGAAACCATCAGCCCATGACGCGATTGGGCAGCATATGGTGGCTGAAGCATTGTTGACTGCCCATTTCATTGATGCAGCACGTGAGGCTGGTCGCTCTCCCGAGGAGATCAATGCCGTGTTGGCCAGCATTGCCGAGCGTACTGCCCTGGCGGAGTTCTGGATCACTGACGTGGACGGTCAGGTGGTCCATACCAACATTGAAGGCAGTACGTTCCAGTTCCCCACTGATCCTGCGGCGGGCACGCAAGCTGCTCCCTTTGCCGCCCTTCTTGACGGCAGCAAAGCGGTGGTTGTGCAGGATGCCCGTCCCCGTGAATCCGATGGCCAGGTTTTCCGTTATGTCGGCGTCGCCGGAGTGGATGAGCCCCGCATTGTTCAAGTGGGCATGACGGGTGCAGCGCTGCAGGACCATGAGCGTCAGTGCAGAACCCATCGCCATCATCACCACTAATGCTTCAGCAGGCTGCCAGCAGCTTGGCCATGAGTTCCGGCAGCCAGCGGTCATCGGCCGCGCTGGCTGCCCCCTCCCCCAGCACCGCCACAAGGGTGGGCCTGCGCTGGGGAATCTCCACGTAGGCCACATCGGCCCGGGCGGTGCTCATCCAGCCAGCCTTGCTCCAGATTCGGCTGCCTTCCGGCAGGGCTGCACCCAGGAAACCGTCCACCTGGTTTTCAGGATCCGCCAGGCGGGCCTCGGCATCCAGGGAGCGCCGAAGCTGCTGACGCATGTGGGCGCTGGCCACCGGGGAGACCAGCTCACCCGCCATGATGGCGTGGAGGAAGCGGGCCATGGCATCACTGCTGAGGCGGTTGCGATTGTGCCGCTGGGAACCATACAATTGCCTCTCCCGTCCGTAAGGTCCCTCCTCCCAGGTTTTCTGGCAGCAGTTGCAATGCTCCAACTCCGGCCAGCCTTGCTCTTGCAGCCACTGGTTCACCAGTTGCCGCTGTCGTTGCCAGGCAAGGTAGAGGTCGCCGGACAGCTCCGGACCGCTGGTGGTGCCGCTGAGCACATCCACCACATAGGCGGTGGCATCGTTGCTGGAGTCGCCAATCATGGCCGCAGTGGCTTGCTCCAGCTCCGCCGTGCGCCGCAAGAGGTCCTGGGCATACCAGGCTTCCAGGGCTGCCATGTACACCAATTTCACTACGCTGGCGGGGTAACGGGACGTGGCGCCGGCGTGGCTGGCTCCTGCCACCGGTAAGGCCCAGAACTCTTCGCTGGAGAGCTGTGCCGCTTGATCAATCAGGGTATGCTCATAGCGCAGCCAGGTGACGGACACCTGTTGAGCCAGCCATGGTCGATGGTGCTCCAGGTCTTCCAGGCTGGTCTGCAGATGGTCCTGCAATGCTCCATGGTTGGCATAGAAGGCCAAGACTCCTGTTGGGCAGACTGGGGGCAGCCTACCGACTCCACGGGAACGGATGACGTCCACACTGTCCCTGGCTGCCTTCTCCACATGGCGCCTCACTTGCAACACCCCAGGCTATGCCCAGCGCCATGGTCCGGAGTTGGGCACCCAGGCAGCAGCAGGGCGCCTGGTGCAGTTGCTGGAAGCTTTTCCCCCCAGCCCGGATCCAGACACACGCCAGCGGGTCCGCCTGGCGGAGGATGGCTATCCCTGTTTCATGAACTGCCACGACCTGCTGGGCCAGCAACTTCAACCCGCCCGGCACCAGCCCCTGCTGCTGAGCTCCTCTGCCATTCAGGGGCGCGTGGGGGAGGTGCTGGGGTTTGCCCACCGCGCCATGGATACCGAGAATCGCTATGTCCTGGGAGGCGCCCACGGCCCCAACTACGACTGCTCGGGATTGGTGCAGGCTGCGTTTGCCCAGGCCGGGGTCTGGATTCCACGGGATGCGTACCAGCAGGAGCGGTTCTGCCAACCTGTGATCATCAGCGCTGCCGACTTTAACCTGCTGCAGCCTGGGGATCTCGTCTTCTTTGGCACCCTGGAGGATTGCACCCATGTGGGGCTGCACCTGGGCCAAGGCCGCTACATGCACAGCTCCTCTTCCAACCATGGCCATGGACGCATTGCCGTTGACACCCTCCATCAGCAGGACACCAGCCCTGTGGCCAGCCATTACCGCCGTCACCTGCGGGGTGCCGGCCGGGTGGTGCGCTGCCATGACGGCGCCACTCTTCCATAAGGGACTTCCACCTCGGAGGAGCACCTTCGAGAGAATCAACACAGCACCATCCGTGGCGGCAGCAAGAATTGACAGATTTTCATCGTCCCAACCGCCAAAGGCAAGCCAGTGCTCTTTGTGGTGCAGACCGGCCAGCCTTGTGCCCGTCAGGGCATGGGGGACCAACGCCGCTTCTCCTCCACCGCCCGTTCCATGGCCGTCAGCGATGCCTCCCCTTCCGGTGGAGACGATAACGCTGCTCTCTCTTCCTTGCGTTGCACCGCC
>JXQG01000035.1 GCA_001007665.1 Candidatus Synechococcus spongiarum SP3 | reverse complement strand
CACCTCCCACCTCCCACCTCCCACCTCCCACCAAGCCTGTCTGAAAAGGCCGGGACCGAGCCAGAGGAGTTTTCCAGTTTTTCCAAAGACACCTGGGAATCTTTTGGTTCTGATAGAGATTGGAAGAGGCTGGAAGACCTCTAAAATACTCGGTAAACCCAGACCTGTCAGAAGCATATTTACGAGCCTATTACTATTTAAGAGATGATCGGCGGACATCCTTTTTTAAAGCCCCTCTGAACAAGCTCCTTGCAAGTGGTAGGATGGAGCTATGATTGGAGTTTTGTGTCATGAGGAGTGTGGAGAAAATCTTTGCCGACCTTGAGTACGAGAGCAAGAAGTACAAGACGGGGCGGGAGCTGTTTTTGGAGAAGATGGAGATGCTGATTCCATGGGATAAGTTGTTGGAGGCGGCTATCAAGCCCTACTATCCCCAGCCTGGCAAGGGGATGGTTCCCTATCCGCTGGAGGACATGCTGCGAGTGTATTACGTCCAACTTTTCTACAATCTCAGCGATCCAGCTATAGAGGGACATGCTCTATGAAATTGAGAGCGTGCGGCGCTTTACCGGTATCCGTTGCAGCAACGTGCCGGACGAGACCACCATTCTCAACTTCCATCATCTTCCTTTATCTACGGCACGGGTGGCGGTAGGCCAAACACCGCCAAATCAATCCCGCCCCAGCACGGCGAGTGTGCTGGGAGTAGATCACATGGAGGTGCTCGCCAATGGGGCGCCTGGAGGAAGAGGGGGATGTGATCGGCTGCATCAATGTCACTGAATAGAGAAACCAAAAACATCATTTTCAGCAACCTTTTTCCCCGTCTGAGCACGATGGAGGGCTCCACAATCTCTCCCCCTGAGGCAGCGACTGACCAACGTAGTCAAGGTCTCTTGAATCTCTGATGGCCAATACTCGAAAGCAGGGTTCATCGACTTGGCGTGCTTCCATTCTGCACGGCAGTACCGGGGCAGAGGCTGGGTTTGCTCAAGATCCTTGAGCCTGTGGACCGTCCTCCGAGTCCTGAGCTATGGCAGGGAGCGCGCCTGGGCCAAGAGTTGTTCGTCCTGACTCCAGTCCAATGCCTGAGAAGCCTGTTGCCGGAAGTCCTTCTCGTAGCTGTCCTTGAGGCCGGTCACCAGATCAAAGTGCGGCCGCCAGGCCAACTCCCGACACACCCGGTTAATGTCCGTGAAGAAATGGGCAATGCGCAGGGGAAAGGCCTTGCGGGCCTTTTGCTCCAGGAGGCAGGGGTCAAAGCTGCGCAGTTCCACCTGCTCCGGGCTGCGGCCACAGGCCTGGGCTGCGGCAGCCGCCAGCCCACGGAAAGTGACCCCCATGGCGCCGGAGCAGTTGTAGATCCGGTTGGTGCTGGTGTCCACCTCCAGGCTGCGGGCCATGGCTTCCGCCAGGTCGTCCACATGGCCCAGTTGGGTGATGAGCTGGCCATCGCCAGGAAGGGGCACGGGGCGGTTCGCCAGGATCCGGGCAAAAAACCAGCTTTCGATGGGGTTGTAGTTGCCAGGGCCGTAGATGTAGGTGGGGCGGAAGCTGGTGAAGGGGATTCCCTCCCGCCGCAGCCATGCCTCTGTCTCCGCCTTGCCGGCATGGCGGCTCCGGGGATCCAGCGGGGCCTGCTCCGTGAGGGGCCACTGGCGGCTGTCGGCATAGACCCCTGCCGAACTCACGTACAGCAATCGATGCCTTGGCCAGCCGGTGTGGGCAATCACCTGCTGGCTCTCGGCCAACTGACGACCACTGGTGTCAACAATCACGTCAAAACGACGCCCCGCCAACTGGCGCACGTCCTCCGGACTTTGCCGGTCCCCACGGATGTGATCCACCTCCACGGGGACCGGTCGCTTCCCCCGGCTGAACACTGTCACGGCATGACCTGCGGCCAGAAGTCGCGGCAGCAGGGCCACACCGATGAACCGGGTGCCCCCCATCACCAGAATGTCCATCCAACACCATGGCAGCTTCTGCTATTCAACTATTCAACTCCGTCCCGCCACCAGGGACACTGGGGCCTGCTTGCTGCTGTTGCCATGGAGGTGATTCCCGCCATTGATCTACTGGATGGCGCCTGTGTGCGGTTGCGCCAAGGGGACTACGACCAGGTGACCCGCTTCGGTGACGATCCCGTGGCCATGGCCCGCAAATGGCAACAGCTTGGCGCCCAACGGCTCCACTTGGTGGATCTGGACGGCGCCCGCCGGGGGGAGCCCAGCAACGACGACGCCATTAAAGCCATCGCCGCGGCCTTGACCATCCCCGTGCAACTGGGGGGCGGGGTGCGCTCCGGGGAGCGGGCCAAAGACCTGCTCGCCTGTGGTCTGGATCGGGTCATCCTGGGCACCGCGGCCCTTGAAACCCCCCAACTGGTCCATCGGTTGGCCCAGACTCATCCGGGCCGCATTGCCGTGGGCATTGATGCCCGCAACGGTCTTGTGGCCACACGGGGTTGGCTGCACCAGAGCCCCATGGCGGCCACCAGGCTGGCCGCCAGCCTGGACGGCAGCGGCGTGGTGGTCATCATCAGCACCGATATCGCCAGTGACGGCGCCATGGCGGGTCCCAACCTGGCCGCTCTACAGGCCATGGCCTGCGCCAGCACCATCCCGATCATTGCCTCCGGCGGAGTGGCGAACCTGGCGGATGTGAAGGCCCTGCAGGGCCTCCGCCCGCCTCTGGCTGGCGTGATCATCGGCCGTGCCCTCTATGATAACCGGATCACCCTTCCCGCTGCCCTGCAAGCTGTGGCGGAGCATGGATCCAGCGTCCCAAGAGACGACAGAAGCCTCTAGAATGGTAAATCAAGAAGATGGTCCCTGCCCACCTCAAGATCCATCTATGCTCACCCCCGCTGCCGCATCACCCACTGCCCACCCGAACCTCCAGCAGTCTCTGCAAGGGGCCGTTGAGCGCTGTGCTGCCGCAGGCTTGCGCATGAGCCACCAACGTCGTCTGGTGTTGGAATTGCTCTGGAAAGAGCGGGAACATCTCAGCGCCCGGGACATCTTTGAAAAAATCAATGCCCAGGAGAAGAGGAGCATTGGCCAGGCCTCCGTGTATCAAAACCTGGAAACGCTGCAGAAATTCGGCATTATTGAGTGCCTGGAGCGCAGCGGTGGAAGGCTCTACAGCTACCGCACCGATGCCCATAGCCACCTGATTTGCAGTGCCACGGGTCGGATTCAAGATCTGGACGTGCAGCTTCCTGACGGCCTGCTGGTGGAGATCGAGGCCCGCACCGGCTACCGAATCACCAGCTTCACCATGCAGTTGGTGGGTGAGCCCTTGCAGGACCTGTCCAAGCCAGCTAACCCTTGACCACTGGCCTGGTGCCTTGCGATGGGGTCTCTGATGCGAAGAGTTCTGGTCTATGCGCCGCTGAGCCAAAAGAGGCAGCTGGCGGCGGTGCTGGGCCGGAGCGGCGTTGAAGGCGCCCCTGTGCAGTGCATTGACGAGGCGGAGGCAACCCGGAGACGACCTGACCTGGTGATCTGGGTGACCCAGGCATCCAACGACATCGGCGCCCTGGTGCGGGAGGCACTGGCGCTGGATCAGCGCTGGCATCCGGCCCCTTTTCTTTTGGTGCTCCATGGCCCCATCCAGCCTGGGGGGCTGCCGCTGGGGGAACTGCCCATTGCCGGCATTTTGCAAAATCCCGATGCCACCAGCCTGTGCCAGGCCCTTCCCGTCCTGATGGGCGGGGGCCGGGTGTTTGATGTGCATACCCGCCATGGTGCGCCCGCCGGGGCGCACCATGGCCTGAGCGGGATGCTCTCCCAAGGGCTGACGCAAATCCAGGCCCAGGCCAAGCGGGTGACCGCCCAACTCGGGCAGCGTCCCAGGCCGCTCCTGCGCTGGGTTCTGGAAGGTCAGCAGCGGGAGCTGGCCATGGCCCGGGCCATGGTGGTAACGCTCCATGCCGCCACCGCCAGCACCTTGGGTCTGAAGGACTTGATCACACCCGGCCTTGGCGGAGGGGAATCCGTGCCAACCTCCACGGGGCTCACCCTGCGCAGCCGTACGGCCACAGGGCTATGGGACACCCTTCATCAACGGCTTCTGGAACGGATTGTCAGGAATCCCCAGTCCCTGGAGCAGCAGTTGCCGGCCCTGGGCGCCTTGGCCCCCAAGCCCCGCGCAGCCCTCCTGCGGCAGTTGCTGCTCCACATGGGTCTGGCCCTTCGACAGGTGCGTCGGGAAGGGCTGCCGGGCGAGGCGTTGCTGGAGCGCTGGCGGGATCTTCAGGAGGAAATCATGCTTCATGGCCTCCAGGAGTTGGGCGGGGCCTATCTGCGCATTCCCCGGAACGGCGTGCTGGTTTCGGTGAGTGAGCAGTTGTTGACGGTGACACTGCCCAGCCCCGAGACTCTGAACCTCGCGTCCCGGGCCACCGTAGAGCCCATGCTGGCGGCCCTGGCGCGGGCTGAACCGGTGCTGCTGGATGGCCACCTGTTGGCGCCGGACACCCCGGCAGCCTTGCTGCACCTGGAGCTGTTGCTGAGTGACTGGCTGTTGCGCATGGGTTCTGCTCTTGCCGGTCTGGTGTTGGAGGAGGCCAGTCGGTGGCCGGAACTGCGCCGCTTCCTGCTCCGCCGGGACCTGCTGCCGACCCGCCAGCTGGAGAGGCTCCGCAACCACGTCAATTCCCGTGAGCGCTATGAACAGCTCATCCTTGAGCCCCTGCGCATCTACGAAAGTCGCCGTGACCTGCTGCTGCTGCAGGCGGACGGTGTGGTCACCCGAACGCTCATCGACCCCCGTGACCAGGAGCTGCGACAACTGGAGCCTTTGCCACGCCTGGTGACCTTGTCCCTGGAGCTGCGGGATGCTTTGGGTCCCCAGTTGCGGGTGCTCAGTCAACGCCTGGGGAACCTGCTGGTGACCGTGCTGACACAGATCATTGGCCGGGGCATCGGCTTGATTGTCCGGGGGGTGCTGCTGGGTCTGGGGCGTACGCTGCAGGGAAGTGGGCGCCAGGAGGAGGGCATGACATGACACAATTTGGTCGCTATCGGTTCTGCCGTCACTGGTTCTCGGCGTTGGCCCTTGTGGTGGCGGCCATGGTGTTGCTGCTGCCCTCTTCCGCCTGGGCCAGCCGCCTGGACAACACCTACGACGGCAACATCTTTGCCCTCTATGCGGGAGACGGAGCCATGGTGCCGCCCCGCAACAGCCTGGCGGACAGCCTGCGGCGGCACCGCCCCACCGTCCTGGCCTTTTATCTGGACGACAGCAGCGACTGCAAACGCTTTGCCCCCACCCTCTCCCGACTGAACGGAGAGTTCCGCGCCGTGGCGGACGTGATTGCCTTGAGCACGGACAGCCTGAACCCGGCTGAAGACGCCCCCCCTGAAGACCCTTCCCGCTACTGGCGTGGCCTCGTCCCCCAGGTGGTGGTGTTTGACCAGAATGGGGACGTGTTGCTGGATCGTGCAGGCCAGATTCCCCTGGAGGACCTGGAGCAGAGTTTGTCCGTGGCTTCGGGCCTGCGGCTTCCAGAGGCCATGGCCCGGCGCCAGACCCAAGCCATGGAGGTGAACGAAATCAACGCGGAGGTGGTCGGGACGCAATGAGTGATTGGGGTGGGGGGATGCTGGCGCTCAGTGGAATGGTGCTTGGCCTACTGGCACTGCTGGAGTTGCGTCATCGGCTCCGCCCCGCCAGTCCGCTGCGCATGGAGCCGGGGCCATGGCGGCTGCACGTGGACGAGGATCAAGTGCGGGTGCAGTTGCAGGTGGCGCTGGTCAACACCCATGTCCGTAAGGAGGTGATGCTCACCCGGCTCTGGGCTGAGCCCACCCTGCTGGCTACCCAGGCGGTAGACGGCATCAACGTGAAGATGGAGGTCACGCCGGATCACCCGGATGGCGAGCCCCGCCCTGATGGATATTGGGCCGTCTCCATCCTGAAACCCCGGCAGCACATGGCCGCCCGCGTGGATCTGGTGCTGACTGGCGCTGGTCTCCGGAGCCTTCAGGCCCTCTGGCTGGAGATTGGCTGGCTGGCCTACGGACCGTTTGGCCATCTGCCGCAGCGCCATGGCCTGGTGGTCCCCCTTGCCAGCCCGGCGGCGGATGGGCAGCCGGACTGGCGCCAAGGTTCGGGCCAGCAGGTGCTGCCCCTGGCCACCCACCTGCTGGGCTGGCTGGACGATCCCCTCCAGGTGCTGCAGCGCTATGCTGCACCCCACTTACAGCCAGGAGACGTGGTAGCCCTTGCGGAAACCCCCTTGGCCGTGATGCAGGGCCGCTACCGCCTGGGCACAACCGTGGAGCCCTCCTGTCTGGCGCGGCAGTTGTGTCGGGTGTTTCATCCCCACAGCAGCCTGGCCACAGCCTGCGGCCTTCAGGCCCTCGTTGATCTGGTGGGTCCTGCACGGGTGCTTTGTGCATGGTTGGGGGGCGTCCTGTTGCGGCTGCTGGGCATTCGCGGTGGCTTTTACCGTCTGGCAGGGGGGCAGGCGCGACTCATCGACGACCTCACGGGCACCATTCCCCCCTATGACCGGACCATTGTTCTGGGTCCACAGAGGAGCCAGGCCACGGTGACCCGGTTGGCTCAAGCCATGGGGCATCCTGTGGCGGTGGTGGATGTGAACGACCTGGGGCGGGTTAAAATTGTGGCCAGCAGTGGTGGTGTGGCTCCGGACCTTATCCATCGGGCCCTGGCGGCCAATCCCGCCGGCAATGCCAACGAGGGCACCCCCCTGGTGATCATCCGCCCCTCCTGCTTCGCAGAGCCCCGGCCATGACTACCGTTCCCGACAGGCTTCCCCTCAACCTGCGGTCCCTGTCCCTTGTGGATTTGGGTAGGCTCACGGAGGATCTGATCGGGGACGACCAGGTCCTCTGGAGCCATGTTCTTCTGGCCACTGTGCGAGACCGTTGGCTGCGCCGCCTTCTTCCCGGTCTACCGCCCGTGCCGCTCCTGATCAGCGCTCGTCACAACGGCACGATTCAAGGCCTGGTAATGGCGCTGGCGAACAATCGCAGCGGTAGCTGCTGGAGCTTGCACAAGCTTTGCCTGGCGGAACCGTTGCCTCGGGACTCTCGCCGCACCGTTGCCCTGGCCATGGTGCGCCATGTCATTGCCATTGCACCCAAGGCCCGCTGCTGGTTTGCCCGCTGCTGGAGCACGGATTCCCTGCGCTTGCCGTTGTTGCGGGAAGCCGGTTTTCGACCCTTGCTGCACCAAAGCGTCTGGCGCCTGGATCCAGCCACTACCACCAGTTGGCCCCGAACCGCGGCGGCCCCAGCGGGCTATCGCCGGCTCCTCTGGGATCGGAGCCAGGCCCCGGCCCTCCTGCATCTGGACAATGCCACCACCCCCACCCAGTTGCGCCACCTCCTGGAGAGCAGCAGCAGCGATCTCCGGCAAGCAACCGTGGGTGGAGTGCTGCTGGAGGGCCACAGAGGGGAGTTGGCGGCGGCGCTGCGCTTTCTTCACCAGCACCCCCAGTTGCCGCCCCAATTGTCTGTTGTGGTCCACCCTGGCCATGAACACCTCTACGGACCGCCTCTTCAGGCCGAGTTGGCGCGACTGTTGGATCTGGCCCCACGGTTTGGCATCCAGGCGAATGCCAAAGGCTGGCGCCTGCGCTGCGATCAGGGACAATCCCGGCGGCAGCAGTGGCTCACCGCGCTGGGATTGGACAGCCTGGGGGACGAGCTGCTTCTGGCCCGCAGCATCTGGCAGCGGCAAATGCAACCCGCCCGAAGCCGGGTGAGACACTGGTTGCAGGAGGCCCCTCGGCAACTGGCGCCAAGGGGTCGCCCCATTCCGGATATGAGTGTTGATGACGGCGCAGCGCCAGGGCATGGGTCACCATGGCGCCAGCGCCACTGTTGTCGCCATGGCTACCCTGCCTTGGACCCCGGAACTTCGCCATAGCCTGGAACGCTGGCTGCAAGAAGACCTGGGCCGCGGTGATCTCAGCGCCCCCGCTGTGGAGGATGCTCAGGGCTGTGCCCTTTGGCTCGCCAAAGAGCCGGGCTGCTTTTGCGGTGGCCCACTGGCCGCGGAGCTGTTCCAACTGCTGAACCCGGCGGTGCAGGTGCAGGTACTGGTGGCGGACGGGGATGCTGTGGTCCCCGGCACGGAACTTCTGCGCCTCCATGGCCCTGCTGCAGCCCTCCTGGCGGGTGAACGGGTGGCCCTGAACCTGGCCATGCGCCTCTCGGGTGTGGCCACAGCCACAGCCCGTCTGGTGGCGCAACTGGCGGACAGCGGCATTCACCTGGTGGACACCCGCAAAACCACACCCGGCCTGCGGCTGCTGGAGAAATACGCCGTCCGTTGCGGGGGCGGCCGCAATCACAGGATGGGCCTGGATGATGCAGTGATGCTGAAAGAAAACCACCTGGCCTGGTGCGGTGGCCTTGTCCCGGCGCTGCAGCGGGTGCGCACGCACGCACCGTGGCCGGTGGCGGTGATTGTGGAAGCGGAAACGGATGCCGAGGCCGCGGCGGCTGTGGAGGCTGGCGCCGAAGGGGTGCTGCTGGATGAGTTTGCCCCGGCAGCGGTGGAAGGGCTGGCCCCCAAGCTGCGTCACATGGCCCGGCAGCAGGGAAAGTCCGTGGTGCTGGAAGTCTCCGGCATCCGACCCGAGCACTTGCGGGCCTACGTGTCCTGTGACATTGACCTCATCTCCACCAGCGCTCCTGTGACCCGCTCCCCCTGGCTGGATCTGGCCATGCGCTTCTACAAGACTTGATCCACCGGCATGGGGGCGCGGCAAGATGGGGATTGCATCTGTGCCGGCGACCATGCTCAAGCTCCGGAATGCCCTGCAGCACCGGCTATTGAAGGCCATGGCCCGCGCCCTTCCCCTGCCGGATGCCGCGGTGGATTTTCCCCTGGAGCCAGCCACCAGGCCGGAGTTTGGCGATTTCCAGGCCAACGGCGCCATGGGATTGGCCAAGGTGCTGGGGCAGCCGCCTCGGCAGATCGCCCAGGCTGTGGTGGATCAATTGCAAGTGGACGACCTCTGCCATCCGCCGCAAGTTGCGGGACCAGGATTTATCAACTTCGCCATTCGGCCCCAGGTGTTGGCGGCAGAGGTGCAGGAGCGGTTGGATCAGCCCCGGTTGGGGGTGCCCACGGCGCAGCCGCAGCAACGGGTGGTGGTGGACTTTTCCAGCCCCAACATTGCCAAGGAGATGCATGTGGGGCACTTGCGCTCCACCATCATTGGAGATTGCATTGCCCGATTGCTGTCCTTTCGCGGCCACCGCGTGTTGCGACTCAATCACCTGGGGGATTGGGGAACCCAATTCGGCATGTTGATTGCCCACCTCAAACATGTGGCGCCCCGCTCCCTGTCGGGTGAGGAGCACGTGGACCTGGGGGACCTGGTGGCCTTCTATCGCCAAGCCAAGGAACGCTTTGACGAGGATGAGGGGTTTCAGGAGCACAGCCGCCGTGAGGTGGTGAAGCTTCAAGCGGGCGAGCCTGAGTCCCTGCGGGCCTGGCAGTTGCTCTGCCAGCAATCCCGCCAGGCGTTCCAAGCCGTTTACGACCGTCTGGATGTGCAGTTGGTGGAGCGGGGCGAATCCTTCTACAACGAAGCCCTGCCAAAGGTTGTGGAGGATCTGGAGCAGGCCCGGCTGCTGGTGGTGGACGACGGCGCCCGCTGTGTGTTTTTGGAGGGCATGACCGGCAAAGACGGCCAACCCTTACCGCTCATTGTGCAGAAGCGGGATGGCGGCTACAACTACGCCACCACCGACCTGGCCGCCGTCCGTCGGCGACTGGCCAGCCCCGATGCCGGCGGCGAGGGGGCCGAGCGGGTGGTGTACGTCACCGATGCGGGCCAGTCGAACCACTTTGCGGCGGTGTTTCAGGTGGCGCAGCGGGCCGGTTGGGTGCCCGCGGGGTGTCGCCTCCAGCACGTGCCGTTCGGTTTGGTTCAGGGTGCCGACGGCAAGAAGCTCAAAACCCGCTCCGGCGCCACCATCCGCCTGCGGGACCTGCTGGATGAAGCGGTGGACCGCGCCCGCCATGACATGGTGGAGCGCATGGCCCGGGAGCATCGGCAGGTCGGGGAGGATTTCATTGCCCAGGTGGCAGAAACGGTTGGTATCGCTGCCGTGAAATATGCTGATCTCAGCCAGAATCGCACCACCAACTACCAGTTCAGCTTTGATCGGATGCTCTCTCTCCAGGGCAACACGGCGCCCTACCTGCTCTATGCCTATGTGCGCATTCAAGGCATCGCCCGCCAGGGGGGATCGCTTGCGGCGGCGGCGCCCGGCGCCATTTGCCTGCAAGCCCCCCAGGAGTTGAGCCTGGCGCGGCAGTTGCTGAACTTTGATGAGGTGATCCTGGAGATGGAGCGAGACCTGCTGCCCAACCGCCTCTGCGCCTATCTGTTTGGCCTCAGCCAGACGTTTAACCGCTTCTATGACCAGTTGCCTGTGCTCAAGGCCCCGGCCTCATCCCGCGGCACACGCCTGGCGCTGTGTCGCCTCTGCGCCCAGACCATGGGCCTGGGCCTTGCGCTCCTGGGCATCAAGACCCTTGACCGCATGTGAGCACTGCCATGGCCACGTCACGGCTGATGTATCTCCATGGTCTGGCGTCATCGCCCCGTTCTGCGAAGGCCCGATTTCTGACGGGACGGGCGCAGGCAGCAGGCTTGACCCTGCAGTGCCCCGACTTGAATACAGGCGGCTTCCACCACCTCACCTTTGGCCGCATGTTGGATCAAACCCGGGCGCTGATTCGTGCGCAGCCAGGTCCTGTGCTGCTGCTGGGCTCAAGCCTGGGGGGTCTGGTGGCCGCCTGGTGTGCCCAGGGGGACTGTCAAGTCAAGGGTCTGCTGCTGCTGGCGCCCGCCTTCGACTTTCTCCACAACTGGCTTCCCCGGTTGCCGATTGAGCAACGGACATCCTGGGAGCAGGGGGAGCCGCTGTGGATCCATCACCATGGAGAGGGCAAGTGCCTACCTCTTGGTCCCTTGTTCCTTCAAGACATGGCTCGCTTTTCCGAGACCCACGCTCTGGTCCGCCCACTGCCCACCCGCATCGTTCACGGCCGGCAGGATGACGTGATCCACGTGGCCGCCAGCCGTCGCTTTGCGGCATCCCGTCCATGGGTGCGGCTATTGGAGGTGGATGCCGATCATCATTTGGCGGGCGTCAGTGGTCTGATTTGGCGCCAGGTGGAGGCATTGCTCAAGGACATGGCCACAAGGGAGGGTGCATCATGCCCACACTGAAAGCCTCTCTCCTGGTGGAGGCGCTCCAAACCTACAGCGCCCCTCTGGAAGGTCGTCGCGGCTTGCTGCGGCTGGATTTCAACGAAAACACCATCGGCCCCAGCCCCAAGGTGGTGGCGGCCATTCGGGCCATGGCGCCGGAGCACTACGGCATGTATCCGGAGTACGACGGGCTCAAGCACCGCTATGCCCAGGTGTTGGGCGTGGACAAGGAGCAGGTGGGCCTCTTCAACGGTGCGGATGGGGCCATCCATGCGGTGTTCCAAGCCTTTGGCGCCGTGGGCGAGACGTTGCTCATGGCCACGCCCACATTTGGCTACTACGCCCCCTGTGGGCGCCAACAGGGGATGACCATCCGGACCCTTCCCTACGGCCTGCCCGATTTCCGCTACCCCCGGCAGGCCGTTGCCCAGGCCCTGCAGTCCGAACCACGCCTGTTGATGATCTGCAACCCCAACAACCCCACAGGCACCCGGGTGGATCCCGAGTGGATTCGGTCCATGGCGGCGGCCCATCCCCACACCCTGGTGGTGGTGGATGAACTCTATGAAGCGTTTACGGGGGATACGGTGCTGCCGACGGCGCTGCAGCAGCCCAATCTGCTGGTGTTGCGCTCCCTCTCCAAGACTGCCGGTCTGGCGGCGTTACGCCTGGGCTTTGCGGTGGGCAGCCCAGGGATCGTGGAGCGACTGGAGCGGGTGACAGGTCCTTATGACGTCAACGGCTTTGCCGTCACTGCCGCCTTTGCCGCCCTGGGCGACCAGGACCATGTGCGCGCCTACGTGCAGGAGGTGAACGCTGCGCGGGACTGGCTCCTCCCCCGACTGGTTGCGGCAGGATTACGCCACCACTGTGACGGTGGCAACTATCTGCTGCTCTGGCCGGATCAAGACCCGGACACTCTTGTGGCGGCTCTCCGGCGCCGGGGTGTGTTGGTGCGCCCCATGACAGGCAAACCTCAGTTGGATGGCAGTGTGAGGGTCAGCATCGGAAGCTGTGCCCAGATGAAGCTTTTCTGGGAGCGTTATCAACAGTGTGCCGGTGTGTCGTCACTCTAAAGTGTGACATTACGTCTATCCAACCATCAAAAATGATGACTGGTTGAACGAATCAGCAAGTAAGAATTAACGGCGAGACGTTCACCGGGCCACTCCTTGGAGTGGCTTTTTTCCTGGGATGTAAAGAAGCCTGGCAAACACAGACATCGGGCAAACATAACCAAGGCGGTAACGGCTTTTGAGGATCTCAAGTCTCCATAGAACATGGTTGAGTATCAGAATCAGCTACGGGAATGTTCGATTTCTAACCAGCTTCAGCACAAGCCCCCATAACGTTGGCCTCGTAGTTATCGACTTGCTGCGATGCAGTCCTACGGTAATCCCAACGTCACCTATGACTGGTGGGCAGGGAACTCCGGAGTGGCCAAGCGCTCCGGAACCTTCATTGCTGCCCATACAGCCCATGCTGGCCTGATCATGTTTTGGGCCGGATCATTCACCCTGTTTGAGCTGGCCAAATACGACCCCTCACTTCCCATGGGTGGGCAAGGCCTGATTTTGTTGCCCCACCTGGCCAGTCTTGGTTTTGGTGTTGGCGAGGGTGGTGCCATTGCTGACATGCAACCCTACTACGCCACCGCTATTCTGCACCTGGTCTCCTCGGCAGTTCTGGCTGCTGCCGGTATTTGGCACCAATTCCGCGCTCCGGAAGATCTCGGTCAAGCTCAGGGGCGGGCCGGCAAATTTCATTTCTCCTGGGACGACCCTAAAAAACTTGGCTTCATCCTTGGCCACCATCTCATTTTCCTGGGCTTGGGCGCTATTGCTTTTGTGGAGCTGGCCAAGCGCATCGGCATCTATGACCCTGCCCAACAAGTTGTGCGAACTGTACAACCCAACATTGACCTGGGCATGGTCTGGGGCTATCAGACCAACTTCATCGGTATCAGCAGTTTGGAGGATGTGATCGGTGGCCATGCGGTCCTTTCGTTCATCTTGCTGTTTGGTGGTATCTGGCACATTCTTGTTCCCCCTTATGGATTTTTCCGTAAGGTACAGATCTATTCCGGTGAGGCAATTTTGTCTTATTCCCTGGGAGGTATTGCGCTGATGGGATTTGTGGCCAGTTACTGGTGTGCTGCCAACACAACGGTCTATCCGGAAGTCTTTTACGGCGCTCCCTTAACATTGAAATTTGCCTTCTCTCCTTATTTTGCCGATACAGCAGATCTGGGGCTGGGTGTACACAGCGCCAGGGCCTGGCTTGCCAACGCACACTTCTATCTAGCCTTCTTTTTTCTACAAGGCCATCTTTGGCATTGCCTGCGCTCCCTTGGCTTTAACTTCAAGTCCGTTGAGGATGCCTTCAACGCAATGGATACAGCTAAAATCAGCTGAGCGTGATTTTCGCCGTTCTCAAGCAACCCATTGAACCCCAAAGCCCCAGCTCCGGCTGGGGCTTTATCATCAGATCGTCACCATCAGAGGGGAGGTAACTTAATCACCTCCACGTTCAAACCTTCAGGGAAGCAAAGCGCCAGGAACAAGCCTAAGAATGATGATTTCAAGATCGTCAGGGAAAATAGGCAGAGGCTCGCGCTCACTGGCGCAAGCAGGGTGATGCGGTTGAGGAAGCGGGGGCGTTGTTTCCCCCAGGACACAGAAAAATGGAAGAGAGCTGGAAAAAATCCCATCAATCGCCGTGGCCATTGCCCAACAGTTTCCAAGGCATAGCGACCAGGGGTTGTTGAGTTTGGGTTGAATTTTAGAAGTTGACTGGTTAATACGATGATGAAGCGCGGAGAACTCAGCAGGGGATGAACAACAAGTCTCTGGAATAGAATGAGAACTTTTCCGATGGCCATGAAGGCATGGCCGATGAATTTGAGGAGTTGAGTGAATAAGACTATAATGAATTTCAGCAAACCAAGTAGGGGATTAAAAGCAAGTCTCAGATACCAGCGCTGCCTGCCAGCAGACGATGGCAGATGAGATAGTAACTGGCGAGGAGGGGCTGCAGCAGAGCGTAGGGTCAGCAGCAGTGGACCCATGACAAATTTCAGGTACCAATGCTGCTGGTCAGACGTGGGTGTTGAGTTCATGATTGCTCGGTGAGCGCCCAGGAACTTTAGCGTAGGACAAGTCTTCAAAATCTAAAAAGTCATACTGAAAACTTCAAGTAGTAAGGAAGTATACTAAGAAGCTGTTGAAAAAGTTCTGGAGGGTCCGTAAGAAGAGTCAACTGCTCCAGGCAAATTGAGAGGTCATCAAAAGGAGAGGATTTTGCTGCTCTCCTACCTCTCGACAGAGGAGAGAATCCCAGCGAAGCATCCGCTGCGACAAGATACGGTTCTGGCCTATGAGGCATTGAAGCGTCTGGACAAGACGTTGGATGAGTTGTACGCCTGCTCTGGTCGTCCGTCGATCCCATCCGAGTAGTTGGCTGGCTCTGGTGCTTGTGGTGTCCCATTGCACGTTAAAAGATCCACAGTGAGGGCAGCACGGGCCTTCGGGCCAGCCTAACTTCTCAACCCATCCACGGGCGTCCTCCTCCTCAGCAAACATCTCTGCCACATCCAGCAGCGTCAGGCCCTGGCGGTGTGCTTTTCCCAATGCCTTTGCACACGGGGATCTTTGCAAAGGTACTCACGCCTGACCCATGGAGCACCTCCCCATCTGCCGCAGCGGATGCTTGGCAGGGATTCTTTCTTCCATCGAGACATGGGAGAACAGCGAAATCGTCTCCTCTTGTGGCCTCTCAGCTTCACTGGAGCAGTTGACTCAACCTGCGATCCTTCCACGACTTTTTCAACAGCTTCTGAGCAGGCTCAGCCTGCTGAGGGGCCGCCTTGGGAGCCATGCTCCAGGCGCACAGCGTACCACTCCACCCGCTGACCGGGAGCCACCTCCAACGCACAGGCAGTGTCCAGAAGATGGTCGGCCCGCGCTGCGTCATCGAGAAGATGGCGAAGGTCGGCGGGCACGTGGTCCATGGCGGCAAGGGTCCGCGCCAGCCAGGCTGCGGTTTCCGCTCGATCAGCCACCCACTCCGCCTTGCCGGGCTCCAGGATCACGTAGTGGTCCATGGCCCAAATGATGGGATCAGCCATGGTCGCTTGGATCAGGGGATGGAGCCGGGACATGATCACCACGCCCCACGGCCCCATAGAGCTGATCCCGCCAGGCAAAGAGGGGTTCAAACAAGGGATGATCAGCAATGCCGGCAACACCGCGGCCCGCCAGTTCGGCGCCGGCGGCGGCGGGAAACTTCAGCCCATAGAGTTGAGCCGCCACAGCCACGTCCGCCACGCAGTGCTGCGCGCCAAGGAGAGGCGCACCCTTGTCCACAAGGGTTGCCAGTTGCTCCAAGGTGTGCTGGAGCTGTTGAAGACCTGCGCGGGTGAACAACTGGCTGACGCCCAACACCACGTCTCCCGGAAGCGCACCCAGCACATCCCGCAAGAGACCCGGCGTGGCTTGGGGGAGGAGGGCCTTGCGCAGGTGGTTGTCCTGGCTGACGGCTTGTAGCAGAGCCATGCGCGCCCCATGGGCCAGGGCTGTATCGGCCCAGTTTTCCCACAGCAGTGCCCGGGCCCGTTCCCGGGGATCCTCAGGCAACAGCAGTGGTTCGGGCACCTTGCTGTCCAGGTGGCGGGCGATGGCCACAGACCCTGCCACCAGAACATCGCCGTCTTGCAGCACCGGAACTTGTCGCTGCCCGGAGCGGCGAAGGAGGTCCACTTGGCCAACGCCAGGGGTGACCTCCTGCACGGCGTAGGGAATTCCTTTGGCGCTTAGCAGGAGACGGGCCTTTTCACAAAATGGGGAGTGACGGAATTGAAAAAGTTTCACAGGAGGCATGGATGGTTTGGCAAAGTTTTCCTCATGCTCGCGGGCGAACCACAGCCTTGGGATGATGCCATGGGAAATCTGCTCGCCACCCTGACCAGGTACCCCCGCTTTCTGCTGGGGTTTGTGCTGGGAATCTTCGTCTCTGCCGTCAGACCCTTTCTGGCCTGGGGACGTCGTGGTCCCCTTGCAGCGGTGGCCCTGATCGGCGCCGTCATCAGTGGCTCCATCTGTCTGATGCAGATTCTTGATGCCATGCTTGCGGTTTCAGGAGAGGCCTAGGCCATGGCCCAGGGACGACGCGTCACGAGGGTGGCAGCCTTGATCAAGCGGGAACTGGCTCAGATGCTGAGCAGCCAACTCAGGGACGGGCGATTGACCCGCTCAATTATCAGTATTACCGCTGTGAACGTGAGCGGGGATTTGCAGAATTGCAAGGTGTTTGTCAGCCTCTATGGAGAGGAGGCGGACCAGGAAGCAGCCCTCCATGGCCTCAAGGCCGCCAGCGGCTTCTTGCGCAGCCAGTTGAGCCGCCGTTTGGAGTTGAGGCGGTGTCCCAAGCTCTGGTTCCACCAGGACAAAAGCATGAACGCCGCCACAACTGTGCTTGGTCTTCTCGAAAGACTCCAGGACGAGAAGCCCTCATAACCCGAGTTCTGGATCGGGGGACCGGAGGGCAACTGCCCTATGCCCTTATCCAGAACCCGGGCTATTGATGGACCGATTGGGGCTCAGGGTTTATGGGTTCCTGGGTCTGGCCCTGTGTCAGCAGGGTGAGGAGAGTCTGACGATCTTCCTGGTCCAGCTCGCCATGGTTGTCCCAACCCAGCGTGAACAGTGTGGAGTCAACCGACAACATGAGAGCCCTTTCAAGAAAAGTTATTATTCCAGGAAAAGGAAAATATTTCCGAAGAGTCCAGAATCATTTAAGATGTGAACGGCGGTCACTTGGTGTGGCCTCTGGCCGTGATGGGTGTTGGGCAATACTGGTTTTCGGCAAGATAAGCACTGCTTTTGCTGGAGTGTCTCAGCGTTGATGTCCCGTGATCTTGGCTTTGCCCTGCTGGAACTTTTGCTGTCCATCGGTTTCACGATTGCTGCAGTGAGACTGTTGGTCATCAACGGTCTGGAAAGGCTTGCCCAGGTTTTGCGGTGGTCGGCCAAAACCAAAGGTCAGATCCTGGGCTACGCCACCAGTCTGCCGGAGTTGGTGGCGGTTGTGGCCACAGCGCTCAACGGCCGGGAGAGCTTGGCGGGGGGCTTCTGGAATATCGCCTCCAGCAACGTGATCAACCTGGTGTTGTTTCTGGCCGCCGTGGTGTTCTATCTGCGCTACTGGGAGTTGCTCAATCCTCGCTTCATTGAGGAAATCAGCTTCTGCGCGTTCTCCGTGCTGCTGCCCCTGGTGCTGGCTGCCACCGGTGTCAGTCCCTCTCTAGCGCTCGGCCTGACTCTGCTGGGCTCCTTCCTGGGCTACCAGTTCCTGGACCATAGCCTGGCGGAAGTGCAGGGGAAGCGAGGCCAGGAGCCTCATCCACAGCCTCCGGATGAAGCCGGGGGGATCGCGGCAGAACACACACCACAAAGCCAGGGAACATCCCTTGCCCTGCTGCTGATAGGGGCTGCAACTCTCGCCATCGCTGGCCACCGCCTGGGCAACAGTGCCGAACTGCTCATTGAGACCATCCACATGCCCGCCTGGCTGGTGGGCTGCTGCCTGGGCCTGGTCACGTCCCTTCCGGAGCTCACGGCCTTCTTTGAGCTCTACGCCCGCAGCACAGGTCAAGGAGAGACTCACAAGCTTGATGCCACCCAGGCCAATCTGGACACCTTGGTGAGTTCCAACATGTCCAACATCGGCCTCATCTACCCCTTGGGGTTGGTGGTTTTTCAGATCAGTGAGTGGTTGGGGTTGGATGCGTTGATCGGGGTTTAGGGCTGCAGGGGGATGCGGCGCCAATAGGTGCCGTCCTCCACAGCCCGGTTGCGTTGCTGCAGCACAGCCATATCAACTGGAACGACCGTGATTTGCTGCTCCCGTCCCTGTCGCAAGACGTCCAGCTTCAGCCGCCCTCCCACGCCCGCAGACTCCACGGCCTTGAGCAGCTCTTCCGGGTTGGTCACGCTCGCCCCCCCCGCTGCAAGGATCACGTCTCCGGTGCGAAGCCCCGCCTGCTCGGCAGGGCTCAAGGGCAGCACATTGGCGACCAGCACCCCTCGGCGCTCCGGCAGCCGGAGGCCGTTGTCACTGTTGCGATTGAACTCACGGGCCAGTTCAGGCGTCAGGGGAAGCAGGCCGATGCCCACCATGGCATGGCTCACCTTGCCCGTTCGGATCAATTCTTCGGCAATGCTGCGGGCGCGATTGATCGGAATGGCGAAGCCCAAACCTGCCCCCGGTCCACTGCGAACCAGGGTGTTGATGCCAATCACCTCACCAGCCGCATTCAGCAGAGGTCCACCGGAGTTGCCAGGATTGATGGCCGCATCAGTCTGAATCAGCTGCAGCCGCTTGTCGGTAATGCCCAGCTTGCTGATATTGCGATTCAGATTGCTGATAATTCCCATGGTGACCGTGTTATCCAGCCCGAAGGGATTGCCCACCGCAATGGCCCAGTCCCCCACTTCCAGGGCATCGGAATTCCCCAGCGGCGCCACTGGCAAAGGGGTGGGCGACATCACCCTCACCACGGCCAGATCGGTCACGGGGTCCAAGCCCACAACAGTGCCAACCAGGGTGCGGCCGTCGGTCAGGCGTATCTCCACCTGGTCACTGCTTTCCACCACGTGGGCATTGGTCAGGATCAACCCCTCTTCGGCAAAGATGACTCCTGTTCCCTGCTCCCGCTGGGTGCGCTCCCTGGGGGGCAGGTCATTCTCGAAGAACTGGTCGAAAAACCGGTCAAAGAACGGTTGACCCAGGCCCTGGGGAGCCAAGCGGCCAATGGCCACCGTGCGTACCGTGTCAATGCGGACCACGGCGGGACCAGCCCGGCGCGCCGCTTGCGTTACAAAAGACTCGGGCGTGATGAGCTCCCGCTGCGCAAACCCTGCAGGGGCCCCCACCAGTGAGCCAAGCGCAAGACCCAAGGCCAGGGCCCCAGCCCGGCAGCCAAGGAGAGAGGAGGGCCGACACCATGCTGATGGCCATGGTGCTGGCGTCAATGGAGATGGAAGTGCCATGATCATGTAGCGCGTGTAAGCCAGCCATGAGCCAGATCATTCCCATACTCTACGGAGTCTGTTTTGTCCTTCTGCTGGTCCAGGCCATACGCCTCATGGGTCGTGGCTTTAGCGTAACCAGCAGCAGGAAAGACCGCACCTCCGCCAAGTCGGTCACCGTTCATCCGGAATTGCTGGACCACGAGGGCAATCTCCTGGAGGATGAGTTGCTCACGGTGCGTTTCACCGGGGATAACGAACCGCCAGCAACCACCAGCCCGGATGCACAGCCGGATGATTCTCCCCCCTTGGCCCCCCGCTAAGACAACAGCCCCCTTGGGGTTTCTCACCAATGCACCAGACCCCGTGAACAAGAGAATGCGAACCGTCGCCGCGGTCTTGAAAGGCTTGAAGCTCCCCCCCCGCTTCAAGTTGCGGCAGGTGAAGGAAGATCCGATTCGCCTTGAGTTGACGCTGACCCCGACCTATGGCAAGGAACCCATCCTGGTGGGCTTGGTGGAGGCCCAGGATCTGGTCACATGGCGGGATCGGGATGGGCGCACCCCCCGTGACCTGCAAGGCACCTGGGACTGGACTGTTCGCCACGGCACAGTGAGCACAGGGGGTTGGAACCCCTATTTGAAAGAAGCACTCCAAACCATGTTCGAAACGGGTCTCCCCGGCTACCTTTATGAAGAGGTCACGGGTGAGACCTACCACCCGGTGGATGGCGCCCAGCATGTGCGCTAGATGCTCCAGCCGGCTGAATCCGTTGCCGTCTCCGAGGTGTGGGTTGGCCGAGGAGACGAGAACAAGCGCTCAACAAACATGGCGTTTTTGGCCATGGCCAGACACACTGGAGACAAGGTTTTTGGGTTTTCTTTATGTTTCACCTCAATCCTACGGCCAGGTTGCTGGAAAACCCTTTGATTAAGCTTCTCACCACTGCAGGCCTGGTGAGCACGCTCACCCTCTCCTGTGTGGTGGCCCTGTGCTGACCAATTGAATCCAGAGATGGCACGCACCATTGCTCTGCTGGGTTTGGGCCTCTGGGGTCAGTGCCTGGCCCAACTCTTCCGTAGCTCCGGACATCAGGTGCAGGCGTGGAGCCGGCGGTTGGGTGGTGAACCTGGACACTGCCTGTCAGGGGCTGATCTCCTGGTCAGCGCTGTTTCCATGGCGGCCCTTCCCGATCTGGCCCCTCGGCTCAGCCACGTGATTCCCCCCGGCCTGCCCTTGATCAGTTGTTCCAAGGGCATTGCTATTGACACCTTGCTGACTCCCCTTGGCCTATGGAACCAGTTCTGCCCACAGGTCCGGGGTCTGGTGCTCAGCGGACCCAATCTTTCTGCTGAATTGCGCCAGGGACTGCCAGCAGCCACGGTGCTGAGTTCCCACCACACAGCGCTGGCCATGGAGCTGCAGCATGTGCTGCGGTGCCGGCAGTTGCGCATTTACTGCAACGACGATCCCCATGGCACCGAGTTGGCCGGTGCATTGAAAAACACCATGGTGATTGCGGCTGGTGTGTCGGACGGTCTGGGCCTGGGGAGCAATGCCAAAGCCTCTCTTCTCTGCCGTGGCCTCAGTGAGATGGGTGTGGTGCTCCGTGCCCTGGGCGGTCAACCACAGACCCTCTATGGCCTGGCGGGATTGGGAGATCTCCTGGCAACAGCCAGCAGTCCCCTGAGCCGCAACTATCGCTTTGGCCTTGAGCTGGGCCTCGGCAAAACACCGGCAGCGGCCGAGGCCTGCTGTGATGGCACCGTCGAGGGCATCCCCACTACCCATGCCGTTGTGGCGCTGGCAGAGCGCCACGGCTTTGCCGTGCCCATTGCCCAGCAGGTGCTCCAACTCCTTGAGCAGCGCACCACGCCCGCTGAATCCGTGGCTTCTCTGATGGAGAGAAATCTGCGGCCTGAAGCCCAATTTGCCGTAGAGGTAGGGTTTTCACCGCAATGAATCGGCCGCACCTCCTTCACATTCCTAAATATTTCGTTACACTTTAGGCAGTGACCCCAATGGGCCATGTCTGACTCCACACCTTCTCGCTTCGGCTTCGTTGATTTCGCAGAAACCTGGAACGGCCGTCTGGCCATGCTGGGCTTCGTCATTGGCCTCCTCACCGA
>JXQG01000107.1 GCA_001007665.1 Candidatus Synechococcus spongiarum SP3 | reverse complement strand
AGAAGAGCTTGAAGAAAAAGACTTCAAAAGGTCGCAAATGTTACAAGCTGACCATGGTCGGCAGCTATAAGAGCTTGAAGAAAAAGGCTTGAAGGGGGAGGATCAGTTGACAGCACAAGGATTGTTGTGAGACCAGCAAGAGGAGACGACTTCCCTGTTCTCCTACGTCTCAATCGAAGAGCGGATGCCTGCCAGGCATCCGCTGCGGCGGATACCATCACTGGCCCATAAGGCATGGAAGCGTCTGGACAGGCGGTTGGATGAGTTGTACGCCTGTTCTGGTCGTCCGTCGATCCCGTCAGAGCCGTTGTTGCTGGCGCTGTTGCGGATTGACGCCGGCAAGGGCTACGACGACGCCCAGGGGTTCGTTCGGTTCCTGCGCCGGCTGGGCGTCACACCCGCCATCAGGGCAACAAATCAGCTCCCTGCGAGGCTGTTGAGAAAGCCCTGGACGGGTCACAGGGCGAGTCAGCCGCTCCAGACCAGTTGAGAGGCCGTCAAGAGGGGAGGATTGCGCTGTTCTCCTGCCTCTCGATCGAGGAGAGGATCCCAGCGAAACATCCGCTGCGATAGATGCGGTTGCTGGCCCATGGGGCATTGAAGCGGCTGGACGGCAAGTTTGAGAAGCTCCATGCCTGTTCTGGCCGTCCGTCGATCCACCCGAGCAGAGGAGGTCAAACCATTGCTGAGCAACGACCACTTCCCGGTGGATGGCGCTCTGCTGCGCGCCTGGGCATCCCATGGCTCCCTCCAACCTGTGGATGGCCAGCACGACGCGGGCCAGGGCTTGGGCAAGACAGATGCGGATGCAGAGCAGCACGGGCCCATCCCGCTTTCCTCATCTACCGGGGTCATGTGCTGATGGACAACCGCCGCCACCTGGCGGTGCATCGCCGGTTGACACTGGCTGACGGCTATGGCCAACAGGATGCTGCCCGGCAGATGGTGGACCCATAACCCGGAAAGCATCCCAGAACGATTGGCGCCGGCAAGGGCGATGACGCCATAGGGTTTGCGCCCTTCTATGGCTGGCGCCGGTGGGACGGCAATCAGCCCCTAACGATGCTCGTCCCCATGCCAGAAACGCCAACGGGACTCTTGCCCAACGCTCATGGCACCAACTCCTGAGGCTCCCTCTCCCCACAAGGACAAAATTCATCCCCCTCACAGGCTTTTTCAACAAGCTCCTGAGGCGCCTGCGGAACACGGGAGCCGGCCGCTTGGAACTGCCGCCAACTCTTGTCCAACAGTGCCTCCATCCGCCCACGAAACCGCTGGGCGGAAAACCGCTCGGCCTGCTGCCGCAGCCGTTCCGCCGGCAACTGTTGCCACAGGCGCTGGTCTTCAAAGTGGCGGACGGCCTGGGCCAGCACCCGGGCGCAGGGGCGATCAAACAACAACCCTGTGGCCGTGCCCGGGTGCTGGCGGTGGCACCGTACAGAGTCCAGGAGCCCCCCTTGTCCCAGGGCAATGACAGGGGCGCCAGCGGCCATGGCCTCCACCGGCGCGATGCCGAAATCTTCTACGCCGGCATGGACCAGGGCCCGGCAACGCCCCAACAGGTCCTCCACCTGCTGGGCGCTTCTGGGCCCCAACAGTCGGACTGTCAGGCCAGCGTGCCGCAGCAGCCGGTTGCGCTCGGGACCGTCCCCCACCACCAGCAGGGGCAGACGGCAGCGGTTAAAGGCCTCCACCACCAGATCCACCCGCTTATAGGCCACCAGGCGTCCCAGACACAGGTAGAAGTCCTGGCGGGGCTGTTGCCAGTGGAAGCGCTCCACCGCCACGGGGGGGTGAATCACCACGCTGCGACGCCGCCAGCAGCGCCAGATGCGCCGCGCCGTGAAACGGGAGTTGGCCACCAGCACGTCCACCCGTTGGGCGCTGAGCTGATCCCATTGGCGCAACTGGTGGAGCTGCCAGCGGATCCACGGCCCCAACGGCCCCCTGGCCATGGCGTTCCGGCGCAGATAGACGTTCATCTGATCCCAGGCATAGCGGGGCGGGCTATGCACGTAACCCACGTGGAGCTGGTCCGGTCCGGTGAGCACCCCCTTGGCCACCAGGTGGCTGCTGCTCACCACCAATCCATGGCCACTGAGGTCCAGTTGCTCCACCGCCAGGGGCAGCAGGGGCAGGTAGAGCTGCACCCGGCGCACCCCCCATGGCAGCCGCTGAATAAAGCTTGTGGTGACGGTGCGCCCCGCCAGCCAACTGCCTGGCCGCCGGGACTCCCCGTCCACCAGGGCATAGAGCCGGGGCGCCAGCAGTTGATCCAACTCCCGCACCACGGCCTCAGCGCCCCCCACGGCCCAGGGGCTGAACCATTCATGGACCAGGGCGACAGAATCCGGCGAGGAGGACACACCCGCTATGGGCAAACCGCTGCCAACCGTAAGGCCAGATTCCCCCAGCAACGACGATCATGATCATTATCACCGGGACGGGCCAGCAGGGATTGTCCAGACCGTCGGAATCCGTGCATCTGATCCTCGGGGATCGTCCTTCAGCGGCGCCGACCGTTGGGACGTTCTCCAATGGTTGGGGGCGCCGCCCTTGGGGATGGGGATAAGGTGCTGAAGGCTGAAGCATGATATTGGAGCCTGTTGCCGGGCCGCCCTTCCCGGCTGTCTCTTGTTGCCTCAGGCTTGATTTTACGAGTTGCAGGCAGGTTGAATAGCGAAGAGTAGGATGTGGCCAGTTCGGTCAGGGAGTCAGAGGGATGGATCAAGGGCAATTTCGGGATGGGCTCTCTGGCGTGAATGAGCTGACGACGTTGCAACGCACGGAAGCAGTACAAGCAGCGGCGGCGTCTTTGTCGGAGGGGGCGGCATCGCTGGCGGCCCTTGAGCTGGCGGTGGACGAGAGGCGGCGTTGTCCCCATTGTGAGCGCAACGGCGCGGTATCCCGTGGCAGGGACCGTGGTCTGCGGCGCTACCGCTGCAAAGGGTGTGGGAAGACCTTCAACGCCCTGACGGGCACAAAGCTGGCCGGGCTGCACCACAAAGAACGCTGGCTCGCCTTTGGTTCTTCCCTGGCGGAGGCAGAGACCCTCAAGGAGTCGGCCAAGCGCTGCGGCATTGCCCCCACCACGGCCCATCGGTGGCGCCACCGTTTTCTGGCGGCCCTGCGCCAGTCGCCGGAGCGGCTTTCCCGGATCGTGGACGTGGAAAAGGTCTCCCGGCTGAAAACTCGCAACAGACGAAAGGCAGCGGCAGATGGAGCGCCAGCAAGTGACCGTCCCGGCGGCAAGCGCTCAACTTCCTCCAGGACAGCATCAACGCCTCAGCCGAAGAGAGGCTGCAAGGGGGCCGTCGCAGCTCCGGACAGCGCATAGCCGCCACAGCCAGGTCAAGGGCTGCCTGCGTTGTTGCCAGGGCGTTGCCGCCAAGGTCCTGGGCAGGCTCTGCGACGGTTCCATCACGTGGGACCGGATGTCCGCCGTCACCCGGAATCTGCCTCCACACCCCTTGAGCCAGGCAATGCCTGCGCTTCGCGAATCAGGCCTTGGGGGAAGGAGGTTGTCATGGGCGAGCACCGCCTGGTGATCACGGATCGACTCTGGCGGCGAATTGCACCGCTGCTTTCGGGTAGGGCTAATGAATCGGTTTCCTGGTCTCGGAACAATACGCCACCAGGTTGGAGCAGCAATGCAGCATCAGGTTGGACAGCCGCCGGGGCAAGGAGCGCCTCCCGATGTTCCTGAGCTTGGCGCAAGAGTTGCTGACAGCCTGGCGGCCTCGCCAGAGAGAGATTTTGAATTTTTGTGTCTTAACGGCGGGATGACGCTGACGAATGAGGACAGATATCATCAAATAGTGCTGGAATCGCGGAATCGCGGAGCAGATGCGGCTGCGGCTCTCCAAGCCGTCAGCGGGCCTCACCATCCGCGATGGTGAATCGATAGGCGTCATCACCGAGCCGAGACCAACGCCGTGCCCATCGACTGGCTGGCCCGCTTCGGCCGCACCGTCACCGATCAGGTGCTG
>JXQG01000034.1 GCA_001007665.1 Candidatus Synechococcus spongiarum SP3 | reverse complement strand
CTTTGTGGTGGATGGGCAGATGGAGTTTGAAGCCAAAGAACCAACCCATGGTGCTACGACCACGCTTGGAGTGATCTCGGAAGACCCGGTTACGGCTGATCCGGCCGTTATGGCAGATGGCCAGCTTGGCGCTGTCGGCAACATGGATGCCGGTTGTCGGGCCACGGAAAGAATGGCAGCAGCAGGTAAAACGGCAGCAGGAGGCAGGGCGGCAAGGCAGGACGTAAGGCGGGCGGGAAGGGTCATGGACAAAAGAACCGGAACAGGCATACTGCGTGTTAGGGGTTCAGTCTGCAGAGACCGATCGTTCCTCCATGGGCCATGGTTCTTCTCCTGGATCCGGTTCCCCTGGGCAGCGGGCTCCATCCACCACCTCCTGGAGCCGGTGGCACCACCGGCTGCACAGGTCTCTCCTGGCGTCTCCCGAGTTGCTGCCGTCTGGAGCGTCTCTCCTGGTGGCGGTGTCCGGGGGGCAGGACTCCCTCTGCCTGCTGCGCCTGCTGCAAGACCTCCAGCGTCTCCACCACTGGTCATTGCAGGTGCTCCACGGAGACCACCGCTGGCGGCCCGACAGTGCCGCCAATGCTGCCCATGTGCAGTCCCTCTGCACCGCATGGGGGCTCACCTGTCACCTGGAGGTGGCCAGCCACCTCCCCAGCGAAGCAGTGGCGCGCCACTGGCGCTATGCCCGCGCCATTGCCCTGAGCCGTCAACTGGGCTGTGGTCACCTGGTGACGGGTCACACCGCCACGGATCGCGCCGAGACCCTCCTGTTCCACCTCTGTCGTGGCAGCGGCAGTCGCGGCCTGGGCAGCCTCCGCCCCCAACGCCAACTGGCGCCAGGCCTCCAGCTCACGCGCCCCCTGCTTCGTTTCTCCCGGCAAGACACCCTCCAGTGCTGCCAGGCGTTGAGGCTGCCCATCTGGCTCGATGCCAGCAACGAAGACCAGCGTCTGACCCGCAACCGTATTCGGCACCGGGTTCTGCCTGAACTGGAGCAGGTGAACGGCGCTGCTGTGGCCCACATGGCGGCCTGTGCACAACAACTGGCCGAGGAAAGCGATCTGCTGGATCAACTGGCGCGGGAGGCCTTGTCCGCCATGGGGGCCGACCAGTCCACAAGCCTCTGCCCGCAAGCATGGGCAACCCTGCCCCGTGCCCTGGCCAGCCGCTGCCTGGCCCACTGGATTCGGGATCACACCGACTGTGACCTGGATCGACAGCAGCTCAACAAGCTACTTCTGCCCAGCCTGAGCCACCCCAGGACCATGGTGCCCCTGGGCCGGGGCTGGTGGCTGCGCTGGCGGGGTGGGTGCATCCACCTGCAAAGGGGGGAACCCTGAGACGGTCCGTCCCCCCGACCACCCATGGATCCCCGCCCAGCCCGGCAACCCTGGAACGAAGACAATGCAGACGCTCCAGAAGAGATGACCGCCGAGGCCGAACGTACGGCTGAAGATGGGTTGCTGCTGGAGTTCCCCCTGCGAGAGCACCACCACCGGATCATCTCCACCTTTATGGCGGAGCAGATGTACGATTCCTCCTCGGACGGCCCTGGGATATGCACCAACCGGCTGCCAATTCCACGGGTTCTCCAGAGATCTGCAGTCCGGCTGAGGGACTGGTGGTCTCACCGCAGGGCACCCTCCTAGAAACTGGTCATCGGGGCATCAGGAATCACCGGGATCCAACTGCCCGGAACGGATCAGCATGGCGCGGGAGCGAGCACACTCTGCCTCTGCTTCCTCCAAACCCATGGTTTCAATGAGCCAGACAAGCTCCTCCTGCTCCTCTTCGTCCAGATTCAGACCATAGCGACGAGCGAGAAGGACAGCTTGCTGTTGCTGATGGCTGCCAGGGGCGTGATGCCCGGTCAGGCTCATGTGAACTTGCGTCGGGAGGGTGGAACCAGCTTAGACGGAATCGGCCCGGCACCCTTTATGACAGTCAGTAAACGGTTTCTGTGAAAATCTAAATTAAACCTGAACTTGGGAGTAGGCTTGACTAAGACCACACACGAATTTCCCGAATTTCCTAAGGAGGCCTCATGGACAAACACACCCTCTCCAATCGCCCCACCCCCACGTTTGATGGCGCCACCGGCTTGCGACTGGCCCCACCGGGGCTTCTTCAGGTTGACCGCTGGAAGCACCTCACTGAGGCCCCGGTCATGGCCAAAACCAGCCCAGCCCAGCTCCACGCCCGTGAAGACAACTGAAATCCCTTGCATGCTGCCGATCACCGTTGCGGTGAAAGCACGGGGCTAGAGCACGCTGCCACGGTCTCCTCGGTCCCTGCCCAAGTTTGCGCACGTCAAGCAGGACATGCTGACGGCTTTGTAAGGTCGTTGCAGACGATTCCGGACGAGATGGTTGCGGCTCTCCAGGCTTGCGCCGTGGTGGCACGACAACGCTGTCACCATGGCTGTGAAGGGCGCTTACATGCTGAACGGTTCCCAGTCAACAGGCTGGTCAGCGTCAGATTTCTGGATGGCTGTGTATCTGGTTAAGAGGCTGTTGAAAAAGTCTGGACGGCTCGTAGAGTGAGTGAACTGCTCCAGACCAGTTGAGAGGCCGTCAAGAGGAGACGACTTCGCTGCTCTCCTACCTCTCGATCGAGGAGAAGATCCCGGGAAAGCATCCGCTGCGGCAGATACGCTTGCTGGCCCATGAGGCATTGAAGCGGCTGGACAGCAACTTTGAGAAGCTCTATGCCTGTTCTGGCCGTCTGTCGATCCACCCGAGCAGTTGTTGCTGGCCCTGTTGCTGCAGGCCATCTACGGCTTGCGCTCCCAGCGACTCCTGTTAGAGCAGTTGAGCGACAACCTGTTGTATCGGTGGGGTGCGGGTCTTGGCGTAGACGATCCCGTCGGGCACAACTCCACCTTCATTCAAAACCGAGAGCGACTGCTCAACGAAAAGCTGGTGTTCCCCTTTCTGGAAACCCTGCTGGGGATGGAGGAGGTCAAACCATTGCTGAGCAACGACCACTTCTCGGTGGATGCCACTCTGCTGCAGGCCTGGGCATCCCATGGCTCCCTCCAACCTGTGGATGGCCAGCACGAAGCCCGCCAAGATGCTTCCACTCCCCCTTTCGCCCCCTTGTCAGGCTTGGCCAGGGTTTGGGCAAGACAGATACGGATGCAGAAGGGCGGGAGAAGAAGGGTGCGAGGTGAGAGTTCCATGGGAAGCGCTTCCGCAACCTGACCCATCGCAGCACCAACCACCAATCGCTTGAGAGGATCAGTCATGGACCAGCGCAGCAGGCGCCATCCGGGCTACCGCCGATCACTGAATGCCCGCAGAGGGAGGGAAAAGATCTTGGGCTGGATCAAATAAACTGCCGGCTTGCAACAAGGCAACCACCGAGGACGACGCACTGTGGGTGGCGTCTTCTTTCTCTACGTGATCGCTTACGACCGGGGTCCGTCTGGGTAACATCTTCAAAGCGAAGGTGGCTGTAGCGTGGGCAGCACAACCGCTCCCATCGGTCTCTATAACTTGGCGCCGGTGGGACGACAATCAGCCCATAACGATGCTCGTCCCCATGTCAGGAACGCCAACAGGACTCTTCCCCACCGCTCATGGCAACAACTTCTGAGGCTCCCTCTCCCCACAAGGACAAAATTCATCCCCCTCACAGGCTTTTTTCAACAAGCTCTTAAGACATGGTCCAGGAACCTCCCAACTATCCACAATGCCCTGGCCCAATCCCGTCTGAGGGAAGGTGCGTCAGGGGGGTGTTCAAGCCGCACAGCAGGCTGTTTCCACTGCATAAATGAGATGAGTAAGGTCACTTCTCTGTCTCCTTATCTCTTTGCTGCTGTTACGTTGGCAGGATTCTGCGAGATATTTCTCTGCCGCGAGATGGTTGAGGAATAGACGCTGAGCGATCTGCTCTGGAGTGGCATCAATGGGTGGTCAATCATCTTTTTCATCCCAATTCTGGATAAGGGCAGCAGAGTTCCAGTTCCCTTATTGGCCTGGTGGTGCTTTGGAAGCCTTCTGGGGAGAGGGGTGAAGGATCCCAAATCAGGCATGATCTGATTCAGTGCCCATCTGTATCCCACAAGCGGACCATTTTTGACAAGCTCAAATCCGGCACGGGCCTGGATCCCACCTGCCGCCGATCTCCCCATCCATGCCCTCGTTCACGTTCTCTCATGCCTGGCGGATTGTGCCCTGGCATAACCCAAGGCCAGCATCGGCAATATCGCCATCCCCAACACCACCATCCCCAGCGTCCCAATCTCCTCCTGACCTTATCCGGAATTGGGGGGAACAAGAGAAGCGTCCCTTACACCAAGAAGCTGTGCAACATGTGCCATAAGGTTGAGAACCTGTTGGCCAGACGCAAGGACGGATGCACCATTGCAGCCCGCTACGACCGCTGTGCCATCTTCCGTTCTGCCATCCTCCTGGCTGCTACCTCGTCGTCTGGTGATGAGCCCTGAGCCTGGACGTTCGGCGGTAGCCCCAGAGAAGCCCTGTGGCCCGGGCGCTTGAACCCTTGAGACCTGGACTTGAATCCAGAACTGACCCTTTGCCAACCGGAGCCTTCAAGACTCAACCGAGATGTGGAAGGCTGGCCTGAGAAGGCTTGTCACACCTGCCTTCTCATCTGTGGCCCTATCCTGATGACAGCCCCGTTGTTGTTCATCTTCCTGCGGCCGGGTTCCCAACCATCGGTGGGAATGGTTCTGCGACCGTTGTGGTTCTCCTGCACCCGTGCGGGGATGATGGCGGCATCGACAACAGCAGCACTACCCCGCAATGCAGACAACGACTCTGTTCCGTGGTGACGGCTTCGTGGGCTGGCAGGCCCTCAACGACACCATCATGGGTGGTCGAAGCCAGGGCCACTGCCACTGCGGCAGTTGGGGGCTGGAGTTCACGGCTCAGGTGGTGCAGCGGGGGGGTGGTTTTATCAGTTGTCGTTCTCCCGAGTTGGCGCCCCCCTTGGATCTGCGCCCCTTCTCTGCCCTGCGTCTCGTGATGAGTGGGGACGGGCGCCGCTATAAGCTGGGCCTCACCTGCAACGATCCGGTGAGCCGCGCCAGTGCCCTGATCCCCGGCGGGCTGCGGTGGGTGCGGGAGTTCGACACGACTGCCAGCGGCGCCAGCACGGTGGTGGTGCCGTTCACGACGTTGCGGCCGGTGGTGCGCGCCAAGCCGGTGGCCATGCCCATCGGCTTCGATGCACAGCGGGTGAGCCGCATCCAGTTGCTCTATTCCCGCTTCAACGACAGTGGCGGGGAAAATCCAGGCTTTCAACCCGGTCCCTTGCGCTTCATCCTGCACGCCATCGAGGCGGTCAAATGAGGTCCGGATCCGTGACCGCGCCACGGCTGCTGCTGCTGACCAAACGGGTGTATTTACCCAGAACACCGCGACGGAAACGGGGCGCTGGCGGACTCCAGCGTGCCCGCCGGCAGGCCAGTTCCGCATCGGATACGTTCAACTGCAACAGCCGGCGAGGCGCATCAACGGTGATGGTGTCCCCTGCTTCCACCAGGGCAATGGCGCCGCCCACGGCTGCTTCCGGCGCCACATGGCCCACCACCATCCCGAAGGTGCCCCCGCTAAACCGTCCGTCCGTGACGAGCCCCACCTTGTCCCCCAGACCAGCACCGATGATGGCGGACGTGGGCGCCAGCATTTCCCGCATTCCAGGACCGCCCTTGGGACCCTCGTAGCGGATCACCACCACGTCTCCAGCCTGGATCGCGCCACCGAGAATGGCTTCCAGACACTCTTCCTCGCTGCCGTAAACCTTGGCAGGGCCAGTGATGACAGGATGCTTGACACCGCTGATCTTGGCCACGCCGCCTTCTTCCGCCAGATTGCCCCGCAACACCGCCAAGTGGCCTGTCGAGTAGAGGGGAGTGTGGATGGGCCGGATCACGTCTTGCCGGGGATCCGGCTGGGCGGGAATCTCCTGGAGTGTCTCCGCAATGGTGGGGCCGGAGATGGTGGGGCAATCTCCATGGAGCAGTCCCTCTGTCAGCAGGATTTTCATCACCTGGGGGATGCCGCCGGCCCGGTGCAGATCCACCGTCACGTAGCGGCCGCTGGGCTTGAGGTCACAGAGCACGGGGGTGTCTCCCCGCAAGGCTTCAAAGTCCTCCAGGGTGAGGGGGACAGCGGCAGCATGGGCAGCAGCCAGCAGGTGGAGCACGGCATTGGTGGAGCCCCCAACGGCCATGACCACGCGAATAGCGTTCTCGAAGGCCTGACGGGTCATCAGATCCCGGGCCTTGATCTGTTGGGCGATGGCTCGAATCAACGCCTCGGCCGAGGCGGCGGTGCTGTCCGATTTCTCGAAGTCTTCCGCCGCCATGGTGCTGCTGAACGGCAGGCTCAGCCCCATGGCCTCAAAGGCGGCGGCCATGGTGTTGGCGGTGAACATGCCCCCGCAACTACCAGCGCCGGGGCAGGCTTTTTTTTCCACCGCCAATAACTCGGCATCCGTGATGCGGCCTGCTGCGTGCTGACCCACCGCCTCAAAGGCGCTGACCACGGTGAGATCCTGGCCAGCGTGACGCCCTGGCTTGATGGTTCCCCCATAGATAAAGACAGCGGGAATGTTGAGACGGGCCATGGCGATCATGGCGCCGGGCATGTTCTTGTCACAGCCTCCAACGGCCAGGAGACCGTCCATGCATTGCGCATTGCAGGCGGTCTCGATGCTGTCGGCAATCACCTCCCGCGAGACCAGGGAGTAGCGCATCCCGTCGGTCCCCATGGAGATGCCGTCACTCACCGTGATGGTGCCAAACATCTGCGGCATCCCACCGGCCTCATGCAGGCTGGCCTCTGCCCGACGGGCCAGGTCGTTAAGGCCAATGTTGCAGGGGGTGATGGTGCTGTAGCCGTTGGCAATGCCCACAATGGGCTTGTTGAAGTCATCATCGCCAAATCCCACGGCGCGGAGCATGGCGCGGTTGGGGGTACGGCGCACCCCCTGGGTGATGGCCGCGGAACGACGCAGTATTGGGGTGGCGGGGGCGGTGGTGGTGGTCATGTACGGATGGGGAACACCTCTACCCATCGTTGCCCATGGCCTCCAGTTGGCGACGCACGTCTTCAATGGAGGCCTGGATCTGGCTCATGTGGTCCTCCAGGGGTTTGGAGAGGCCCTTCCCGTCGGCAACAGGGTCCTCCTGCTCATAATCGTCGTCACCGGTCATGCGCGGCATATGGAGCATGCGCCGTTGACGTCTCACCAGGCGGTCACGCTGCCTTGGAGCCAGCAGCAGCCAGGCCATGGCAACCCCACCCAGAACAGCTCCATAGAGCATGGCCATAACGATGGTGCTGCTTGCCGGTCGATCCGTCATGGTGTTGCCCTGGTTTCCCGATCACTTGACTGCCATTATTGAAGCAACCTCAGTCGCCAGTGCCAAACAGGCGATCACCCGCATCCCCCAGACCTGGCACGATGAACCCCGCTGAATCCAGCTCTGGGTCAATGCAGGCGGTGGTGATCACCAGGTCGGGGAAAGCAGATCCAACCTGCTGCAGGCCCGGTGCGGAGCAGAGCGCTGTAATCACCTGTAGCCGTTGACCTTCCACTCCCATGGTTTTCAGGCGCTCCAGCACGGCCAGCATGGTGGCGCCTCTGGCCAGGATGGGGTCCAGCACCAGCACCCCGGTCTGCTGGCTGATGGCGTCCGGCAAGCCATTATAGTACCACTGCACCGTGCCCGCTTCCTCATCGCGACGGATCCCCACATGCCAGATCCGGGCGTGGGGCAGCACCGCCTGGGCGCCGTCCCAGAGCCCCAGGCCGGCCCGCAGAACGGGCACCACGGCCAAATCCACAGCTTGATCCACCACATGACCCGTGGTTTGCCCCAAGGGTGTGGTGACCGTAGTGGCGTGATGGGGGAGCCAGTCCCGCAGGGCCTCATAGCTGAGCCAACGGCCCAACTCCTGCAGTGCGGTCCTGAAAAGAGGGGCTGGTGTCCGGGCATCCCTGGCCACGGTGAGCCAGTGGGCAATGAGGGGATGAGGAGGCACCACAACCCGCAGTGTCAGCGCCATGGGGAAGTCCTCTCCGAAGAGTTCGCTAGTCTGCCGTTGCCAGGGTACTTGGACACGAGGGGACAACCATGGTTCGTTTGCGGCGTCTGCTGGGGTTGGCAGCGGCCTTGCTGCTGATTCTGTTGACCCCTGCTCCGACATTGGCGATCACGGCGCCGGAGTTGCGGGGTGCCAGCGCCAATGCGGTGATCAGCCTGAACCTGCATGGACGTCAATTGCAGGGGGCGGAATACATCAAGGCCGACCTGAAAGAAGTGGATCTTTCTGGCAGCGACCTCACCGGCGCGGTGTTCAACACGTCCAACCTGAGCGGTGCGGATCTGCGGGACGCCATTCTCCGGGATGTGGTGGCCTTTGCCAGCCAGTTCAACGACGCAGATCTGCGGAATGCGGTGTTGGAAAACGGTTTGTTCATGCAAAGCAGCTTTACGGATGCGCGGATCAGCGGGGCTGATTTCACGAATGCGGTGGTGGACCGGAGCCAGTTGCCGCACCTCTGCCAGCGGGCGGATGGTCACAACAGCATCACGGATCGGGATACACGGACTAGCCTCAATTGTCCCCAGCCCAAGGGCTGATCCACTCCACGGCGCCCCGGGATGCCAGCCGGTAGTGTTTTGCTTCCTCGATGTCCTGGGTGATGTTTCGTTTGTCCCGCATTGTGCTCTTAGTCATAGGGGGTGCTGTGCTGGCGGCGACTCCTGGCTGGACCCACCATCCCTTTGAGGGTGTGGAGCCCCAGGATCTCAATCTGTTGCAGGGCCTGGTGAGCGGGCTGGGCCATCCTCTGCTGGGGACGGATCACCTGGTCTTCCTGCTGGCCATTGTTATGCTGACTGCCCTCACCACGCGACGGTGGGTGCTGCCCCTCTTGGCCAGTGGACTGGCGGGCAGTGGGCTGGCGGTTCTCCTGGGCGCAACACCAGGATCCAGCCTGGGCTTGGCGCTGGAGCTTGTGGTCACGTTGAGCCTGGTGCATGCGGGCCTGGTGCATGCGGGCTGGCTACCCGCCTGGCTCCTCTTGCCTCTGATGGGGGTCCATGGATTCCTGCTGGGAGAGCCCATGATTGGGGCTGAGCCAACGCCGCTGCTGGCCTATGGGTTGGGGTTGCTCATCTCTCAAGGGGTGCTGCTGCTGGTGGTCACTGCTCTGCTGGCCCGATCCGGAAGCATCCTGGCGCTGTTGCAGAGGCTCCGCATGGCCACCACAATCCTGCTGGTGGCCCTGGGGGTGATCTGGACCGTTGAAGTCTTGTGAGGCTAAGCCCTTCCCCTTGCCATTGTTTGACCATGACCACCACCAAGCTTCCTGTCACCATCGTCACGGGCTTCCTGGGCGCTGGGAAAACCACTGTCCTCCGCCACGTGCTCACCCAGCAGAAGCGTCGCCTGGCAGTGCTGGTGAATGAATTTGGCGATGTTGGTCTGGATGGCGCCACCCTGGCGGATTGCGGCATCTGTGATGCAGAATCCACCAGCACCGTCAGCAGCAGTCCCGGTCCCCAGCGCCCCACCGTGGTGGAGTTGGCCAACGGCTGTCTCTGTTGCACGGTGCAGGAGGAATTCTTGCCGGTGATGCTGGCGTTGCTGGAGCGGCGTCAGAGCCTGGATGGAGTCGTCATTGAAACCAGCGGCCTGGCCCTGCCCCAGCCACTGCTGGACGCGTTTCGCTGGCCCGAGATCCGCACGGCTGTCACCGTGGACAGCGTGGTGACCATGGTGGATGGGGAGGCTCTGGCCGCGGGGAGCGTGGTGGGGGATGCTGCGGCGGTGGAGCGTCAGCGCCAGGCGGATCCGGAGCTGGACCACCTCACCAGCCTGGAGACCCTGTTGGCGGATCAGTTGCGCAGTGCGGACGTGGTGCTGGTGAGCCGTGCCGACAAGCTTTCCGCTACCGAGATGGATGCTGTTCAAGCGCGCATCCATCCCCACATGCGCCCGGGGGTGCCGGTGCTGCCCAGTCGCCATGGTGTCGTGCCCCCTGAGGTGCTCCTGGGCCTGGATCGTGGCGCGGAGGAGGACCCGAGCCGGACGAGCCCGCACCATCCCGCCGTCCATGACGACGACGACCACGACAACCACCACCATGCACCGGTCACCAGTGCCGTGGTGCAGATGGATGGAGTCTGGGATCGCCAGCCTCTTGAGGCGCTGCTGCGGCAACAGCTCACGGCCATGGGCTTGCTGCGGGCCAAGGGCTATGCCGCCATTGCCGGTAAATCCCTGCCGCTGACGATCCAGGCCGTGGGACCCCGCCTTGAGACCTGGTACCAAGCCAGGGCCGACAACCATGGCGGCTTGACTATGGTGCTCATTGGCCTGGCGGTGGACCCTGCTCCTCTGCGCACGGCGTTGGCGGACCTGCGTCTGCCATCCTGAAGGCACGTCCAATGACGTCTGCCCCCATGCCCCACTTCCATGCCACCGTCCGGGTGGGTCTGCGAGCTTCCGTGCTGGATCCCGCTGGGGACGCAGTCTGTGCGGCTGCCCTGCGCCTGGGCCACAGCGCCATCCAATCCATCCGCATCGGCAAGGCCATCGAGGTCCAGTTGGAGGCCCCTGACGCGGCAACCGCCCGTCGACAACTGGAGTCCCTCAGTGCCCAATTGCTGGCCAATCCCGTGATGGAAACCTGGAGCCTGGAACTCCACCACCAGGAGAACTGAGATGCAAGTTGGCGTGGTGGTGTTCCCCGGCGCCAATTGTGACCGGGACGTGGGCTGGGCCCTGGCGGGTTGCCTGGGCTGGCGTGTCACCTTCCTGTGGCACCAGGACGCCACATTGCCCAAGCTGGATGCCCTGATCCTGCCTGGCGGCTTCAGTTATGGGGATTACCTGCGCTGTGGGGCCATTGCCAGTTCCGCGCCGCTGTTGAGAGCCGTGGCGGATTTCGCGGCCATGGGCGGGCCGGTATTGGGTATCTGCAACGGCTTTCAAGTGTTGACGGAAGCGGGGTTGCTGCCTGGGGGACTGATCCGCAACAGGGGCCTTCACTTCATTTGCCGGGATCAGAGGTTACAGGTTGCAAGCTGCTGCTCCCCCTGGCTGTGCCGCTTTGCCCCGGGAGACTCCCTCACCTTGCCCATTGCCCATGGAGAAGGGTGCTACCACATCGACCCTCCTGGTCTGCGCCAATTGGAGGACAACCACCAGATTGCCCTGTGCTACCTGGACAATCCCAATGGCTCCATTGGCCACATTGCCGGTGTGAGCAACAAGGCGGGCAACGTTCTGGGGCTCATGCCCCATCCGGAGAGGGCCTGTGACCAGGCCACCGGTGGCACGGACGGACAGGTGCTGTTCCAGGGCCTGGTGGACCGGCTGGGTCTCAGTTGACGGCGGCGAAGTACTCCTTGGACTTGACCGGGTCAGGGTTCATGGTGGGATCACCGGGTGTCCAGTCAGCGGGGCACACCTCGTCCGGGTGACTGCGGATGTGCTGGAAGGCCTGGAGCACCCGCAAGGTTTCGTCCACGTTGCGGCCCACCGGCAGGTTGTTGACGGTGGCGTGCATGATCACTCCATCCGGATCAATGATGAACAGCCCCCGCACGGCCACACCGGCTTCTTCGTCCAGAACGTTGTAGTCCTTGGCAATGGTCTTGTTCAAATCGGAGACCAGGGGATAGGCAATATCCCCAAGACCACCGGCTTCCCGGTCCGTTTGCAACCAGGCCAGGTGCGAATACTTGCTATCGACGGAAACACCCAGAACTTCCGTGTCCTTGCTGCTGAACTCCTCGTAGCGATCGCTGAATGCCGTGATCTCCGTGGGACACACAAAAGTGAAGTCCAGCGGATAAAAGAAGAGAACCACATACTTACCGCGGTATTGAGACAGCTTGACCTCCTGAAACTCCTGGTCAAACACGGCTGTTGCCGTAAAGTCTGGGGCCGGCTGGCCAACGCGGATGGTCATGGTGGGCGTGGATCAAGGTGGTCTGAGCACAGCACGCTGCCGCCGGCCTGCTCAGTGGTCCCTATCCTAGCAACAGGTGAACCCGGGCGGGGCGTACACTGGCCAGTACAACTACCACGGATTGCCTGCTCATGGGATGGGACCCCGGCGTGATGCGCAAATTTGCCGCCACCAGCCACCAGCGCTTGATTCATCAACTGCGTGGCGAGCTGCGGAGCGACCACGTAGCGCCACAACTCCCCACAACTGTCCCGGAGTCCGACAATGGCCCCACTGCAGCGCCGCGGGTGAACGCTTCCAGCCACGGCCAGGAGAAACGGCCCCGGTCCTTCCGTGAACGCCTGAATGCCGTTGACATGCGCTGAGATGGGCTGACCACGGTCCGTCGCCCAGGCTGGATGGACTTCCGGGGCTCACCCGGACTGGTTTTGTGGCAAGATCAGCCCTAATGAGCACTCCCCCAATGGATTGGACTGAGCAGCTTGGGGCCTTGGCCAAAAAACTCAGAGCTCCCGACTGGCAGGCGCCTCCCAACGAAGAGGCCACCAAAATGGCCTTGGTGGCGCCTTTTCTCCGCGCCTTGGGCTATGACATTTTCAACCCTGCTGAAGTGATGCCGGAGTTTTCCGCTGATCTGCCCCTCATCAAGGCTGGGGAGCGGGTTGACTATGCCATCTTGGAAAACAGCCAGCCCAAGATCCTGGTGGAGGTGAAAGCCTACAAAACAAACCTGGACAAAGTTGAGCGTGGACAACTGCAACGATATTTTCATGCCACCAGGGCACGGATTGGCCTCTTAACCAATGGTCATGTTTTTCAGTTCTTCACCGATCTGGATGAGGCCAACAAGATGGACGAGAAGCCCTTTGCCGAGGTCGATCTGCTGAACCTGCGTCATGCGCCGCTGAGCCAGCTGAAACATGTCACCAAGCCCAAGTTTAACTTGGATGAGCTGCTGGGCATCGCTGAAGAATTAAAGTATATCAAAGGTGTTAAGGATGAGATTCGTCAAGAATTAACTGAGCCCAGTGATTGGCTGGTCAAGGAAATGGCCCAACGGGTTCACTCTGCCAGGCGGATTAGCCCTAAAATCCTGGATAGTTTTCGTCCAATCGTTACTGACGCCATCCAATCTTATATTACTGATCGCATCAATGAAACCTTAGATAAAGCGATTCAAACAGTTGAAGTTAAAGAATATAATCAAAAATTAAATGAACAAGATACCACAGAAATCGAAGATTCCAATGATATTATTACAACACAAGAAGAAATGGAAGCTTTGTACATTGTTAGAGCAATCTGTTCTAATCTTGTGGATTCAGGCAGACTCATGGAGAAAGACACGAAAACCTATTGCAACATCACTCTGGATGGTCAAGCCAGGAAATCCTTCTTAAGGCTGCACTTTAATTCTCTTAGAAAGAAGAAAATTAACATCTTTGACCAAGGCCAGCCCGAAGTCGTCCCCGTGTCAACTCCATCTGATCTCTATCAATACAAAGAGCGCATTCGCAATGCCCTGAAGCTCAAGCTGGAGCCGCCAAGGAGCCCGGAGTAGAACCAGGGCCTGTGGACAAATGGTTTTGCCACCCAGGCTGGGGTGTGTTTCAACCTTGAGGGAAGCAGGTATCATGGGCGAGTACCGCTTTGTGATCACGGATTTTGCCTGGCAGCGCACTGCCCCGCTGCTTCCCGGTAAAAGACTACGGATCGAGTTGTTCGAGGCCCTCAGCGGTAACGCGGACCTGAAGCAGCCCGAATACTGGATAAGATCAGGAAGTGGTTGAGATGCTCTTCATGGAGTTGAGAATGTGGAGGCCACGCTGCCAGAGGCGCATCAGGAGTGACTTGGAAAGACAGCCTTTATCAGCGAATACCTTCCCTGTTTTCCCAATCCTTGGAAGCCCCCGCTACGGCAACCATGGCAGCTCTGTTCCCACCCCATCCGCCACAGCGTTGAGGCTGTGGGCATCCAACTGCTTAAGCAGTCCCTCCAGCACCGCCGGTACCAACTGGGGTCCCTGGTAGATCCAGCCGGTGTAGAGCTGCAACAGGCTCGCGCCAGCGGCCAACCGTTCCCAAGCGGCTTGCGGAGAATCAATGCCGCCCACACCAACGAGGGGGACACGGCCCTGGAGACGGCTCCGTAGCTGGCGCAGCATGGCCAGGGAACGGGTGCGAATCGGCGCTCCGCTGAGACCACCGGCCTCCTCCGCCAAGGTGCGGCCCGTGACCAGGCGTCGTGCCTCCAGGCCATGGCGATCCAGGCTGGTGTTGTTGGCAATCACCCCCGCCAATTGACCCTGCTGGTGGAGATCGAGGGCCAGCTCCGCCAGCTCGATCAACTGGCCGTCGGTCAAATCAGGGGCAACCTTCACCAACAAGGGCGGGCGCGGCGTGGGCAGTGGCGTGGCCTGGAGACGGCCGATCAGCTGGCTCAAGGCCTCCACCCTTTGCAGATCCCGGAGGCCGGAGGTGTTGGGGGAAGACACATTGACCACCACGTAGTCGGCAAGGGGCGCCAGGCGGCTGTAGCTGACGGCGTAGTCCTCGGCCGCCGCCGCCATGGTTGTGGCCCGGGATTTACCGATGTTGAGCCCCAGCAACGCCGGCCGCTCACCTGGCGGCGGCAGCTGCTGCTCTGTCAGCACACTGGCGGCCCGCAGCGAACCATAGTTGTTGAAACCCATGCGATTGAGGGCTGCCTGCTCCGCTGCCAGACGAAAGAGGCGCGGGCGCGGGTTGCCCCGCTGGGGCAGAGCCGTCATGGTACCCAGCTCGGCAAAGCCAAAACCGAAGCAGTGCCAGATGGCCGCCGCCACGCCGTTCTTGTCGAACCCTGCCGCCAGCCCCAGGGGATTGGGGAAGGTGAGCCCCAAACAGTGCTGCTGCAGGCGCGGATCCTGCCGTTGAAGCATGGCCGCAGTGCTGGCCAGTATCCCCCGCCATGGGGGCCACCGCCGTCTCCGCGCCGCCCAGGCCAGGGCCCGCAGGCTCAATTGACTCATGAGTTCAGGATCCGGCCCATCGTCCCTGGCCAACATGGGACCCATCAAGCGTTGGTAGGGATCATCCACAGTCATGGGGGTATCTCCTCCCGACGTTCGTGTCCGGTGCTTATGCGTCCCGCACCTTGCGTTGCAACCGCCAGCGCCCGTCAGGGCAGGGGAGCACCTGCCAGTCTCGCCAGGTCCAGAGCTGCCGGCGTTTGCTCAGCTCCATGCTGGGCATCTCCACCAACTGGGCCAGTTCCGTCACGGTGAGTTCATAGCCTCCCGCTGCCAGACGATCTGCCGTCTCCAGCCGGGTCAGCAGCCGCTGCAATGGAGGTGGAGCCGGGGCAGGATCCACGGGATCACCAGCATCAGGTTGATGAGACGTTGACGGATGGGACCCTGAGCGCAAGACGGGCTGCTTTCCGTCCCTGAAGGCAACGGCAATGGCATCCACACGCTCGTTATCCGGATCACCGCTGTGGCCCTTGACGTGGGTCAACTCCACCCCCGGCAGGCGCGCCTGGTCCAGAGCCTCCCAGAGATCACGGTTGAGGACAGGTTGTCCATCGGACTTCTTCCAGCCCCTCTGCTTCCAGCCCTTGAGCCACTGGCTGAAGCCATAAACCAGGTACTTGCTGTCGGTGCGGATGGTGAACCCAGTCTGGCGTGGCTCCCGGGCGATACGCTTCAGCAGGGCCAGGGCGGCCTGCATCTCCATGCGATTGTTGGTGGTGTTCTCGGAGAAACCGCCCCTCTCTTCCACACGACCGTCGTCGAAGCGCAGTAGATAGGACCAGCCCCCGGGACCGGGATTGCCGCTACAGGCCCCATCACAAGCAGCGGTAATCAAGTGGGGCCTAACCATGGTCACGGTAAGGGTTTCCTGGCTCGGGCTCGTTGGCCTGAAGAAGTTTTTGACGAAGGCTGGACAACAACATCGAACCCGTGTACGATAACCCACTGTGTGAGGAGTGTGCTCAGGCTAAGGGTCGAAACGAAGGACAGACTCCTTAAGCCTGACGCGACTCAATGCCCCCTGCCATTGGCAGGGGGTTTTCTTTTGGACCTCAAGGGATGGGATCTACTTGACAGCCACCTGGCCGCCAACGGCTTCGATCTTCTTCTTGAGATCTTCGGCGGCCTCCTTGGGCAGACCTTCCTTGACCAGGGTAGGGGCTTTCTCCACCAGGGCCTTGGCTTCTGCCAGACCCAGGCCTGTGGCCTCCCGCACCGCCTTGAGCACTTTGATCTTGGCGGTGGCTTCAAAGCCCTCCAGATGAACGGCAAACTCGGTTTGCTCCTCAGCGGGCTCGGCCTCGGCGCCGGCGGCGGCGGCGCCCGGAGCAGCCATCACCACACCGGCCGATGCGGCAGCAGACACACCAAAGGCGTCCTCAATTTGCTTGACCAGCTCAGCAGCTTCCAGTAGGGACAACGACTTGAGAGATTCGAGAATCTGGTCGGTTTTGGTCGACATGGTTGAAACTTGGTGGATTGAAACTCGGTAATGCGGGGGAGAGACGTCCGGAGATCAGCCCGCCGGGGGAGGGGAGGATGCCTCACCGTCGGCATGCTGCTGCAAAGCGCGAGCAAGGCCGGCGGGCACTTCCTTGATGGCCATCGCCAAGTTGGTGGCAAGACCATTGAGGGAGCCAGCAATCTGGGCAATGAGCACCTCCCGGGAGGGCAGTTTGCCAGCCGCCTTGAGATCCTCTGCAGACAAGAGACGGCCCTCCAGCAGACCGCCTTTGACGTCCGACTTCCTGGTCTCCTGTTGGAAGGCTTGAACGGCTTTGAGGGCGCCACCCACGTCGTCCTTCACGAGAATGAAGGCGTTCGGGCCGGTGAGCAGGGGATCCAGGCCCGTCCAGGCAGGATCCGTGCCAATGGCCTGGCGCATCAAGCTGTTCTTGGCCACCTTGCAGGTGCTGGCGTGCTTCCGTAACCGGGAGCGGAGATCGCCCATCTCCTTGACGGAGAGGCCCTTGTAATCCAGCACCAGAGCCAGGTCGGCTTCGTCCAGAAGCTGGCGGAGCTGTGCAACCACCTGTTGCTTGCTCTCTAGTGTGCGACCCATGATTTGGTAGTGGCGGGACAACAGCAGACACCCGCCCCGAATCCAGGGTCAACGAAATCTGATGGCGCCTGGACGCCCTTGCGGGGCACCGGCTCTACAGTTACGCAGACCTGGGCAGGAGTTACCTCATCCATTGCGGATGGCGCCTGCTGTCTTCGGTTTGCACCGGAGTCGCCTGTGGCGGCTCAGACGCTACTCAGGGCGGGCGCCCTGACTCTGGCTTTCACCAGAAGGCAACAGTGTACACAGGACCCTGCCCAAGCACCTCAGCCTGCATCCTCCACGACAAGATCCTGGAGCGCTGGCACATCAACCCCCACGGACGGTCCCATGCTGGAACTGATGTAGAGACTTTTCCAATAGCGGCCCTTGGCCCCACTGGGCTTGTTGCGGTCCACGGTTTCTTGCACGGCTTTCAGGTTCGCCAGCAGATGCTCGGGGGAAAAGCTGGCCTTGCCAAAACGCACATGCACAATGCCCGTCTTGTCGGCGCGCATCTCCAGCTTGCCCGATTGGAACTCCTTGATGGAGGACGGCAAGTTGCTGGTGACGGTCCCGGTTTTGGGATTGGGCATCAACCCCCGAGGGCCCAGAACCCTTCCCAGTCGCGCCACCTTGGGCATCATATCCGGCGTTGCCAGCAGCAGATCAAACGCCATGGTACCGCCGGCGATGGTGTTGATCAGGTCCTCTTCCCCCACCAGATCCGCACCGGCAGCTTTGGCCACTGCCAGTTGCTCGCCCCGGGTGATCACCGCCACCCGCACCTTTTGACCCGTGCCCTTGGGCAGGACCACCGTGGTGCGCAATTGCTGGTCCGCATATTTGGGATTGATGCCCAGGCGGACATGGGCCTCCATGGTTTCGTCGAACTTGGCCGTGGCGTTTTCCTTCACCAGAGCCAGGGCGGCATGGGGCTCATAGACTTGCTGCTCCACCTTGGCGGCAGCGGCGACGAGGCGTTTGGATGGTTTCGGCATGGTCTTGGGTTGGGGTGCAAACGAACTGCTCCGGGTCAGTTCTCCCCACAGGAGTGAACAAACAACTTTAGCAGGGGCAAAACCCCGATTTGAGTCCTGAACGGATTTCAGTCCTGAACGGCCACGCCCATGTTGCGGGCTGTGCCCGCAATGATCCGCATGGCGGATTCCACGGTGTGACAGTTGAGGTCGGGCAGCTTGGTCTTGGCGATCTCCTCAAGCTGGGCCGTAGTGATGATGCCAGCCTGGCCCTTGGACGAATGGCCGGAGCCCTTTTCAAGGTTGGCCGCCTTGCTGATGAGCACGGACGCCGGAGGTGTTTTGAGCACCAGGGAGAAGCTCCGGTCCTCGTAGACCGAAATCTCCACGGGGATGACCATACCCACCTTTTCCTGCGTTTTGGCGTTGTATTCCTTGCAGAACGCCATGATGTTCACCCCATGCTGGCCCAGGGCCGGACCCACGGGAGGCGCCGGGTTGGCTTTGCCCGCATTGAGAGCCAGCTTGATCAGCGCCGTGACTTTCTTTGCCATGACATGGAGGAATGAAATAGGGGAAGGGAATAAATTAAACTGGGCAAGACTCACTCCTGCTTGGCCACCTGGGAGAATTCCAACTCCACAGGGGTATCGCGGCCAAAGATGGAAAGCAGGGCCTTGAGCCTGTTGCGCTCTCCGGACACCTCAATCACCTCTCCCTCGAAGTCCTTGAACGGACCGTCAACCACCCGGATCCGATCCCCCTCGGTGAGGTGGACTTTTACCGTGGGCTTCCGCTCCTGGGTGCGGCGGAAGATGCGATTTACCTCCTTTTGGGTCAGGGGCACGGGCTTCACGTGACCACGACCTCTGCCGGTGGCGCGCCGCTCCTCAGCGCCAACGAAGTTGATCACGTTGGGTGTGGTGCGCACCGCAGACTGGGTTTCATCATCCAGCACCATCCGCACCAGCACGTACCCGGGGAAGACCTTCTCCTCAACCACTTGGCGGTTGCCGTCCTTCTTTACCTTGATGGCGGGTGTTTGGGGAATGGCAATTTCCAGGATGCGATTTTCCACCCCCAAAGTGATGGCCCGCTGCTCCAGGGTGGCCTTGACGTTTTTCTCGCAACTGGAAGCCACCTGCACCCCGTACCAACGGGCTGCTTTGTCGAGGTTTGAGGCCTGCCGGGACTGGAGAGACTCCGGCCTGTCAGCGGGGGTGAAGGGTTCGAACGCCATGTATGGATGCGGAGAGGAGAGCGCTTCAACCGAGGAAGACCCGGTTGGAAATCCAGGAGAATAAGCGGCTGGAGGCCGCAACTACCGCTGCCGACATGGCCACGATCAAAATGACGGAGACCGACTCGCTGAGCAGTTGCTGACGACTGGGCCACACCACCTGTCCCAACTCTGCCAGAACTTGGGAGAAGAACGGCTGACGAGCAGCAGGTTCCTCAGCCTCGGAGCCAACCTCCGGAGAGGGGGCAGCACTGGAATTCGACTGGGCAGACAAAATTGAAATCGGGGCGGGGTTCTGCCGCATCAGCTTAGCGGACAGACGCTTCAGCGCAGGGCAACGAACGTCAGCGTTCCATCACCGCAGAGCTGCACGCGTACCCCGCGTACATCGGTGAAACGCTCCCCCAACACTTCCATGGCAAGGGGATTTTCCAGACGGCGCCGCAGCAGACGACGCAACGGGCGCGCTCCGAACTCCGGATCGTATCCCTCCTGGGCCAGAGCCTTCACCACATCTGCATCCACCTCCAAATGGAGATTCTGCTCCGCCAGCCGTTCTCCCAGCTCCTGGACCTGGAGTTCCACAATGGGACGGATCTGTTCCGGTTCCAGGGGTCGGAAACGGACCACCTCGTCAATCCGGTTGAGGAATTCCGGGCGGAATTTTGCTTTGAGGGCCTGGTCAACAGCTGCCTCCAACGCCTGCTCCCCCTCTGGCGCACGGCTGGCGGCAAGGATTTGGCGGCTGGCAATATTGCTGGTCATCACCAAAACCGTGTGACGAAAATCAATGGCGCGGCCCTGGGCGTCCGTCAGGCGGCCATCGTCCAGCACCTGGAGCAGCAGGTTAAACACATCGGGATGGGCCTTTTCCACCTCGTCAAGGAGCACAACCGCATAGGGGCGCAGGCGAATGGCTTCCGTGAGCTGTCCCCCCTCTTCATAGCCCACGTACCCTGGCGGCGCCCCCAGCAGGCGCGCCACCGCATTGCGCTCCATGTACTCCGACATGTCCAGCCGCACCAGGGCATCCTCCTGGTCAAACAGTGCCGCCGCCAAAGCCCGGGCCAGTTCCGTCTTGCCCACGCCGGTGGGTCCCAGGAAAAGAAAAGATCCCACGGGGCGCCGCACATCCTTCATGCCGGCGCGGGCGCGACGGATGGCGGCGGTGACCGCCGCCACCGCAGCGGTCTGTCCCAGGACCCGCTGGGACAAGGTCTGGTCAAGGGTGAGCAGCTTCTGCCGCTCCCCCGCCATGAGCCGTTGCAGGGGGATGCCCGTCCGGCTGCCCACAACTTCGGCAATGTCCTGATCTTCCACCTGCTCCCGCAGCAGGGTTTCCCCCCGCTGCTGGGCCTCTCGCCGCTGGGCCTCCAAGGCCTGACACTGCTGCTCCAGGTGCCGCAACTCCCCATAGTGCAACCGTGCTGCCGTCTCCAGATCCCCCTCCTGCTCGGCTTTGGCCACCTGCTGGCGCAGGTCTTCCTCCTGCTGCCGCCAGCGGCTGAGCTGGCTCAATTGCTTGCGGTCTCGCTCCCAGCGCTGACACAGGTCCTGACTTGTGGCCGCTGCCCTGGCCCGTTGCCGCTCCAGGCGCTGCCGCTCTGCTGCCGGCGCCTGCTCCGCCGCCACCAGGGCCAACTCCAGACGGCGCAACTCCTGCTCTGCCTCCTCCACCAAGGTGGGCTTGGAGGTGGCGTCCAGCCTGAGTTGGGCTGCCGCCTCGTCGATCAGGTCAATGGCCTTGTCCGGCAAGCAACGGTCATTGATATAGCGGTCCCCCAGTCGGATGGCAGCCTCCAGGGCTTCATCGGCAATGGTGACGCCGTGGTGACACTCATAGCGCTCCCGCAGGCCCTGGAGAATGGCCAGGCAGTCTTGCGGTGAAGGCTCACGCACCAGCACCTGCTGAAACTGTCGCTCCAGGGCCGGGTCTTTCTCTACACTGCGCCGGTATTCCTCCATGGTGGTGGCCGCAATGCAGCGCAACTCGCCCCGGGCCAGGGCAGGCTTGAGCAAGCCGCCCACGTCGCTGCTGGATCGGCTGCTGTTCACCAGGGTGTGGAGTTCGTCGATGAACAACACCACTTGACTGTCTGCGGTGGCCACCTCCTCCAGCACCGCCCGCAGCCGTTCCTCGAACTGCCCGCGGTATTTGGCGCCAGCGATCAGACCACCGGGCTCCAGAGCCAGGAGGCGCCGTCCCAGGAGGGAATCCGCCACCTTGCCCGCCACGATGCGCTGGGCCAGTCCTTCAATCAGGGCCGTCTTGCCCACCCCGGCGGCGCCAACCAGTACCGGGTTGTTCTTTGTGCGTCGCGAGAGCACCTGCACCACTTGGCGAATTTCCCGATCCCGTCCCACCACCGGATCCAGTTGCCCCTCCCGGGCCAAGGCGGTGAGATCCTGTGTATAGCACTCCAGGGCCGATGGCTCTGGCGGCGGTGGCAGCGCGGCGGGTTCCCGGGCTTCCACGGGCTGGTCGTCAGGGGAGAGTGAAGGGGCTGCCTTGGCCATGGCCGTGGACCCGTTCTCCTGGGGATAGGGGGGACGCTGCTGGCGGTTGGGTTCCTCTGGTGGTGGGCTGCTGGCGGGGCGGGGCGGGGGCAGAGCGTTGTGACTCTGCCCAGGGGGCTGACAACCATCAACCGTTGACTGCCGGTTCATGGAGGTGGGGGGCACGGGCTGCAGCCGCAGCCGCCGCATGATCTCGGGCGGGCTCAGGTTCTGGGCCGCCAGCAGCGCAGCACCGATCCGCTCGTCCTCCGCCAGAGCCAACAGCAGGTGGGCCATGTCAATGTTGCTGGATCCCCAGCGGTGGGCCAAGTGGTCCGCATCGTTGAGCAGTTGATCCAGGTCGGTCCCCAGGTAGAGGGCATCACTGTCTTCCGTGGGCTGATCCCCGCAGAACTCATCCAACCGGGGCAAGAGTTGAGCCGGATTGAGCCGCAGCCGTCGCCGCCAGGCCTCCCCGGCAGGGGTCTCCAGCAAGGCCAGCAGCAGATGCTCCACGTCCATTTGCCGGTGCTGCCAGGCCTGGGCCTGGGCCTGGCCGGCCAAGAGCAACTCCCAGGCCTCTTCGCTGAAACGCTCCGGCTGGGTGATCAGGCTCATGGGATGTAAGGGGTGAGTAGAAGAGTGAAGTGTGGATCAACCAGGAAAACGGAAATCCTGGTCTTGATGTTGGCTGTTGCCCTTCGTAGTTGCCCTGATCAGACCCAGGCGGGGCGATAGAGATGAGAGGGAGAACCAGGCAGGCTCGCTGGGGTTTTCCCAACAGGGGACAAAGGAAAGACTGAAAAACCTCAAAGCGAGTCTACGCAAGATCCCCACCTCCCACCTCCCA
>JXQG01000033.1 GCA_001007665.1 Candidatus Synechococcus spongiarum SP3 | reverse complement strand
CGCTATCTGGAACCTTGTGGCGGCCCTTCTTGCATCACGCTAAATCCTTTTTGTCCACAGGACCTGGCTCCGTTCAGTCGCTGGCCAGCAGGCTGCGCTTGGAGATTACCTGCAGACAGGTGCCTTGGCGCTCCACCACGAACACCTCCTCGTCCACCTGCAAGGGGATGGTGGGGTCACTGTTCAACGCGGCCCAACTCTGACCCCGCCAGCGCACACGCCACCGCTCCGGCTGGGCCTCAGCCGAGAGCACCACGGCTGTGCCCAGGTCATGGTCTGTGTCCCCACCACCTGGTCGGGGTTTGCGGCCGATGCGCAGTGCGGCGAACAACAGCAGTCCCACCACAGCAAACAGGACGATCTGGGCCACCAGGGCTGTGGATGGCACAAAACCGGTCAGCACAGCCAGGGCCAGGGCCGCCAGCAGGGCCTCCAGGAGGCCGTCCAGATCCGCCCCCACCAGGGTGAGCAGGAGGAGAACCAGCACCAGACCAAGCCAGATCACCATAGCGGGTCCGCAAGAAACGCGGCAAGAACCATAGGCTTAGCCTGACATCACAGCCACTGGCCACCATGAACGCCCTAGCTTTTGTGCCTCTGCTTCTGGCTGTCCTGCTGGGCTTGCGCAGTCTCCGCATCACCCAGCAGGGCAACTCTGTCCTGGTTGAGCGTCTGGGCAGCTTCAGCCGCACCCTCACGCCAGGCATCAACGTTGTTGTTCCGTTCCTGGAGAAGGAGGTATCCAGGCAGTCCCTGAAGGAGCGGGTGCTGGATGTGCCGCCTCAGCCCTGCATTACCAAGGACAACGTGGCCATCTCTGTGGATGCGGTGATCTACTGGCAGCTCGTTGACCACTTCAAGAGCTATTACGCCGTCCTGAACATGGAAGCTGCGCTGGTGAATCTGGTGCTCACCCAGCTCCGCTCCGAGGTGGGCCTCATGGACCTGGATCAGACGTTCAGTGCCCGCCAAGCCATCAATGACCGCTTGCTGCGGGAACTGGATGCGGCAACAGATCCCTGGGGCATCAAGGTGACCCGGGTGGAACTGCGGGAGCTTCTTCCCTCCCCCGGCGTCACGGCAGCCATGGAAAAACAAATGACAGCGGAGCGTCGTAAACGGGCCACCATCCTGGACTCCGAAGGAGAGCAGGAAGCCGCGATTAACGTGGCCCGTGGTCGCGCCGAGGCGCTGGTGCTGGAGGCGGAGGCGCAGAGCAGGGCTGTGGTGATTGACGCGGAGGCCAGAGCTCAGGAGCAAAAGCTGTTGGCCGAGGCCCGAGGGCAGGCCGCCGCCACCTTGGCAGAAGTGCTCCAGAAGCATCCCACAGCTGCAGAGGCGTTGCGGCTCTTGTTGGCCAAGGACTGGATGACCATGGGGGAACAACTGGCTCAGGCCAAGGCGGGCAGTGTGCTGATGGTGGATCCCCAGAGCCCCGGATCCTTACTGGCGGCGCTGCGGGATCTGCAGCACCAGGACTGAGATGCCACAACAGACAAGCCGACCAAGCCCGCTCTCATAGGCTTCGCCAAGCCAAGCGTCGGGAGTAACGTGAACTTCCCAGGCGTTGCTACTCCAGAGGTGGTTTAAGCGGCCGAAAGGCTGGATGCTGCCGCTGTTGCCAGCCCTGCTACTGCGAATGCAACGCTCGCTGCTGTTTTCCTTCCCTCCATCCTTGTAAGGGAACTCCAGATAGCCTGAATCAGGCTAGCGCCTTCAGAGCCTGCTCCACCCGCTCCGTGCCGATGTCGTCCCGAATCTCAACCCGACCCAGAGCACGGGGCACCACAAAGCGCACGCGACCATGGCGCACCTTTTTGTCGCTGCCCATGCAAGCCACCACAGCCTCCGGATCCAGGGGGGGCCAGCACAGGGGAAGACCGGCTTTGGCCAGCACCCTGCTCTGGCGTTGCTGCTCCGCTTCCTGCCAATGGCCCTCCTGACTGGCGATCCAGCCTATGGCCTGCATCCCCAGAGCCACCGCCTCCCCGTGGAGGTAGGTGTTGTATCCCGTCAAGGTTTCCAGGGCATGGCCCAGGGTGTGGCCGTAGTTAAGAATGGCCCGGCGACCATTTTCCCGCTCATCGGCCACCACCACGGCGGCTTTGGCGGCAGCGGAGCGGCATAGCAATTCAATGAGCAGAGCCGGTCCTACGGCCGTGGCGGAGCTGAGATCCTCCGCTTGCTCCAGCTTGGTGAACAGGTCCACATCCCCGATGACCCCGTGTTTGATCACCTCCGCCATCCCCGCTTGAAACTCCCGCTCCGGCAAGGTGAACAAGGTCTCTGGATCCACCAACACCAGGCGGGGCTGATGGAAGGCGCCGATGAGATTTTTGCCACCCGGGTGGTTCACGCCGGTTTTGCCGCCAATGGCGGCGTCCACCATGGCCAGCAGAGTGGTGGGCATCTGCACTACGGCAATGCCCCGCAGCCATGTGGCGGCGGCAAAACCCGCCATGTCCCCCACCACACCACCCCCAAGGGCCAGGATCAAGGAACCCCGCTCCAGGCGCTCACGCCAGCAGGCATCATGAATCCGGGCCACGGTAGCAGGGGTTTTGTGGGTTTCCCCCGCCTCCACCAGCAGGGAACTGGCGGTGAAGCCAGCGGCCCGCAAGGCCTCCATGACGTGGGCGCCATAGTGGTGAAAGACGACAGGATTGCTCACCACCAGCACCTTGAGCCCCGCCCCGTACCCCAGCCGCTGTAACGCTTCACCCACATGGAGCCGGCAACCTCTGCCGACCACCACTTCATAGCCCCTCTGCGCCAGGGCAACGGGAATGCGATTCAGGTTGGTTGTGGCCACGGTGACGAGATCTCTTGACGATGATTCTCTCTTGCCATGCCCCCGTCCAGCCGTTCTGCAACACCATGGCTGTTCCTCATGCCTGCGTTGCTGCTGTTATCCCTGTCGGTGTTCGTCCCGGCCCTGTTGGCGTTGCTGATGAGCTTCACCCGCAGCGGTCTGGACGTGAGCGAACCCCTCACCTGGGTGGGTTTGAGCAACCTGCGACGCCTGTTGGCCGATGCCGTGTTTCAACAGGTTCTGGGCACCACGGTCCTCTATTTGGTGGGCGTTGTGCCCCCTGTTGTGGCAAGCTCTCTGGGCCTGGCCATTCTGGTCAACCGGAAGCTGCCCGGGATCCAGTTCTTGCGGGCCGCCTACTACACCCCTGTGCTGGTGTCCGTTGTGGTGGCAGCCATTGCCTTCCGCTGGCTCTATGCCGAGAACGGTCTCCTCAACGGTCTGCTCGGCGCCTGGTTGGGGAGCGACGCACGGCCCATCGGTTTCCTGACCGACCCACGGCTGGCCTTGGTGTCCGTCATGGTGGTGACCTTCTGGAAAGGAATTGGCTATTACATGGTGATTTTTCTGGCGGGCTTGCAGGGGATTCCCACGGAGCTTTACGAAGCGGCTGCCCTGGATGGCTGCCGTGGTGGGCGCGCCCACCTGTACATCACCCTGCCCTTGCTGCGCCCCTACGTGGTGCTGGTGGCCGTGATCTCCGCCATTGCGGCCACCAAGGTGTTCGAGGAGGTGTTCCTCATGACCCAGGGTGGTCCCGCCGGCAGCACCCGCACGCTGGTTTACTACGTGTACGATCAGGCCTTCCGGGAACTGGACATCAGCTATGCCTGCACGGTGGGCCTGGCCCTGTTCCTGCTGGTCATGCTGCTGACGCTCTTGCGTTTCAGCGTGGCGCAGAGCAGTCGTTTCCTTTGATCAGGAGATCTGGTGACCATGCGGGTGGGCATCATCGGAGCGGGCCAGTTGGCACAGATGCTGGCTATGGCGGCCCGGACCATGGGCATCAGCCTGATGGTTCAGGGTCCCTGTGGAGACGATCCCGCTGTGGGGACGGCCGATGGCTGGGTGCATGGTCCCCTGGGGGCGCCGGAAGCGGTGAAAGCCTTGGCGGACCAGGTGGATGTGATCGGCTTTGAAAACGAACTCATCGACCTGACACCCCTCCAACCCCTGGAGCAGGCCGGCGTGGTGTTCCGTCCCTCGCTGGCCATCCTCTCCAGGCTGATGGACAAGCGGCGCCAGCGTCACGTCTTGCAGGATTGCAACATCCTGGTCCCCGCCTGGATCGACCTCAACGAGGCTCTGGCGCACCCGGAGCGCCTCCACCAGATTGGCTATCCCCTGATGGCCAAGGCCGTATCCGGCGGGTATGACGGACGAGGTCTCCGGATCATTGACGACGGCGAAGCGCTCAAGGTATTTGCTGAAGCCGTGTGCCCGGAAGACTGGTACCTGGAGCGCGTTGTGGACTTTGAACGGGAGTTGGCCATGGTGGGGGCCCGTTCTGTAACGGGAGAGGTTCGTTGCTATCCCTTGCTGGAAACCCGCCAGCATGGGCAGGTCTGCTCCACGGTTTTTGCCCCGGCAGCCGTGCCCCAGGGCGTGGAAGCCCGCGCCATCACCATCATTGGCTCCATCCTGCAGCAACTGGACTACGTGGGCGTGCTGGCCGTGGAGCTGTTTTTGGCGCCAGAGGGCCTCCTGGTGAACGAGCTGGCTCCACGCACCCACAATTCCGGACACCTCACCATCGAGGCCTGCGCCACCAGCCAGTTTGAACAGCATCTGCGGGCCCTGACGGGGGCATCCCTGGGGCCGACGGACCTGTCTACGCCGGGGGGCCTCATGATCAACCTCCTCGGGTTCGAAGACAACCAGAAGACCTATACCGATGAACAGCAGGCTCTGGCAGCACTCTCCGGCTTTCATCTCCACTGGTACGGGAAGCGGGTCAGCCGACGGGGCCGCAAGCTGGGCCATATGACCCGCTGCCTCGCTGGCTCCACCCCTGCTCAGCACCAGCAGGTCATCAAAGAGAGCTTGGCCGCCGTGGATCGGATCTGGCCGGTGTCCCCATCAGTGGCTTAGGATAAAAAATGGAGCTGCTGCGTTGGTCTTCTGCTTTCTCCAGTGTTCTGATCTGACTCCCTTTCGATGTGGGAGGCATGTCGCGACGGTGAAGTAGACTGGTCTTTGTGCCGGAAATGGATCCCAGCTTTTGCTTCCCCCCTGGCTGATTCCAGGTCGAAACCTGAGGCAGGACGGCATGGCGGTTCCAATCTTGACTACGGCCCTTAACGATCCAGAATGCACCGCACCGCGTTTTGGATCACGGCCTTCTCCAGTTGGGTGGTGATGAACACCTCCTGGCTGGAGCGACCTTTGCGGGCAATGGCCTTGAAACCGCCTCCCCATGGCAAGGGAGTGGTGATGCGCAACTGAAAGATTTCGGCATTGGCGCTCCCATGGCGGATAACCGCCGGAGTACAGGTTGTGACCCCCTCCACTGCGGCCAGCTTCCTGAGGACTTTGAGCAGCCCCGGGATGTAGGTGGAGTGGGTGACAACAACTCGTCCCATGGCCACGCCTTTAACAAGGTTCTGGTGTGATGCTCCCCATTGTGGGACCTCTTTGCCGGGGGACGAATGGCCAGCCAGGTGCTCAGGCTAATGTGAAGCGGCAACGACCGACCGTTCATGTTGATTTCCGTTGGCTGGGCTGCTCTGGCCGCAATGTTCAGCCTTTCCATTGCGTTTGTGGTCTGGGGGCGTGATGGCGACAACACGCTCAACTTCTGAGACCCTTCCGGTCCGGCGGCCTGGGTCCCCGTTCTGAGTGCAGATGGCGGAGCTTTTCACGGCAAGTCGCGCATTGGGCCTCATGGTCGTGGTGCTGCTGGTGTTTGTCACTGCCGGCGTCATGTATCTGTCGTTGATGGAAGCCAACGACAGACGTCGCCGCCGCAAGTTGGAGCAGTCCTCAACCCGCCAGAAGCATCAAGGAAGACGGCAACAGCCCTGGTAAGGCCCACCGGTTCTGGTGATCAAGCCTCCCCTTGCGGCAGAAAGGCCGCCAGCCTGCGGCGGAATTCCCCCTTGGGCATGCCTCCCTTCAATTCACCGTGGATGGTGAACGCCCCTTCAGGGTCGCTGACCACCAGATAGGTGGGCCAGCCCATGCCCTCCTTTTTGGGGTACCGGGCCAGGAGCACCTTCCTGTAGCGCCGGTAGGTGTCCATATCCTGGAGCATCACGGTGATCAACTCAGCCCCCAGTTCCATGGCCACCTTGGCGTCGTAGTGGGCCATGCGATGGCAGGCGCCACAGTCTTTGGAACTGAACTTGAGCACAGTGCGTGTCATGACGTGAGGCCCTGAGCACCCACAGCTTAGGTGCTGGCCCCTGGAGGCGGAAAGGTGGTTCCGGGAACGTTCTGCTCAGCGGCCTCAATGGCTTCGATCCGCAACGCACGAAGCCGTTGGCCCAATTCAGGGCCAGGGGGCACGCCGGCAGCAAGCAGTTGTTGGGCACTTTGCCGAGGCTGAAGACGGCGCCAGCGGAGGCGCCAGCGCAGCAGGGGGCGGCGGGGTGGAAGTCCCCACGCCAGGGCCAGGGCCACCGCCCGCTCCATGGCTACGCCGGGCACACGCTGGGGACCACCAGCACCGGGCCATCCTTCCAAAGCAGCCGTCCATTGACCTGCAGACCAACTCCGCCCTGGCGCCATGGGAGCCTCCCGCATCAAAACTCTCCAAAAAACATCAAGCGAGGAAGCGTATGCGATGAAGTGGGAGCGCAGGGGCTTGCGGGACGGGCCTTAACCCATTTTACTGAATTTCACAGGGGTGTGGTCCGCATCCCTCTCCCCTGACCCTGGATCCACGGTGCGGTCTCTTTCCAAGTTCGCTACTGCTTCCGCGCCCGTCCTGGCCGCTCTTGCGTTCCTCTCTGCCTCTGCGCCCGCCCTCAGGGCGGGCATTGAGAACCTTCACCCGCGGATCTTTCCGGATCTGGCCCCAGGCACGTCGCTCTCTGGAGAACAAGCCCGTCAGCAACACCTGATCTGGGTGCAGCTGGGGCAGGACGGCTCCCACCTTGCATTGGCTGAGGCGCTCGACTTGTCGCTGCAAACACTGCTTCACTTCAACGGGGTCACCGAATCCCAGCCGCTGAAGAGGGGCAGTTGGCTTAGCCTCCCGGCTCTGTTAAAATCCCACCTGGAGACCTACACCGGGCCGTGGATCAATCTCTCCAGCCTGCGGGAGGATCCGCCCGAGTCTTTGATCACGTCCGCGACCCTGGCCCAGCGGGAAGCCACGGTCTTTGAAGACCAGCAACCGCTGATCTGGATCCAGCTTGCCGAGGAGGTCTCCTACGAGGAACTGGCCAGCCAAATCAAAATGTCTCCCGACATCCTGCGGTGGATCAACGGGGGGTGGAGAGACGAGAACCCACGGCTGGCCCAGGGTACCTGGATTAGCGTGCCCCAGGACTGGCGTTCTGCCGTCAAGTATGCGATTTCCCTCGATCTCCTGAGCGCTCAAGACACGCCGCCGCCTGGAGTCGCTTTCTATACCACCGTCCCCAGGAAAGAAGAGCGCATCCACACCGTGATGGAGGGGGAGCAGTTGATCACCATTTCTGCGCAAGGGGGTTATCCCCTCACCGCCATCCATGACCTCAACCCAGGCCTTCCTGCCCAAGACCTGCGGCCGGGCATGAGGCTCAAGGTTCCCATGCCAGGCCGCAACAAACAACGCCTGGCCGCACGGCCGGGTGTTGCTGGTTTGTCCTGGCCCAGCCAGCAGTTGGCTGGCCAACAGAAGGGGTTGCAGTTTGATACGCGCTGGAGCTGGCCCACCCTCTCCGGGCTCATCACCTCCGGCTATGGCTGGCGCTGGGGACGCATGCACAACGGGATTGACATTTCCGATCACGTGGGCACACCCGTCCTGGCCGCTGCGGATGGCCTGGTGAAGCGGGCATCATGGCACCACAACGGCTACGGCTACCTGGTGGAGTTGACCCATCCGGATGGCAGTCTCACCCGTTATGCCCATAACTCCAGAATTCTGGTGAAGTCTGGGCAAGTCGTACACCGCGGCCAGGTGATCAGCGAAATAGGCTGCACCGGCTTCTGTACAGGCCCCCATCTGCACTTCGAGATTCACCCCGCTGGCCACGGCGCCGCCGATCCCCTGGCCCTGTTGCCTCCCCGCTAGCAGATCGGCCTTTGGTGGAGCCAGCCTTGGCAAGAAGCGCCCTGGCTTGCTGGTAGGATAGCTTTCATGGCTCGGTAGCTCAGCCGGTTAGAGCGTGGGATTCATAACCCCAAGGTCGGGAGTTCAAGTCTCCCCCGAGCCACTGCCCTGACATCGAATTCTGCATTCCCGGGAGGATACAGGGGGCATTGCTGCACCCTGCCCCTGGCCCTTTGGTCTCAGCGGTTGCGCGGTTATGGTTTGGGGTAAGCCTGGAACCCATGCCCGTGACCGACCAAGGCTCCCTCTCCTCTACTGCCTCAACCATTCCTGTTCTTGTCGTTGGAGCACTGGGGCGCATGGGCGCCCACGTGGTTCGGGCCGTCACAGCGGCTGGGGATCTCAGCTTGGTGGCCGCCATTGATACGGCGGTAGAGGCGCAAGGGGAAGACATTGGCTCCGTGCTGGGCCTGGGCGCTCTGGATGTGGTGGTGAGCCAGGATCTGGAGGGGCACCTTTGCCTGGTCAGCCAGCAGCATCGCGGCGCCGTGATGGTGGATTTCACCCATCCCGCCGTGGTGTATGACCACACCCGAGCGGCCATTGCCTATGGCATTCACCCGGTGATTGGCACCACGGGCTTGTCTCCCGGGCAATTGGAGGACCTGGCCGATTTCAGTCGCAAGGCGTCTGTTGGCGCTGCGGTGATTCCCAACTTTTCCGTGGGCATGGTGTTGCTCCAGCAGGCTGCCGTGGCCGCGGCCCGCTTCTACGACCATGCGGAGTTGATTGAACTGCACCACAACGGCAAGGCGGATGCCCCCAGTGGCACTTGCATCAAAACAGCAGAGTTGATGGAAGCCATGGGCAAGGCCTATAATCCGGCCTCTGCAAAGGAGAAGGAAAGCCTTGCGGGCAGCCGCGGGGGCCAGCGTCCCAGCGGTCTGCGGCTCCATGCCCTGCGACTCCCCGGGTTGGTGGCTCATCAAGAGGTGATCTTTGGCGGCCCTGGCGAGACCTACACCCTGCGTCACGACACCATTGACCGCAGCGCCTACATGCCCGGTGTGCTGGAAACCATTCGCCAAGTCGGGGCTTTGGAGGGGTTGGTTTACGGGCTGGAACATCTCCTCCCGGCGCCATGCTGATTCCGCTCAGCGGAGCAGAGCGTGACCAACTGCTCCCCAAAGTGGCCACCGGTCCCCAGTTCAGCGCTTGTTGGGGAGGACCTCAGGTGTTGCTCCAGCGGGTGATGATTTCAGTGGTCGGGGGTCTGGTCAGCTTGCTCTTCGGTCAAGCCTTCGGTTTTTCTGGCCCCTGGGGGTCTTTTTTGCTGGTCATTGGCATTGTCTTCGGTCTCACCTGGCTATGGGCGCCCGTGGCCGTGGCGGCCCAGCAGAATGGTCGCCTGCGCCGGTTCCCCCACACAGCCCTGGTGATGGCCCGAGTGGGGGACCTGTTCATGGAGGAGCGGGTGGCGCAGCGCCGCGAGGACGTCAACGCCAAAGGACGACTGGAGCTGGTGGAGAGTAAGCGCCGCTGGCTCAACCTGGAGCTTGACGATGAGGACGGTTTCCTGGGCCGCTTGGCATTCCCCCTGGAGCAGAAGCACCAGGGCATTCGCCGAGGCGACGTCATTTGTTGCCTGGCCATGGCCAACCGCCGGGATTTCTCCCCCGTTGCGGCCTTCAGCGATGCCTGGCTGCCACAACAGAATCTTTGGGTTGGCCGCTACCCTTATCTGCGCCGCGATCTTCTGATCAACCTGTGTCGGCGTCAGCGAACTGCCTGGGTCTGAGGCCCGTCCGGCGGCGGCGAGCAAGACTGGGGCGAACGCCAGAGGGCATCCGCCATGGTCACCACCTGGGCCATGGCCTCCACATCATGGATGCGCACCACGGCAGCGCCACCGGCAATGGCCTTGCAGACCGTTGCGGCTGTCCCCCAGATGCGCTGGCAGGGGTCGGGCTGGGCAAGCACCGCGCCGATGAACCGCTTGCGAGACGGCCCCACCAGCAGGGGATAACCGTGGTTGGCCAGGCGAGGCAGGTGGCGGAGAAGGGTCAGGTTGTGGTGGGTGGTTTTGGCAAACCCCAGGCCAGGATCCCAGAGGAGCTGCCAGGGCTCCACACCAGCGGCTTGCGCCGTGGCCGTCTGGCGCAGCAAGGCCGCTTCCACCTCCAACACCACATCCTTGTAGTGGGCCATGGCGTCCATGGTGCGGCTATCGCCACGGCGATGCATGAGCACATAGGGACAACGCCAGCGGGCCACCAACGGCAGCATGGCTGGGTCATGGTTGCCACCGCTCACGTCGTTCACCCAGTTCACCCCTTCTTGCATGGCTGCGTCGGCCACGTCGGCCCAAAAGGTGTCAATGGAGAGCACGGGCTCGGCCCCCAACTGCTGGCGAATGGCCTGAATCACGGGCGCCACCCGCTCCATCTCCACGGCAGGACCCACCTCCACAGCGCCGGGACGGGTGCTCTGGCCACCAATGTCAAGAATATGGGCGCCCGCCTCGAGACAGGCGGCACACACGTCCACAGCCTGGGCCACGCTGGTGATCCGTCCTCCGTCGCTAAAGCTGTCGGGCGTGACGTTCACCGCCGCCATCACCGCCGTACGACCTGGCATCAGGCCCGGGATCAGGCTCTCCACAGCAGGCGGCATGGCAGGCGACGGGACGGACGCGACTAATGGTCCGTAAACGATTGATAGTTGACGATGCGAGCAAAGGCGTCAGGGTCGAGGGAGGCGCCACCCACAAGCACCCCGTCAATGTGGGACTGATGCATCAGCTCATCAATGGTCCCGGGTTTTACGGAACCGCCATATTGAATGGTCAGCTCCGGACTGCCAGACCACTGGCGGATCAGCCCGCAGATGCGGTTGGCCTCGAGAGCACCGCAAGTCTGCCCTGTCCCGATGGCCCAGAGGGGTTCATAGGCCACCACCAGGGAATCCAGCTCCAGGCCGTCCAGCCCGGCTTCCACCTGGTGGTGAATCACCGCGTCTGTTTCCCCGGCCTGGCGTTGCTCCAGGCTTTCCCCAATGCAGACAATGGGTGTAAGCCCCTCCTTTTGCGCTGCATGGGCCCGACGGTTGACCGCCTCGTCGGTTTCACACCAGTACTTGCGCGGCTCACTATGGCCCACGATCACGTAGCGCACCCCGTGTTCCGTCAGCATGGGAGCAGAGATCTCACCTGTGTAGGCCCCGTCCCCGTCCCAATGGACATTCTGGGCACCCAGGCGGATGCGGCCTCCGTGCATGGCACTGCTGAGGCTGGACAGGGCCGTAAACGGCGGAACCAGGATCAAGGTCCGGTCCGTGGGGGTTTCTGTAACCTGAGGGAGGAAGTCTTCAAGAAAACGCAGGGCGGCTGCACATGTCATGTGCATCTTCCAGTTCCCCGCAATGAAAGCCTGACGCACGAAAAACGACGATTCCGCTGCCAGCTTACCAGCGCCCGGCCGGGGTGTCCTAGATGTCGGCTTGATCCCCTTGCTGAGGAGAAGAGTCAAGAGGGGCCACGAGAATCATGGCGATCAGCAGACCTTGGCTCAGGGCCAACGTGATGGCCACAGCCAGCTCCAACAACGCCAAAGTCCAGGCCATGACGGTGACCAGCCTTTCCTTCAACTGGTGTTCCCGTGGTTGGGGCGGCGCCGATGAGCCTCTGAGCGTAAGGGCTCCAGTATCCATCACCAACGGGCTGAGGCCAATCATGGTCAATGCTTGTAAGAGTTCTCATCATTCTATAGGCCTTTCTCCCGACTTGAGACAATGGTGATCAAATCCATTCAAGTTGTCCTTCCGGAGCCCTCATTTTTTGATGTCCAGTTCCATGTCCAGCCCGCCAACCTTCGAGCAGATCATCACCACCCTCAATGGCTTCTGGGCAGAACAGGGCTGTGTCCTGCTCCAGCCCTACGACACGGAAAAAGGGGCCGGCACCATGAGCCCACACACCTTTTTGCGCGCCCTTGGCCCGGAACCATGGTCCGTGGCCTATCCGGAGCCCTGTCGACGACCCGGGGACGGGCGTTACGGGGATAACCCCAATCGGGCCCAGCACTATTTCCAGTACCAGATCCTGATCAAACCCTCTCCCGCTGGCATCCAGGAAACCTACTTGCGCTCCCTGGAGGCCTTGGGCATTGCCTCCGAGCGCCACGATATTCGCTTTGTGGAAGACAACTGGGAGTCCCCAACCCTGGGAGCCTGGGGTGTGGGTTGGGAGGTATGGCTGGATGGAATGGAGATCACCCAGTTCACCTATTTCCAGCAGTGCGGTGGGCTGGACTGCTGTCCCGTCTCCGTGGAAATCACCTACGGCCTGGAGCGACTGGCCATGTACCTGCAGGAGGTGGACAATCTTTGGGAACTGCACTGGAATCACCACCTGCGTTACGGCCAAATTTGGCTGGACCAGGAGCGACAGCACTGCCGCTACAACTTTGTTGCCAGTGATCCCCAGCACCTTCTGAAGCTATTCCGCCTCTATGAAGCGGAAGCCGGCCAACTGGCTGAGCAAGGCTTGGCTGTCCCGGCCCTGGATTGGGTGCTCAAGTGCAGCCATTGCTTCAACTTGCTGGATGCCCGGGGCGTGATCTCCGTCACGGAGCGGCAGCGCACCATCCTGCGCATTCGCAAGCTGGCGGCGGCGGTGGCCCAGGCCTGGCAAGGGGAGCGGGAGACCATGGGCTATCCCCTGTTGACCAGAGTGGGAAGATATCCGGAGCCAGGATTGGATCGGCATGGCAATGTCGTCAACTGCCAGCGTGGGCATTCCACGGGAGGTTAAGCGGGACGAGCGGCGGGTGGCGCTGACTCCGGATGCAGCCAGGGATCTGATGCGCCAGGGCTTGGCGGTGTGGGTGGAGCGGGGCGCTGGAGCAGGAGCGGGTCTCGCGGACGATGACTTTGCTGCGGCTGGGGCGGTCCTTGTCAACACCGCCACCGCCTGGTCCGCCGATGTGGTGGTCAAGGTGAAAGAGCCCCAGCCCGAGGAGTACCGGTTTTTACGGAAAGACCTGCTGCTGTTCACCTATCTGCACTTGGCGGCCTACCCAGCGGTGGCTCGGGTCTTGATGGAGGCCAGGGTCACTGCCGTTGCCTATGAAACCGTGCAGTTGGAGGACGGCAGCCTGCCGCTGTTATCCCCCATGAGCGAGATTGCCGGGCGTCTGGCCGCCCAGGTGGGCGCCCACCTTCTGGAGAAACCCCATGGGGGCCGCGGGATCTTGATCGGGGGCTGCACAGGCGTTCAACCAGCTCGGGTGGTGGTGTTGGGGGCCGGCACCGTGGGCTGGAGCGCAGCCCGCATCGCGGCTGCCATGGATGCCGAGGTGTTTCTCCTGGATCGCTCTCCGGCGCGGCTCCGCCAGTTGGAGGCTGAACGCCGGGGCCGGATCGTGAGCTTGATGAGCAGTCGGGCCACCATTGAGCACCTGGTGCCCACAGCAGATCTACTCATCGGCGCTGTGCTGACCCCCGGCGGCCGTGCCCCGACTCTGGTGGATGAACAGCTGGTTCAACGCATGACCCCTGGCTCGGCCATTGTGGACGTGGCCATTGATCAGGGGGGCTGCATCGCCACCAGCCAGGAGACAGTGCATACGGACCCGGTGCGCACTGTCCATGGCGTGGGGCACTATGCCGTGGGCAACATGCCTGGCGCCGTTCCCCGCACAGCTACCCAGGCCTTGGTGAGCGTCACCCTCCCTTACCTCCAGGCCATTGCCGGGCGCGGGTTGCGGGAAGCAGTTACCGAGAAACCGGAACTCCTGGGGGGCTTGAACACTGCTGACGGCTCAGTCTGCCACCCGACGGTGGCCAGGGCGCTGGGTCTTGAGCCGCGCCATCCCATGGCCTGCTTACGGTAAGGGGGCAGGCCGTCAGGCCTCAGAGTTGAAGCGTTTGAGAACGCCTTGCCGTGGGCGAGCCGGTCGCACAGATGCACCCGGCTCAAAGGGGCGGCCCACCGGCCTTCTGCCGTGGGGCATCCTCCCACGTTCACCTTGCCCTCTGCCAAACCGTCCTCGCGCCATGAACTGAATCACGTCGTAGTGCTCCACATGCAGACTCTGACCGTGGCGCTTCAGGTCCAGGTTAAGAAAGTGGCGCAAAGCGCGAGGAGGCACAACCCCATGGAGCATCAGCTTGAAGTTGCGGGCGCGCTTGGTGGTGTTGACGCGGGGCTGCTGGCGAATCTTGACCACAAGCTGCTGCGTCTCAGGATCCGTGAACATCAGCTCACCGCGCACGGAAAAATAGCCGTCAGGTGGCTCAATATCCTTCGGCGCCCGGGCATCTTGCGGCGCCTCATCGGCACGATCCAGCAAGCTGGGCTCCCAGATGCCCATCACCTGCAGGTGAAGCCTGTCCTTATCCTTGTCACGATTGCGTGGGTAGCACACCCAGAGATGGGGTTGCTCCAAGTCCACGTACCGCCGCACCAAGTGGATCACACGGCCGAGAAGAACGGCTTCCAGTCGGGTGTCGTCCGTGGCATGGATGATCCCGGTGGTAAAGGAGTCCGGACCGTCTGAGCGATAGGTGCCCCGCACAAGTCCGATGGCTCGGAATTGCAGAGGGTCCGTCACTGGTGAAATGGGTTGCTTTCTCATTCCCAGTCTGGATTTTTGCCCTATGACACAGTTTAATCCTGCCAGACCCTCAACCGCCCACCGTGCTGCGCGCCATCGTTCTGTTACTCAGGGGGTTGTTGCTGGGTGGCAGTTACGGTGGCGTCTTTCTCCTGGGCTGGTGGGTGGCCAGCAGCGCCCCTGCCGAGATCGCCACCACTTCTGCTGTCACGGGCGCGCAACAGAAGGTTTTCAATCTCCGGAAACAACCGGGCAGCTTGCCGGAAGACCCGGAACTGCTGTTGGATCTGGTCATGACCCAGCTCCAGCAAGGGGATCTGCAGGCCGCCTACGATCACTTGCAAACCCTGCATCAGCAGCATCCCCAACGCTGGCAGTTGAGTTTGCTTGCTGCCGAGTTGCTGCGCTCCAGCGGCGAGTTGACCGCCGCCGAACAGCAGGTTCAAAGTCTTCTCGCGCTGGACCCGGACAATCTCTCGCTTCTGCGGCTCTATTGCCGCATCCTTCTGGAACAGGGCGAGGCCGGGCGGGCAGAGGCCGTCGCGGACGCTGCCTGGCAGCAGGTTTGGAATCCGGGGAATCCAGGTATGAAGAGCACTGTTGATGCCGTGCCCTATGGCTTGCTGTTGGCGGATGTACGCCGCTCCCGGGGCAAGGTCGGCGCGGCAGATCAACTGCTGGAGCAAATGATTGACCGCTCGAAGCAAGAGAGGACGGACCCCCGTCCCCTCGTTGCCCAGGCCATGTTGCGCCAGGACAACGGAGACCTGGAAGCTGCTCAACAATTGCTGGCGGAAGCTCGCCAGCATGGTGATCCCGTCACCATCCAATGGTTGGACATGTTGTCCCGGAGGTGGAGCCTGGAGCTGACCCACGCCCCCACTGCTCAAACCCCTGGCACACCGCCACCGCTCGCCAGCCCATAGGGATCCAGGGCATGTTTGATGGCCAGCATTACGTCCGCAGCAGGCTGACGCTGCCATGGCGGCAGGGGAGAGGCGATTGTGGCGTGGGGCTGAACCAGAACGGTCAGGAAGCCACCATGGTTCGTGAGGTGGTTCCGCAGATTGCGCACCTGCTCAACGGTGAGGGCGCCGATGGCATAGCCCAGGCCGGTGGTGAGCCCACCGTGCCAACACAGCCCCGCGGCGCCGGCCTCCAACATGAGTTGGGCCATGGATGCAGGGGGACAGCCCAGATGCAGGAGCCACTCACCAGGCTCCGGCGCCCGCGCCAAGGCCACCTGTGGCCAGTTGGTCAAAGACTGCACCTGGATAGAGTTTCCCAGCTGTGCCACCAGAGCCTGCTCTTGCGCCCTGACGGCATCTTGGGACATGCTGCTCAAACTCATCGTCAAGCACAGATCACTCTCCGAAGCACCTGCACAGGTCAACCGTCTTGCCATGGCCGGACTCCACCAGTCCATCCGTTCCGGGGTGAGAAAAGAGCGCAGCAGCCACTGGCGGAGTTGGAGCATGGGCCCCTGGGCGCCACAAAGAAGAAGGTGGTGCCGCTGAGGGAGCATGGGGTAGGTGCGCAGGGTCAGACGAGTCAGTAGAGCGAGTGAGCCCCAGGAGCCGCAGAGCAGTCGCATGAGGTCGTAGCCGGCCACGTTCTTGACCACCCGGCCACCCGCCTTGGCGATCACGCCGTCAGCGCGCACAAAGCCCACCCCGATGAGCTGATCCCGGATGCCCAGATAGCGATGGCGCAGACCAGCGGAGAGACCACGGGCCACCAGTCCGCCAACGGTGCCTGGACTGGAGGCTGGTGGAGGGTCCACCGCAAGCCATTGCCCCTGCTCTGCCAAGGCAGCCTGCAACCAGGCCAAGGGGAGCCCTGCTTCCACCTCAATGGTGAAATCTTCCAGGCTATGGCGGAGGATTCTGTTGTTGCCGGCAACGGAGACAACCTGGCCGTTCCACGGCACAGGCTGACACCAGTGCAAATGTCCCCCCAGCCCGGCAGGGCGCCAGGGTTGACGGACCACGTTGAACTGCCGCAGAAGATCAGGAACCTCCTGCAGCGTGGGCCGCAGCCATTCACGGGTGGTTGGGGCCGTTCCCATCTCACGTCCTGGCGCCAATGACCCCAATGCCCATAAGCAAGCTGATCGTCATTGATGATGACCCAACAGGCTCCCAGACGGTTCACAGTTGCCTGCTCTTGTTAAATTGGCAGGTGGAAACGTTGGTGGAAGGGCTTCGGCACCCCGCCGACGTGTTCTTCATTTTGGCCAACACCCGTGCTTTACCCCGCCGGGACGCAGATGTTCGTCTTCGCACCATCTGCCGCAACCTGCGCCAAGCGCTGAACCAGTTGAATCTGGAGGATTGGCAGTTGGTGAGCCGGGGGGATTCCACCTTGCGCAGCCACTTCCCGCTGGATGTACAGGTGCTCAACCAGGAGCTGGGGCCTTTTGCGGTGTTGTTTGTGTTGCCGGCCTTTCTACCGGGTGGCCGCACCACGATTGGCGGCCACCACTTTCTCCATGGCCAGCCCGTCCATCTCAGCAGCTACGCTCAGGACAGCCGCCTTGGCTATGCCACAAGCTGCCTGGCGGCATGGGTGGAGCAGAAGAGCGGCGGCCGCATTCCGAAAACAACAGTCACAGGGCTTCACTGGGAGGACGACAACAATTCCGGCCACCCCTTGCGCCGCCTGGCGTCCCTTCCCCCTGGTGCTGTGGTGACCGTAGACGCCAGTGAGCCGGAGCACTTGCGCCGCTTTGGTCAACTGATGCGGCAACGGCGCCAGCAGGGACATCGGGACCTGTGCTGGGGGGCCGCCAGCCTGATCAATGCCCTTGTTGATCCTGGCCCCCAGATCATGACCAATAGAGATTTTGCGGGCCTGCGGCGGCGGGACGCATGGGGACCCGAACCAGGTGTGATTCTGGTGGGCTCCCACCAGCCCAACGCGGACCGCCAACTGACAAAACTGCTCACGGCGCCGTCTGTGAGGGGCCTGGAAATTTCTTTGGAGCCTCTACGGCAGGGCCTGACCCCTCCGCAACTGGCCCCTTCTCTGGCTGCTGCATTGGAATACACCCTGCAGCAGGAGCGCCGCACCGTGGTGCTCTACACCAGCCGCGGCGAATGCCTGCCGGGCGACGAGGCCGGACAACTAGCCCTGGCCAAGGCCATTGCCCAGCTCCAGGAGATGCTGCTGGCCCCTCTGCGCACCAGCTTGGGCTACGTGATCAGCAAAGGGGGAAGCACCAGCGACACCCTGCTGCGCCGTGTGCTTGGCCTGGATCGCGTGGTGCTACGCGGTCAGGTGATGCCGGGGATCTCACTGGTACAGCCTCCCGCCCTCAGGGACCAGGCTGGTCTTCCCGTGATCTGTGTGCCGGGCAATATGGGGACGGATGAGACCCTGCTGGACCTTCACCGGCTCATGGAGCCAGAGCACGACCATGATCATCAATCCCGCCAATCCCCTTTTGGCGCTGCCCTTTGAACCCTCCCTGGAGCGCCTGGGCAGTGACTATTGGGATGTGGTGGAGGCCGCCTGTTTCCCGGAAACCCGTTTGCGGTTTCGCAACAACGATCTTCTTCAGCAACTGGGCCTGGACCCGGCAAGCGTAAGCCGGGACCATCTGGAGGTCGCCTACGGCCGCTTCGAGGGGCGCCAGCTCCTGTTGGCGTTGCGCTATCATGGCTACCAATTTGGTGTCTATAATCCCCAGTTGGGGGATGGCCGCGGATTTCTCTATGGCCAGGTGCGGGATCGCCACGGCCGGCTCCAGGATCTGGGCACCAAAGGATCTGGCCAGACACCCTGGTCCCGTGGCGGTGATGGGCGGTTGACCCTCAAGGGAGGGGTGCGGGAGGTGATTGCTGCGGAGGCTCTCCATCGCCTGGGGGTCACCACCAGCCGCACCATGAGCCTGATTGAAACGGGTGAGCAGCTCTACCGCGGGGATGAACCCTCCCCCACCCGCAGTTCGGTGATGGTGCGACTGGCCCAAACCCACCTGCGCTTTGGCAGTTGTGAGCGGCTGCTCTATCTACAGCAGCCAGACCACTTGGCGCGGCTCCTCCACCATGTACAGCGCACCTACTATGCCCACTTGGCTGAAGCGGACAGCCCCCTACTGGCCATGGTGGCGGAGCTGGCGGAGCGGGTGGCCCACCTGGCTGCCCAGTGGATGGTGGCCGGCTTCACCCACGGCGTCCTGAACACGGACAACATGTCCCTGGTGGGGGAGAGTTTTGATTACGGCCCCTACGGGTTTCTTGCCTCCTGGGATCCGGACTTTACGGCAGCCTATTTCGACCACACGGGGCTCTATGCCTATGGCCGTCAGCCAGCCATCTGCTATCACAATTTGAAGCTTCTGCTGCAGCCTCTGGCGCTGGTGCTGCCTTGGGAGGCCCTTGAGGCGGCCATTGAGCCGTTTGGGTCCATCTACGAGACCGCCTATCGCTCCGGCCTGCTGCGGCGCCTCGGGCTGGTCCCACCATGGGCACCGGTGCAAGCCATGGAGACTCCCGAAGGAGATCTGGTCTCCCTGACACTGCAGTTGCTGGCGGTCTGGACCATTGACTATGGGGATTTTTTCGCCGGCCTGAGGGATCAGGTGATCCGCTCGGATCTGAAGGAACCCGATGCCTTGATCCCTTGGCAAGCGCCGGAGCCCCCCCGACAACCATGGCTGGCCTGGCGTGACTGCTGGTGGAGCCATTGGCATGGCCTGCGGGGGGACGGCCGCAAGGCCACGCGTTGGGCCTTGCAGCGCTGGAACCTGACCCATACCCCCACCCGCCCTGTGATCGAGCGGGTCTGGCAAGCCATCAGCGACCACGAGAATTGGGAACCCTTTCACCAACTGGTGAACTCATGGCGTTGGACGGGTGCGGCGCAGCCAGAGCCAGCAGAGGAGACCGAGACTCACTCCCGAGGCCAGTCCCACCAGGGTTGACCCCAGCACAACACAACGCGCCACCGTCCAGCCCGAGGACCACGCCTCCTTCCAGGGAACAGATGGTGCAGCGGCTCCATTGAGGCCGTTGAGTCCACCGGAATGGTCCCCCAGTAAGCGTTTTCCGATGGTGTAATTGAACCAGTAGAGGGGCACATAGGTGAATGGGTTGCTGATCCATGTGCCGGCCGCTGCCAGGATACGGTTCCCTCGCAACAACGAGGCCAGCGCCAAGCCCAGGAGGGTCTGGAAGCCAAAGAAGGGGAAGCATCCTGCAAAAACGCCTGCAGCCAGGCCACGGCTCCGTTGGCCCGGGGATCCCTCCTGCTGCAGGAGCCATTGCAACCCCTGGCGCAAGCGCATGAGCAGTCGGTGCAGATGCTTCCGTTGGTGGTGGAGGGACAGATGTGGCAAATGACTTCCAACCATAGGGCACTACGAAAAATCGCCCCTCCCCCTGAAAAGCCTGCTGGCTCATGCAAAGCCCGCGTCAGGAGTGACTTTCTCATGGTCGGAGGATATCCAGCAGGGAAGGCTGTCCGATGTTTCGTGGCGCCTATAGCATTCCCATCAAAAGTATTCACCATTGAAGCCCTTGTTTTCAACAGATGAATCGTCCAGGAAGCACCATTGCTGCAATCGCCACAGCCGTGGCTGCCGACATGGGCAGTGTGGCCATTGTGCGCATCTCTGGTCCGCAAGCACAGGCCGTTGGTCGGCGTGTGTTCCGCCCGGCAAGTGGGCGCCACCATGGGTGGGAAAGCCATCGGGTGCTGTATGGCCACGTAGTGGAGTCTGCCAGTAATCAGGTTCTTGACGAAGTGTTGCTGCTTTATATGCAGGCCCCGCGCAGCTTTACAGGAGAAGACGTGGTGGAGCTCCATTGTCATGGAGGACTGGTTTGTGTGCAGCGGGTGCTGGAGCAGGTGCTGGCCAATGGCGCAGAGGCCGCGGCGCCTGGAGCGTTCAGCCAGCGTGCTTTTTTACATGGCCGTTTGGATCTAACCCAGGCAGAAGCTGTGGCGCAGGTGATCAGTGCCCGCAGTCGTCGGGCGGCTGCACTGGCGCTGGCTGGACTGGATGGGGGGGTTTACCGCCGCATTGAAGTGCTACGTCGGTTGCTGCTGGAGCAGTTGGCCCAGATGGAAGCCCACTTGGATTTTGAAGATGATCTGCTGCCTTTAAATCCTGTAGTTGTGAAAGAAAAAATACAAACAGTGACAGAAGATTTATCTCGGCTTGTGGAAGATAGTCGCCAAGGACAATATTACCAACAGGGACTAAAAATTGCCATTATTGGCTGTCCTAATGTGGGAAAATCTAGTCTTTTGAATCGTCTTAGTGGTCGCGATCGTGCCATTGTAACAGATTATCCTGGAACCACGCGAGATCTCTTGGAGACCGAGATAGTCCTGCGAGATATTCCCATCACACTGATGGACACTGCTGGTATCCGTCAAACCGGCAACCCGGTGGAGCAGTTGGGCATTGCCCGTAGCCGTCAGGCCTTTACGCAAGTAGATGTAATTATATTGTTATTTGATGTGAACTTGGGCTGGAGTGAAGCTGACCAGGCTCTTGCCAACGAGATCCCGGAACACGTTCCTCACCTGCGGGTTGGTAATAAGGTTGATCTATTAAACCAGAACAAAGATCAATCTAATAATACATTAAAATTTCCCTTGGCTATTAGTGCTATAACAGGTCAAGGAATGGAAGCCTTCACCAATGCTCTTCTCAATTGTTGTGGCCTCACAGACTTAGAGCGTCTTGAAACGAGCCTTAACCGCCGCCAAACTAGCTTGGCTCAGAAGGCCATTCAGTCTCTCGTCCGCTTAGACAACACAGAAAAAAACAAATTACCTTGGGATTTCTGGACAATTGACCTGCGAGATGCTGTTCAATATCTTGGAGAAATCATTGGACAAGAGATAAGTGAAGATATTTTAGATGAGATATTTAGTAAATTTTGCATAGGAAAATAAATGTTTAATGATTATTCTGATTTAGTATGATAAATCAATTATCAAAGAAGCTGGTATATTTCTTCGATGATATATATCTATATTTCTAGTATTTTGTAAGTCTCATATGAGATGAGATAGTTCGAGAGTAGAGAGTAGGGCATTTTCATGGGGGACTTGCGGAGCAAGTGACGAACCCTTGCCACGTGAAAACGACGGGAGAGGCCGTATCAATGATTTTTTTGTAACTTAGTTTTCTCGTATAAGACTCATTTTAAGTCTAATATCAAGACTTATATTATACGAATAAACAGGCCCACCTTTCGTTGGGCATGCTCCTTCAAGCCTCGATGCAGATCATTCTCACTCACCATGGGGGAGTCTCCTCTACGTCCAACGTCTGTCCTATTAGGTTTGACCCTGTCTTGAAAATTGCACGAAGACTGGCGAGTCTAGATTCGCCACACTGTGGTCAGTGCAGCCAGGATCCAGTCCTCCAGGCGTTGGGCAAACGGGGCAATGCCAAAGCGCTCCTGGCAGCGGAGGCGAATCCCGTGGCGGTCCAGACGGAACGCCTTTTTCACCATGGCGGCCAGGTCGGCAACCTGGCCAGGCTCCACCAAAAATCCCGTGAGGCCATGGTCGATGGTTTCCTGAGGTCCGCCCCGTCGGTAGGCAACTACGGGCACGCCACAAGCCATGGCCTCCACCACTGCATTGCCAAAGGCTTCTTGCCAGCGGGGCGTCATGAGCAGGGCTGCGCAGCGCCCCAGCTCCCGGCGCAACTGCAAGGGGGGCAGAAACCCCTGCCAGCGGAAGTCGCAGGCGGGATGGTCTGTCATCACCCGGGCCTTGTAGGCATGGTCCTCCACCCGCCCCCACACCGCCAGCGGCATGTGCAGCAAGGCGGCTGCCGCGGCAGCATCCTCAAGACCCTTTTCCGGCGCAATGCGTCCCACCCAGCCCAGGAGCGGCTCCGGCTCTTCGACAAAGCGGTAGGTGTTCAAATCAAAACCGTTGCCCACAACCGCGCCATGGTGGATGCCGAAGCTTTCCATCTGGCTTTTGCTATGAAACGCCAAGCGCCCAAGGTGGGTGTTGGCCACGTCGGCAACGGCCTGATCGATGGCCTGATTCAGGCTGCCCATGCTGATCAGGTGGAGGACGGGGATGGTAAAGCAGGGGCCAAGCCAGAGGGGCAGCCAGTCATAGCCAAGGTTCAACACCACGTGATGGCGGGCTTGCAAGGTCCAGGCCTCACGCCACATGGCGGCCAGCACGCCGTGAGGCGGCTGCACGATGGGGGCATCCCGCGACTGCTGTTGCCAAGGAGGCTGGAGTTGACCGGCCACTGTGCGCATGGGGCACCCACATGGCTCCGATCCTTCCGGTGCCAGCGCCATGAGCTGGTGTCCCCGATCCACAAGGCCCCGCACGAGGGAGCCAATGGTCACCTCCACCCCACCGCCATGGCCCTGTCCGATGGGTCCTACAGCTGTGGAGACAACAAGAATGCGCATGGCTCCTGGCGCCTCTCCACGGCATGGGGTCAAGAGCATCCTACTTGTCCTGCCCACGCCTCTCCCACTTGCATTCCTGCTTGCACGGGAATGACGGGGCGGCTGTACTCCTCAGCACCGCAGGCGGGCCGCCCATGGGGTGATGGAAAGGATTACCGTGTCCAGCTGAGGTATGAGCGTTGCCCCGGAGCCTGAGTGGCAGCGGGCTGGGTTGGGCCATTGTGGAGCAAGCTGCCGCCACCCACGGGGGCATGTGCGCGCCCTGAATCGCTCTGAGGGGGGCGTCCGCACGCCTGACCCTCCCCAGGAGTCCCCACCCGTTTCCCAAGAGAAGCGGCTGATCACTGGTCATTGAATCCATCACGGCCCCATGGGTTCTGGGGGATGGATTCCGGGGGGCGCCGTAACGGTCGCAGCAGACGATACCGATAGACTATACATTATGTGGACTATACATTATGTGAAGGAAATTTCCCCTGCTTATTGATTATGCTGGGCAAGCCTAGTAAGTATTGAAGTAGGTTTCGTCGAGGCTCAGTGACCCATGGGACAGACAACTAAATCCGGGTATCCAGGGGGGAGCTGTCGACAGTCTGGAGGCCCTGCGCAGGCCAGCTTCGAAACTTTGCCTTCCCAACTGCCAGGGCCGTGTCGTGCCTCGTTGATCTTCCGCCTCTTCGCCCTGGCGCGGTCTGTTTCCTCTTCGTTCTGGCCGAGTTTCCTTCCCCGCCGCCAGCGGATCGCCGGGCAGTTGGCACTCGGGGCGGTGCTGTTGGCGGGCGCTGGCGTCAGCCTCAGGGACGAGGCCCATGCACAAACTCCTGCAGTTTGTGCTCGTACTCCAAGAGTGTCGAGCTCAATTGTTAACCGAACACCCGGCGTTACTACTTGTT
>JXQG01000032.1 GCA_001007665.1 Candidatus Synechococcus spongiarum SP3 | reverse complement strand
ACGCAGCTTCTGGTACCCCTCCCTGCGGCTCTTCCGACAGCGGGAGCGGGGCAACTGGACAGAGGTGATAGAGCGGGTGGCCACCGCACTGGCGGCGCTCCTCAGCCATCTAGAGGGGAACAGCCATCAGGACTTGATAGAGCACCCAAAGAGAGGGGCAGGTTCGTCATCCGGCCAGAGACAGGATTTCAGGAAGGGGAGATGATGTGGTGGTCACCAGCAAGCACTTTCCTGGCCCATGTGCCTCAGCAAAGGAAGATCGTCTCCCAACGTTTGCTTCTTGGACACAGCGGAAAATTCCTGGAGGTCTTGAGGGGAGACAAGGCGCTGCAATAACTCTGCTTCGTCAAGAATCGCCACGCCAAGGGCACGGGCCTTGTCCAGCTTGCTGCTTGGGTTGGCGCCCACCACCAGGTGGGTGGTCTTCTTTGTGACGCTATTGCTCACCGTTCCTCCTGCCACCTCAATCTGCTTGCGAGCTCCGGCCCGGCTGAGAGAGGGCAAGGTTCCCGTGAGAACAAACGTCTGGCCGGTGAGCGGCCCCGGAGCACGCTCTGTGGACAGATCGGACCGGTTCCGGAATTGCAGGCCAGCTTTGGCAAGGCGCTCCAGAAGCTTTTGATTGGCTGGATTGCCGAGCCACGTTTGCAGAGAAAAGGCGATTTCATGGCCAACCCCCTCAAGATCAGCCAGGTGTTGTTTCCCTGCGCCTTGAAACTGTCTGTTGACAGCAAAGGCCTCGGCCAGTTGCTCTGCCGAGGGAAAAGCCTGGGCCAGAACCCTGGCCTTTTCCGGTCCCACGTGGGGAATCAAGCCAGAGAGGACAACGGGCCACCAGTACTCCTTACAGGCTTCGTGGTCAGCCAGACGTTTCTTGTGAGCCGGGTCGCTCAGCCACGTTTGAATCTTTTGGGAGATGCTTTGAAGGCTGGCCGGAAGTGGTTCATCAGTGCCTTGGCATTGCACGAAAGCCGCCACCAGTTGGTCACCCGAAGGAAAGGCTTGCGCCAAGGCCTTGGCCTTTCCCGGCCCCACGCGGGGAATTTTCAAGCTGGTGAGGACAAGGGGCCACCAGTGCTCCTTGAAGGCTTCGTGATCAGCCAGACGTTTCTGATGGGCTGGGTCCCTCAGCCATGTTTGCAGGGAAAGGGCAATCGCAGGGCTAATGCCTTGCAGACCAGCCAGAAGCGGCTCATCAGCGCCCTGGTATTGCACAAAAGCCGCCACCAGTTCCTCAACCGAGGGGAAGGCTTGCGCCAGGACCTTGGCATTGGAGGCGCCCACATGGGGAATCCCCAGGCCGTACAGCACACGATGCCACGGCTGCTGCTTGGACAACTCCAGCGACTGCAACAGACTACGGGCCGACGGTGCAGCCCAACCCTCCAGCGCCGTCAGATCAGCCTCCCGCAATCCATAGAGAGCATCAATGGTATGAACCAGTCCCCGCTCTGCCAATTGCTCAATCCGCTCATGTCCAAGGCCATCAATGTGCAGGGCATCCCGGCTTGCCCAATGGCGTAAAGCACCGCGGAGAATCGCTGGGCAACTACGATTGATACAACGGGTGGCGGCCGCCAATTCCTTCGATTCCTTCGACTCCCGCACCAGGAGAGAACCGCATTTGGGGCAGTGGCGGGGAAACGCAAGGGGTTTCCCTGGAGACGAACACGGCTTGACGCTCACCACTTCAGGAATCACCCCACCCGCTTTGCGCACCACGAGGGTGTCTCCCACATGGAGCCCGGCTCCGTTTGTGAGGTCTGCTATCCGGTCGGCATTGTGGAGCGTGGCCCGCGTGACCCTGCTCACCCCGCGATCCTCCGTGCTGGTCCCCAGATCCACGGGGTCAAACTCGGCCACCGGCGTGATGACGCCTGTGCGACCCACCTGGGCCACGATGCGCCGCAGTGTCGTGGTGGCCTCTACGGTGGGGAACTTCAAGGCGGCAGCCCAATGGGGATACCTCTCGGCGTTCCCCACCTGCTGCTGCAGGGCCAGGTCGTTCAGCTTGACGACGATGCCGTCGTTGCAATAGGAAAGATCCCGGTGTCGGCCTTTCCAGTGCCGATAAAACTCCTCCACCTCCCTCAAGCTGGGGCAGAGCTGGCGGTAAGGGTCAACTTTGAAGCCAGCAGCATTGAGCCAGTCCAGAGCTTCCCGTTGCTGGCGAGGCTGGCGCTCGGCTGCGGGGAGATAAAGCTGATAGGCAAAGAAATCCACCTTGCGACTGGCCACCATCTGCGGATCCAACTGCCGAAAGGTCCCGGCACAGGCATTGCGGGCATTGGCAAAGGGCTTTTCCCCCTGGTTCCGCAGCTGCTGGTTAATGGCGGAGAACATGTCCTCCGAGAGAAACGCCTCACCACGGACTTCAACCCAGGCTGGTGGCTCCGGGCACTGCAGGCGAAGGGGAATGGAGCAAATGGTGCGGACACCTGCGGTGATCTCCTCGCCCTGCTGACCGTCGCCGCGGGTGGCCCCCTGCACAAGCAGACCTTGCTCGTAGCGAAGAGCCAGGGCAAACCCGTCCACCTTTAATTCACAGACATAGGCCAGGGGCTGATCCGGGGAGACGTTGGCCGCCGCGGATTTTTTGAGTTTGTCCCTCAGCGTTTTTTCCCATTTCCCGAGCTCGCTCCGCAGTGTTTTCTCCCAACCCAACCCACCGGCATGTTTTGTTGTAAAGACGTCGTTCAGGCTCAACAGAGGAATCCTGTGGGTGACGCTGAGCAAACCAGCCTCCACGGGCTCCCCGACCCGCTGGGTGGGGCTGTCGGGCCGCACCACCTGGGGATAGCGCTTCTCCAGGTGCAACAGTTCCTGATAAAGGCGGTCATACTCCTGATCCGGGAGGATCGGCGCCGCCAGAACGTAGTAGGCGTGACTGGCTTGATTCAGCTTCTGCCGCAGGACTTCTGCCCTGGCCTCAGCCTCGGCAAGGGAGATGGGGGACAAGCTCAAAGTGGTGTGACCCTCTTCTTCAGAGCTTAAGGATGCGTTCAACGCGCCAGTCCTTGCCCACCTTGACGAAGGTGAAGTCCAGGGGCAACACCTGCTTTTTGTCTTCGGAGTTGAGCTTCACGGTGAGCGTGATCTGTCCCTCCTGGATGCGGGGACGACCGGATTTGAGGTTGCGGTAGCGCCTGAGCTCCAGGCTGGAGAGCAGGCGAATGAAGTTTTGGCGACTCACGTGGAGCCGATAATTCTTCGTGGTGAGCAGGTAGGCGGCGTCAACACGCCCCCGCGCCACCTGGTTGAAGAATTGCTTCACCAGCGGATTGATTCCCCGGGCGCTGAGAATGAGGCGGATGGCGCTGATCAGCCAATAGGTGAGAAGCGCTGCCAGAACTGCCAGCAGAACCTTCACCCCATAGTCCCGCAAGAGAGTCATGTCCATGGACCGGGCAGCAGTGGCGAAAGGAACTTCTGTCTGACGATTGTGCCTGACGGCTGGCCCCTCCGGGGGTAGTCTTAAAATTAACGTCCGGAGCCAATGGGGACATGGGCGTAGCGTTCTTGCCACCATTGTTCCATCGTTACAACCAGACCTTCTTCGCCCGGGCCATTCCCTACGACCGGTTGCGCCTCGTCTGGAGCCGCCGCATGAGCCGTGCCGCAGGGTCGTACCGTCGCCGCGGCAGCGTTGGGGAGATCGCCCTCTCGCTACCCGTGCTGTCACCGTTGGCCGCGTCGGCCACCCACAGCACACTGGTCCACGAGATGATTCACGCCTGGGTGGATCTGGTGCAGCACCAGCGGGAAGGCCATGGACCCTGCTTTCGCGCCAAGATGGAGGACATCAATCGTCAGGGGACGGAACTGACCATCAGCATTCGGCACTACTTTCCCGTCCCACCCACCCCGGCGCCCTGGCAGGCCCATTGTAACTGCTGTGGAGCAACCACCCCCTATAAACGGCGCGTGAAAGGTCTGGCCTGTCGCGCCTGTTGTGGGCGCTTCAACGGAGGACGCTGGTCCCAGCGCTTCCTGTTGCAGTTTAAACGCCATCCCGCAAGTGTCCAGGGGGAGGCGCGTTGGGGTTAGGCTGGCAACCATGATGACTCAAGATCCCTACCGTCGTCGGCCGGGTCATGCCCTGGTGAATCTTGTGGAGGCTGGCCGTGATTTTGTCCATGGCGCCGCTGGCGCCAGACCGGGATCACGGCGCCGCAGGACCTTGGGGGGCATCAGCCAGGTCAGCCGCTGGGTTGGCGAGGGCATCCACTGGCTCTTGGAGGACGATTCCGAGGGCGCGGCACAGGAGGCGCCATGGACAGAACCACAATCCCGGCCCCAATCACCGGTGAATCATGGTTCACGGCGACGTCCTCTTCAGGTGATTCCCCACCCTGCCCCCCTCCTCCTCCAGCCAGCGGAGCCTTCCCCGGAGCGCTGGGCAGAGTCTCCGCGCCACGATGGTGGTGGCGCTCGTCCGTCACGCCCCCGTCCCCGCTCCAGCCGCCGCATCAAGCCATGAGTCACCTGGTTGTAGTGGGTCTCCCCACGGTGGAGGAAGCCGAAGCTGTGCGTCGAGAGCTGGCAGGTCTCCAGCAACAGCATCTGATCTCTCTGGAGGACGCCGTTGTAGTGGAGAGGGACAAGGAGGGTCACGTGCATTTGCGCCAGGCCGTGAACCTCACAACCGACGGCGCCATCAGCGGCGGGTTCTGGGGATCGCTGATCGGGCTGATTGTGCTCAATCCCCTCCTGGGCGCCGCTGTGGGAGCAGGGGTTGGCGCGGCATCAGGGGCACTGGCGGACATGGGCATTAACGACGACTTCATGCGGGAGTTGGGACACACCTTGCCGGAAGACAGCGCTGCCCTTTGTCTTTTGGTGCGAACGGTCACCCTGGATCGCGTTCTGGAGAAGCTGCAGGTCCACGCCAACCACACCAGGCTGCTTCACACAAGCCTCAGCCACACAGACGAGCAAAAGCTTCGCAATGCCCTGGAGTTGAGCAAGAAACTGGACAAGACACAGGCAGGGGAAAAAGAAGGATGAAACACCAAGCGCCGCCAGCCATGGGCTCCACCAACATCACCGCTTCCAATCCCAGCAGGACAGCCGAGATGGCAGCCGCCGTACGGGCACTTCATCGGCGCCGCGCCAAACAACCGTTGTTCGACGATCCCTACGCCTTGGCCATGTGTGGAAATTTCTGGCGTCGCGTGGTCTCCAGCGACTGCCTCTCCAAGTTGGTGATCGACACACTGTTGGCAACCGCGTCGGGCATCATGCCAGTGGTCTACACACGGGCCCGCTTTGGTGAAGATCTTCTGGAAATCGCCGTGGAAGAGGGGCTGGATCAGTACGTGATCGTGGGGGCTGGATACGACACGTTTTTTGCGAGACGCCCTGATCTCATGGACAAGTTGACCCTCTATGAACTGGACCAGGCCGCCACGCAGCAGTCCAAGCGGGAGCGCATGAAAGCAGCAGGACTGAGTGAACCCGAGAACGTGGCCTACGTGGCCTCGGATCTCAATCAGGAAAAACTCCATGAGGCCCTGGCGCGAGTCAATTTTGACGCAACGCGTCCCGCTTTGTTTTCCTGGTTCGGCGTTACCTATTATCTAAAAATGGAATCAATAAAAGAAACATTAATTAATATCTCTTCCCATATGGCGCCTGGGTCAGCAGTAATGTTTGACTATCTTGCTGATCCGAAATCAACTCCTTACGGATTTATTAGAATGCAGGAAGCCAGTGCCAATTTTGTGGCCAGGCGGGGGGAACCATGGGTATCCAGTTTTGTTCCAGATAAACTACCTGATTTTCTTGACGAGCTGGGTTATGAAACAGTGAATCATCTGAAGCCGGAAGAAGTTGGGCCTCGTTATTTCCATGAAACAGACGATCTTACCTATCCTGCCTTCATTGGGCTCTACCATGGGGTTGTCCGCAAGACAGAGAGCAGTTGACAGGCAAGCTAGTTGGCCAACAGGGGCTTCAGGCAGCGGCCTGTATGGCTCTCAGGGTGCTCGGCTACCTGCTCAGGCGTTCCGCAGGCCACCTGCTGTCCCCCACGATCTCCCCCTTCAGGCCCCAAGTCAATCAGCCAGTCAGCGCAGCGGATTACATCCAGATTGTGCTCAATGACAACAATAGAGTTTCCTTTCTCCACGAGGCGTTGCAGGATATTCATCAGCGTATGAACATCGTAAAAGCTGAGGCCCGTTGTGGGCTCGTCAATGAGGTAGAGGGTTTTGCCCGTGGCCCGTTTTGAAAGTTCCGTTGCCAGCTTCATGCGCTGAGCCTCTCCGCCAGACAGGGTTGGGGCAGGCTGTCCCAGCCGCATATAACCCAAGCCAACATCCACCAGGCTCTGGAGCCGCTGCACAGCGGGCGGGATGGCTGAAAAAATATCCTTTGCCTCTTCAATTGTCATTTCTAAAACATCGGAAATGGAATGATTTTTATAACGAACTTGCAAAGTTTCCCGATCATATCGTTTACCCTTACACACATCACACTGGACATAGACATCCGGCAAAAAGTTCATGGAAATCACGTTCACACCCTGCCCTCCACAGGCTTCGCAGCGTCCTCCTTTGACGTTAAAGCTGAATTGACCAGCCCGGTATCCCCTGGCCTTCGCCTCAACGGTTGCCGCAAAACACTGACGAATCGCATCAAAGGCTCCCACGTAGGTGGCCGGGTTGGAACGGGGCGTACGGCCAATGGGGGATTGATCAATCACAATCACCTTGTCCAGCGCCTGGGCGCCCTGGACCGCACCCAAACCATCGGGAAACGGTGTCCGATGGCCCAGATGGTTCTCCAGAGCAGGTTGAAGCAGCTCGTTCACCAAGGTGCTTTTGCCACTGCCACTCACCCCGGTAATGCACACCAGCCGTCCCAGGGGGATGGAAACGTTCAGGTTTTTCAGGTTATTGCGATGGCAGTTGATCATCCGGAGGCACTGCTGGTTGCGGTTGCGGCGTTGCTCTGGCGTGGGGAGACGACAACGACCGGATAGATAAGCCCCTGTCAAGGAATCTTGACTGGTCAGCACGTCGCCAAGGGAGCCGGAAGCGATAATTTCTCCCCCGTGGACACCAGCACCAGGACCAATATCCACCAGATAATCTGCGGCTCGGATTGTTTCTTCGTCATGCTCCACTACAATGAGGGTATTCCCCAGGTCCCGCAGCCGGGAGAGGGTTTGCAAGAGACGATGATTGTCTCGCTGATGTAATCCAATACTGGGCTCATCCAATACATAGAGGACGCCGGTAAGACCCGAGCCGATCTGGGTGGCCAGGCGAATCCGCTGAGCTTCTCCACCAGAGAGGGTGACGGCGGCACGGTCCAGGCTTAAATAATCCAATCCCACGTCCAAAAGGAATCGGAGGCGAGCCTGAATTTCCACCAGGACCTGCTGGGCGATCTGCAACTGGCGTGGTGTCAGCAAGGGGGGTGATTGTTTCTCTCCCATGCTTCCCAATCGCTCAATACTGACCAGACACTGGTCAATGGTCATGCTGGTGAGATCATGAATTCCGTAAGGGCCAACCAGCACGGCCAAGGCTTCTGGTCTCAAGCGTCGTCCGGAACAGCTCTTACAGGGGACAGCTTCCCGATACTGTTCCAGTTTCTGGCGCCTGGCCTCAGAGCCCGTCTCCTGATACTGGCGCTCCAACATGGCAAGCACGCCATTGAATTTTCGCTTGTAACCTTGGCCAGATCGATATCGACTATCTCCATGAACAACAATTAAATCTTTCACGCCATAGAGAATCGCTTGCTGTTGCGTGGAATCGAGTTGACACCAAGGTGTCTGTAAATCAAATCCAAGCTTCTTGCCAAGGCTATAAAGCAGCGAATATGAATAATGATCATCACGATGACTCCATGGCTCAACGGCTGCATAGATGGGCTGCGTGGGATCAGGGATCACCCGTTCCGTAGTGAAGCAGCGGCTATGGCCAATGCCATGGCAATCGGGACAGGCCCCGTAGGGAGAATTGAAGGAAAACAAACGTGGAGACAATTCTTCCATCACCGCCCCATGTACTGGACAGGCAAAGTGTTCAGAAAATATCCATTCCTCTTCGATGCCGGGAGGCAACTCCTCTCCCTGACGCAACACCACGTTGACCACTGCCAGACCATCCCCCCGCTGCAGGCAGGTGCGCAGGGAGTCGTGGAGGCGTTCGTGAATTTCCGGGCGCGCAACCAAACGATCCACCACAACTTCAATGGTGTGGTGGTGATTTTTTTCGAGCGTAATATTATCGTTCAGCTCCTTCACCTCGCCATTGATGCGCACCCGGGCAAAGCCCTCCGCCACCAGGTTGGCCAGAAGTCGAGCGTGGGTTCCCTGCTGGCCCCGCACCACGGGGGCCAGCAGTTGGAAGCGGATCCCTTCCGGCAACCGGACAATGGCGCTGACCATCTCGTCAACGGTCTGGGGTCTGATGGGACGACTGCAATGGGGGCAGTGGGGCTGCCCGGCCCGGCCAAAGAGGAGGCGCAGGTGATCGTAGATCTCCGTCACCGTGCCCACGGTGGAGCGAGGATTATGGCTGGTGGACTTCTGATCGATGGAAATGGCAGGAGAGAGCCCTTCGATGGCATCCACGTCGGGCTTGTCCAACTGGCCAAGAAACTGGCGCGCATAGGTGGATAAGCTCTCCACATAGCGCCGCTGACCTTCAGCAAAAATGGTGTCGAACGCGAGGGAGGACTTACCGCTGCCGCTGACACCGGTGAACACCACCAGGCGATTGCGGGGAATGGTGAGGTTAATATTGCGAAGGTTATGTTGACGGGCGCCACGAATACAGATCACGTCCTCCGAGGACGGCTTCCGAGGGCTCTCCGTAGATGCCATAGGAGCCCGCAGATCAAGAAGTTCCATAGCTGGCCGCTCAATGGACATCAAGGGGCAGGTTGAGAGGTCATGATATTCTACCGTTCCGATGGTGTCCATTCGCGACGATGCCTACCTCCATCCTGGTTTTCGGGCTCTACTTGATTGCCGTTGCCGGCATCGCCTACGTGGGATGGCGGCGCACCCGCACCATGTCCGACTACGTTCTGGGTGGACGCTCCCTCTCTCCGTTCACCGCAGCTCTCAGCACCGGCGCCTCCAACATGAGCGCCTGGGCCATGCTGTCGTTTCCAGCGCTTGCCTACAGCCACAGCATCAGAGCGGCTCTGATGGCCTTCAGCCTGTTGCTGGGGCAGTATGTATCCGTGCGCACGGTTGCGCCGCGGCTGCGGGTCTACAGTGAAAAGTTGGACGATGCACAGACACTGCCCAAATTTCTTTGTGAACGCACCGGACGGGGCGGTAAGAATGGGATGCTTCTGCGGGGCATCTGTGGTCTGATTTTATTTTTTTTCATGCTGGTTTATGTGGCCTCTGGCCTGCTGGCTAGCGGCAAGCTGTTGTCCATCTTATTTGACATCCCATTGCCAAGTGCAATTATACTGGGAACAATCGTAATTGGTAGTTATACACTTTGGGGTGGGTTTCTGGCCATTAGTTGGACCGACGTGCTCCAGGGCCTGATGATGGTGATCATCCTGATCGGCCTGCCACTGGTCATGCTGAGCACACCGGATGCAGCCGCTCCCGTCATGGAGCCCCTGCCAGCGTTTGATCAGGCACTGGGCTGGGCGCTCATCGTCTCATCCCTCTCCTGGGGGCTGGGCTACATCGGCCTGCCCCATAGCGTCATGCGCTTCAAGGCCATTCGGGATGTGCGGGACATCCCCACTTATCGCCGCATCCTCATGGGCTGGCTGACGCCGGTGTTCATTGGCGGACTCGCCATTGGCCTGGCCGCACGGCCCTGGTATCAGGAGAGCACGGCCGCCATCAGTGAGGACCTGACATTGAAGATGATTGAATTGTTTTTCAACCCCTGGATGGCCGGGTTGGCACTCTCCGCCATCATGGCGGCGATCATGAGCACTGCAGACAGCCAACTTCTGCTGGCCTCGGTGAGCCTCAGCGAAGACATGCTTGCCCCGCTCCTGCCACACCTGTCCCCGGCCCAGAGGCTGCGCATTGGCCGGTTGACAGGATTATCCATCACCCTTGTCTCCCTCGCCCTGGTGTTGCAGGGCAGCAATACCATCCTGTCCCTGGTTTCCTATGCCTGGGCCGGACTGGGCGCAGCGTTCGGTCCCGTTCTGGTGTTCGCGCTGTTCTGGCGGCGATTGAGCTATGCCGGGGCAGTGGCCGGTGTGGCCACCGGAGGATTGGGCACCATCCTGCTGCACGTCTATCCGCCAGTGGCGGGCATCTACGAGTTGCTGCCAGCGTTTGCCCTGAGCGCTTTGGCGATCTGGCTGGTTGGGCGCTGCGGCGGGCCGGATCCTGCTGCCACGGCAGTGTTTGACCAACTGAACCCTGTGCCGGGAACGATTGAGACGCCAATCACGGACAACGGTCTCTGAGCAAGCTGGCCGCATAGCGCCGTGCCTCCCGGGGGTCGCCACCCGCCAGTTGGGCCAACTCCTCTTCACGGTCGGCCAGGGCGGTCAGCCCCATGACCCGGGTGCAGGTGCGCCCCCCCTCCGTGTGCTTGGCCACCCGAAAATGGTGATCGGCACGGGCGGCAATGAGGGGCTGGTGGGTCACGCAAAACACCTGATGGCGCCGCGCAAGGCGGTGCAGAAGCTTGGCCATGGCAGTGCTGATCCGGCCGCTCACGCCGCTGTCAATCTCGTCAAACAACAGGGTTATCGGGAGATCCGTCTTGGCAAGGCAGGTTTTCAACGACAAGAGGAAGCAGGACATTTCACCTCCGGAGGCCACGTCCCCCAGCGGGGCCATGGCTTCACCGGGATTGGCGGAAAACAGGAAGCACACCTGCTCACTGCCATGCTCGGTTGGAGGCTGGGGCTTCAGTTCCACGGCAAAGCGCATCCGCTCCAGTCCCATGGGGCTCAGCACGTCCATGAGGTCGGCCACAAGACGATCCGCTGCCCGCCGACGACATTGATGCAGCCGGCCACAGGCCCGTCGTAGCTGATCATGGGCAGTGCGCTCCTCCTGCTCGGCGCGCTGTTGTCGCACCTCCCAATCCAGACCTGTGGTAGCTGTCTCCAGTTCATGACGGCGGTGGACGAGCTGGGCCAGGCTTTGCCCATAGCGCCGCTCCAGGCGTTGAAGCTGGGCGATGCGCTCCTGAAGGTTCGCCAGGGCCTGGGGATCGCTCTCCAGTTGCTGGCCATAGCCTTGCAGCGCCAGAGCCACACCTTGCACCTCGTCCTGGACAAGTTGAAGGCGCTGCAGGAGCGGCTGAAGGGTGAGGTCAATGGCAACCATAGCCTGCAACTCCCCCTCCGCCTGCCCCAGCAGATCCAGGGCCGCTGCCTGGTCGGGCAAGGGCTCCTGGATGTTTTGCACCACAGACCAGCTGCCCTGCTGCAGGCGCAGGGCATGGGCAAGGCGATCCTGACCTCGCTTCAGGGTGACCAGCTCCTGGGGATCCTCCAGAGCCGCCTGCCGCAGGTCCGCCAGCATCCGGTCATTCTCCTTCCAGCGCTGTTGAAGGTCTTTCCGCTGTGCCTTCAGTTGGTCCAGGGCGGAGCGGCGCTGGATCCAGGTTTCATGGGCCGCCGCCACCTGGTTGAGGGCCTGTTGGTGGTCAGGATCGCCAAAGCCGTCCAGCCAGCGGCGTTGCTGAGCCTGGCGCCCCAACATCTGGGTTTGCCCCTGAACCGTCAGGTCAATGAGCAGGGGTCGGAGCTCCAGGAGGGTCTGGCGGTTCACACTCATACCGTTAATGCGCCCGCGACTACTGATCCGTCCGCCACGACGATAGAGATGGCGGGTCACCACCACCGCTGACGGCTGGTGCTCCATCACCTCAAGGCCCCGCTGCGCCAGCAGGAGAGATGCGGCCGGGTGGAGGGTAAAGCGGCCTTCAATCCGGGCCTGATCCTGACCGTGGCGCAGCAGGTGCTTGGGAACCTCCGCGCCCAGCAGCACATCCAGAGAGTCAAGGAGTAAGGATTTTCCCGCCCCGGTTTCACCTGTCAGGACGGTCAGCCCAGGAGAAAGCTCAAGGTGAAGAGCATCCATCAGGGCAATGTTGTCCAGCTTCAGCGCCAGAAGCACAGGCGCAAGGGCAATGGATGGGCAGGGGATAGTCCATGGCCACCATCAGAGGCCCTTCAGGTTTTCCTAGGATTGTCCCCATCACCGCGTCTGCCAGGCCGTGACCAGTTTGTCCAACTCCGCTCCGGCACAGGAGAATGGCCACCTGAAGGCCTTGACCGACGTGGGGACCGACACGGGCATTGGCGCAGCCGATCTCAATCGCTATGACCCGGAGGCTGTGGCCAGACTTTACCGTGGCCGCCCCCAGCAATTCCTGCGCCGCCTCTGGCAGACGTTCATCCCCATCGGGGCTTTTCTTCTGGCTGTGCTCATGGACCGGCTCACCGGCCGATTGCGCCAGAAGGACCGGGTCCGTGAGCGGGGTCGCCAGATGTGTGAGCTGCTCACCAAGCTGGGTCCCGCCTTTGTCAAAGCTGGCCAAGCCTTATCCACCCGACCGGACCTGGTCTCGCCCGTGGTCCTGGAAGAACTGTCTGCTCTTCAGGATCATCTGCCCCCCTTCAGCAATACCCTGGCCATGGCCTGCATTGCCGAAGATCTGGGGGCGCCGGTGGGGCAACTGTTCGCCCAATTGAGTCGAGAGCCGGTTTCCGCAGCGTCTCTGGGTCAGGTGTACAAGGGACGGTTGCCGGATGGACGCGCAGTGGCCGTCAAGGTGCAGCGGCCGGGGCTGCGGGAGCAGATCACCTTGGATCTTTACATCGTTCGCAATCTTGCCCTGTGGATCAAGCGCACCACCCGCTTGGTGCGCAGCGACCTGGTGGGATTGGTGGATGAGCTGGGAACGCGGGTTTTTGAGGAGATGGACTATATCCATGAAGCAGAGAACGCAGAACGTTTTGCCAGTCTTCATCGTCATAACCAGCGCATTGCAGTGCCGGAGATTCATCGGCATCTCACCAACCGTCGCGTCCTGACAATGGAGTGGATCGAGGGCATCAAGCTGACACAAGTCAAGGAGGTGCAAGCTCTGGGACTCGATCCGGAAGACATGATCAACGTGGGTGTCAATTGCAGCTTGGAGCAACTACTGGAGCATGGTTACTTTCATGCTGACCCCCATCCTGGTAATCTTCTGGCCCTTGCGGACGGACGCATTGCTTATCTTGATTTTGGCATGATGAGCGAAGTGAAGAGAAGTTCCCGCATTGGTCTCATTCGGGCCGTTGTTCACTTGGTCAATAAGGATTTTGATCAATTATCAAAAGATTTTGTCCAGCTTGGATTTTTAACTCAGGAGGTTGATCTGAAATCCATTGTTCCCGCATTTGCAAAAGTGTTTGGTCATGCATTAACAGAGGGAGTGAGTCAAATGGATTTCAAGTCTGTCACCGATGATCTTTCAGGGGTGATGTACCGGTTTCCCTTTCAGGTTCCTCCCTATTATGCTCTCATTATTCGCTCATTGGTTACCTTGGAGGGGATCGCTCTCAGCATCAATCCAAAGTTTAAAATTCTGGGGGCGGCCTACCCTTACTTTGCAACACGGCTCTTGGTGGATCCCGATCCGGACTTGCGCAACAGCCTCAAGGAAATGGTGCTCAGCGAGAACGCTCTGCGCTGGGAGCGTCTGGACGATCTGGTCAGTAGCGCGGCCCGAAGCCAGGGTTTGGACGCGGAGACGTTGGTGGACAGCACACTGAACTTTTTGTTGTCGGATGCTGGAAGCAAGGTGCGGAGCCAGTTGGTGGGCGCCATGGTGAACCAGTTGGATGCCATGGGCTGGCAGGTGGCTTGCCGGGTGGGGCAGCGGCTCCCCCAGCGTTGGCAGCTCCATGGGCTTCAGGACTCTGCCCAAGGTCCGGGGGCGCCCCCTCCCCTGTTGGATCTTCTCCGGATTCTCCGGAAGCTTCCCTATTTTGAGCCCACCATGCTTTGGCAAAGTCTCCCCCGTCTCCTGGGGGAACCCGTGGTCTATGGCATGGGCCTCCAGTTGGCCCAGGGTCTGGCGGAACGGGGCGTTGTTCGGCTGGTGAGGGATATTCTGCTTCCCCAGCAGGGCCTTCCGCCAGCCGGAAAGGCAACGGTGGCATCCTAGAGTAACTTCCATCATTGCACTTTTCACGATTGATGGTGCTGCCCTCTGCACGACACCTGGGACTACTATTCTTGGGTGGTCTTCTCATCTGGATCAGCCCTGCAGCCAGAGCGGCTGAACGGGTGGTTCTGGTCGTTGGTCCCTTCAATCGATCCGTGGAGGTGAAGGAGCTACGCAGCTTCAGCGAGGGGTCCGAGCCCCGTGGCTTCATCAAAACGGCTCTGAACATCACCAATATTCCACCCGAGACGGCCAGGTCCGTACTGGAAAAACGGGTGGACATCCCGTTCACCCTGTTGGGTCGCCTGCTGTACACGGACCTTGGCGAGGCTTTCCTGGGGAGAATAGCGAAGATCTTTTATCCTCGCCATTCTCCCGAAGCAGGCGTTCTAGCCCTGCGCTCAGGGGTCATTCTCTCTGTTGCCCGGAGCGAAACAAGGCGACTGAACCCCGTCGATTTTCTGGAAAGCTATCCCAACCAGGAGATCGTCGTTGATGTGCCGCGTTTGATTCACCTGTTGAGTCAATTGAACAGTATCCAGGAAGTGACCGATTTTTTCAGGGAACCTTTTTAGCGTGGCGGGAGGGGGCTTCCAGAGCGTCTCTTCTAGAGTCGGCTGCGGTAGGAATGGGTGAATCGTGACCTTGGCAAGTTCGCTGAAGCGGCTTCTGACCGGCCAGAAGCCGTCCCGGGACGGGGGGCCAACGTCGAGACCCTGGCCTGGCCTGGTGGAACAGTACCGACCCTGGCTGCCCGTTGGTGACGGCACCCCCGTCGTCACCCTGCTGGAAGGCAACACACCGTTGCTGCGCGCACCGGCCCTGGAGAAGCGAGTAGGCCGTGGCGTGCAGGTGTTCTTGAAGGTGGATGGCCTGAATCCCACAGGCAGCTTTAAGGACCGGGGCATGACCATGGCCATCAGCAAGGCCAAGGAAGCAGGCGCCACGGCCGTCATCTGCGCCAGCACGGGCAATACGTCAGCAGCGGCAGCGGCCTATGCCCGGCGTGGGGGTCTGCGGGCATTTGCCGTGATCCCGGATGGCTATGTGGCCAAGGGCAAGCTGGCCCAGGCTTTGCTGTACGGCGCCGAAGTGCTGGCCATTCAGGGAAACTTCGACCAGGCCCTTGCCATCACTCAGAAGCTGGCGGAGCGCTATCCCGTCACCCTGGTGAACTCCATCAACCCTTACCGGCTCCAGGGGCAAAAAACGGCTGCCTTCGAAGTGGTGCAGGCCCTGGGGGATGCGCCGGACTGGCTCTGTATTCCCATGGGAAATGCCGGCAACATCAGTGCCTACTGGATGGGGTTTCAGGAGTACAGGAACGCCGGTCTGAGCAAGATGCTTCCCGTCATGTGCGGATTTCAGGCCAGTGGCTCTGCTCCCCTGGTGCTCGGACATCCTGTGGACAACCCCACAACCGTTGCCACAGCCATCCGCATTGGCAATCCCGCCAACGGGGAGAAGGCTTTGGCCGTCCGCAAAGAGAGTGGGGGGCGCTTCGCGTCCGTGAGCGACGGGGAGATTCTGGCGGCCTACCAGGTGTTGGCTACGGAAGAGGGGGTGTTCTGTGAACCGGCCAGCGCCGCATCCGTTGCCGGGATGTTCAAGTACGCCACCGAGATTCCTTCGGAGGCTCGGGTTGTCTGCGTCCTCACAGGGAACGGCCTCAAGGACCCAACCACAGCCCTGGACGCTAACCACGCTAATCTTCACAGAAATCTGGCGCCGGAAGCGGAAGCGGTTGTCCAGGTGATGGGGCTGTAGCCGCCCCTGCCAACATCTCGTCAAGCCGGCCCATGGTGTGTGGTCAGAAAAAAAACCGTCCCAAGTCCGCTCTTGATCCGGCTGTGGAAAAACGGGGGGACAGTGTGCAAACTCCTGTGGAAATGGCTGTGGAATATGGGGTCACATCTGTGGAAAATTGACGGCCTCTTGTGGGGTCAAGGGGAAAAAGCTTTGGTTTTCCACAAAAGTCACCGGAAATTTCCACAGGAGACTTTCCGGCTATTGCCTTGGCGTCAGGGAGATGTGGGGGAGTTTCCACAATTTCCACAGCCCCGACTACGGCTGTTTTTTGATTGATTCACTTGACCTCTTCTTCTGAGTGCTGTCCGGGCAGATGTGGAAAAGCAGGGGATCCCCTCCCGTTGCCGTCTTGCCTGGCATCGGCCAGTGTGGTGGCGTTACGGCCCCTTTCCCTTAGCCTTTCTGTCGTTCCCCCAGTGCTCCCCATGAAGCTGACCTGCTCGCAGGATGCCCTCAACAGCAACCTTCAGTGCGTCAGCCGTGCTGTGGCTGCCCGCCCTACCCACCCCGTGCTGGCCAACGTTCTGCTGACGGCCGACGAGGGCACCGGCAAGGTAAGCCTCACTGGTTTTGACCTGAGCCTCGGTATCCAGACCACCTTTACGGCTGCTGTGGAGCAATCCGGTGCCATCACCCTGCCCTCCAGGCTCCTGGCGGACATCGTCTCCCGCCTCTCCGCCGATAGCCCCCTCTCTCTCCAAGCCCCCGGCCCGGATGCATCCGGCGACGAGGAGGGGAGCAGCCTGCCGTTCCAACTGACAGCACGCACGGGTGCTTATACCGTCAGGGGGATGCCGGCGGAGGACTTCCCGGAGTTGCCCATGGCCCAGAGCCCTGTGGCCATTCCTTTGCCGTCCCAGTCCTTGCGAGACGGCCTGGCGCGCACCCTCTTTGCCACCAGTTCCGACGAAGCCAAGCAGATTCTCACGGGTGTCCACCTGGTGGTGTCCCCCGCCAGCCTTGAATTTGCCGCCACCGATGGTCATCGCCTTGCTGTGCTGACCCAGCCCAGCGGCAACAGCGCCCTGCCGGACGCCCACCACAGCGCCACAGCGCCAGACGCCAGCGGCACCGGGCAGCAAGACGAGAGTTTTGCGGTCACCATCCCTGCCCGGTCCCTGCGGGAGCTGGAGCAACTCCTGGCCGCCCGCAAGACTGACGAGACCATTGATCTCTACCATGACCAGGGGCAGGTTGTTTTTCTCCGGACGGATCAGGTGGTGACCAGCCGGACCCTGGACGGAGCCTATCCAAAGTACAATCAACTCGTTCCCGAAACGTTCAGTCGCTCGTTTACCGTTGATCGCCTGCTCATGATCACGGCTCTGGAGCGGGTGGCCGTTCTGGCGGACCAGCAAAACAGTGTGGTGAAGCTTTCCGTTGCCGTTCCGTCACGGCAACTGCGCATTTGCGCCGAAGTACAGGACGTGGGCCGTGGGGATGAGTCGGTTCCCCTCTCTGATGGAGAGGGCAGCGACATTGACGTGGCCTTTAACGTGCGCTACCTGCTGGATGGCCTCAAGGTGGTCCCCACACCGGAGGTGACGTTCCAGATGAATAACCCCGCCAATCCTGTTGTGCTGCGACCCCATGGCGGAGACGTGAAGTTCACCTATCTGGTGATGCCGGTTCAGATCAGCAGCTGATGGTTTGTGGTGGATGGCTTCCCGCCTGCGAACGGCTCACCGCTGTAGCGGCTGCAGTCGAGCATGGCGGCTGATGGCGAACTGCCGCTGCAGGACGGAAAGCTTGAGCTCCACCTCCTGTTGCTCGCCTCCCGGGGAGGATCCCATGACAATTCCAGCCCCGGCGGTGAGTTTCAGGTGTTGCCCTTGCAGTTGTCCACAACGGATGGCCACCCGCAAGTCCGCATCGCCACAACCATCAACCCAGCCGAGCGGAGCGCCGTAGTACCCCCGCGGGAATCCTTCCAGGCTGCGGAGCCAGTTGAGAGCTTCCCGCCGCGGCAATCCAGCCACTGCCGGCGTGGGATGCAGGGCTTCGGCCAGATCCAGCACCCGGTGACCATGGACCTTGGCCTGGATGAGGGTGTGCAAATGCATCAAATTCCCATGGCGGGCCAGGCGGGGATAGGGGCGGCGCTGGGGGGTGAGTCCCTGGGACTGGAGAGACCGAACGATGGCGCTGACCACCAACTCGTGTTCACGACGATTCTTGCTGGACATGAGCAGTTGTTGCGCTCCATCCCTGTCGACTCCCTCTGTACCGGCCAAGCCGTCACAGCGCAAGCGACCGGAGCGCAATTCCAGGAGCCGCTCTGGCGATGCGCCCACAACAGCGTGATTGCCCTGGCTGTTGAGGGGTTGCCAAAGAAAACGGCAACTGCCGCTCTGATGGCGCCGCAGGCTACGGAGCAGCTCAACGGGGTTCAAGGGGTTACTCAACAGCAGTTCCTGTTGGGCTGCCAGCACCAATTTGCATAACGCACCGTTGTCGATCAGCTCCAATGCCTGCTCGACGCCGCTTTGGAAGGGCTGCTGCCAGGAATCGCTTCTGGCTACCACTCTTGGCAAGTCAAGGGGAAACGATAGGGGTTGTCTCAGGGCTTGCGCCTGTTCCCAGAGGGCTTCCGCCATGGATCGGGCCGTCACGGCCCCGCCGAGGCTGCGCTGATGCAGGAGCCAGCAGTGGCGTCCCTGGCGCCCCAATTGCCAACGGGGGAGCACGATGGTGACCCCTGGTACGCCATCCCCATCGGCGTGGCCAAAAAAGCTGAAGGCCAGTGCCAGCCTTGGGCGCTGCACCGCCTGCTCCATTGGATGGGGGCAGACCAGACGACTCAGGCTTGTATCAATAAACCGCTGGGCCAAGGCAAACCGCCGTGGTCCCCGCAACTCCAGGCTCTGCTCCACCCCTGTGGCTGCCAACGTCAGGCCTGGCAGTCCATCCCAGACCCAGGTGAAGTCGTTCCGCTGCGGCAATTGGGGCAACGTCGGCAGGGGGTCCAGTGGCGCGATGGGAACGCCAAGACAGAGCACCCCCTCTTCCCCCAAACGTTGAGCACCCTCCTGGGCCATGGTCAGGAGGCTCCGGAAGGACATGGCGGCAAACTGAGGAATGCGGATCAGAAATGAATGGTTACGCAGAATTGTACAATTCATCCATGAATGCCATAAACTGAAGTCTGTGCGCTCCAGTGCGGTGCCCGAGCAACGGCGGCGTCTCTGGCAGGCTGCCATCAAGTGGCCCATGTACATGGTGGCTGTGATGCCTGCCCTTGTTGCCGCTGGCTGGCTACTGGGCCCCGGACGTACCGCATGGCGCCTGCAACCCCAGCAGCTTGCCCTCTTCTTGCTGGCCGCCGTGCTGCTGCTGGCTTGGGAAAATGTTTGCAATGACTACTTTGACGCCCAAACCGGAATTGATGTCCACAAGCCCCACTCCCTGATCCAGCTCACCGGCGCGCCCCGTGCGGTGTTGTTGGGCGCCCAACTCTGTCTTGTGCTGGGTGTTCTGCTCATGGCCCAGGTGGCCATGGCCAGCAGTTGGTGGCTGCTGCCCCTGGTGCTGGCGTCCTGTTGCTGTGGCTACCTCTATCAGGGACCTCCGTTTCGTCTGGGTTACCAGGGTTTGGGGGAGCCCCTCTGCTGGCTGGCCTTTGGTCCTCTGGCCACGGCTGCGGCGCTGGTGGGTCTCGGTGCTCCTGCCCTGGACCCCGCGGCTGGCGGACCGCTGGATCTGTCACTGGCCTCTCGACTGGGGTGTGGGCCGGCCCTGGCCACAACCCTGGTGTTGTTCTGCTCCCACTTTCACCAAGTGGAGGACGACATGGCCCATGGCAAGCGCTCACCGGTGCAGAGGCTGGGTACAGCCCGTGCTGCCGCCCTTGTGCCCTGGTTTGTGGTCCTTGCTCTGTTGTCGGAAGTGATTCCCGTTTCCTGGGGCGCGTGGCCGCCAACCGTTCTGTTGGCGCTGGCCAGTTGGCCGGTGGCCCGCCCCCTCGTCCGTCTCCTGGGGCGCTACCACAACCAGCCCAAACGCATCAGCCACAGCAAGTTTCTGGCCTTGCGTTTCCAGATGGTGAACGGTGTGTTGTTTTCCTGTGGACTGGCGCTAGGGGGATTGGCTGTGACCCGTTGAGTGATCACGTAACCGCCTGGGAGGCGCCCCCCGTCCTTGAGGGCGGTGTCTCGTACGCTCTGCCGCAACAGTGGCCGACAAGAAGATCTGAATGTGTCGAGAATGCCGAAGACCCCCACACTGGCCCGTTTCCTCGTATGCCTCACCTGAGAGAAGGAATCCCGGCGCTTCAGCGTGGGGAGGAGGTCAAGCCGGATCATTGGCGCTTGTGCTGGAGGCCTCTCTCCCTCCGACGCCGGCAGCGTGACGGGGAACAGCGGCACGATCAGGGGTTGTGCGTGGAGTTGGAGGATCCCCATGGGCGGCAGGCTGTTGGAGAGATCAGTCCCCTCCCTGAACGTCAGCGATCCGGGGCTGATCCTTTGCACGGGGGGCACCTTCACGGGCTGCAGCGCCTGTTGGAGCATTCGGGTCCTGCCGCGGGACGTCAACAGTTGGAGCACTGGCTTGGCCGCACAGCCTGTCGGCACCCTTGCACGGCCTTTGCCCTGGGCAGCGCCCTGTGGCGTCTGGATCAACAGCCTCGTCGCCACAAGGCGGGATCCATGCCCGGTGGCGCCAGCGACAATCCCCCTGCCGAGGATCCTTGGCCAACGGTGGGCCTCTTGCCTTCCGGCGCCGCGGCGCTGGCGGCCTTGGAGCGGGGTCTGGCCCGCGGGTGGCGCTGCTGGAAGTGGAAAATCGGCGCCCTCCCCTGGCGGGAAGAGCAGCCGCTGCTGGTGGCGCTGTTGGCCATGCTTGCGCCCGTGGAGGGTGAGTTGCGCCTGGATGCCAACGGCCGCCTGGATGCCGCCCTGCTGTCCCGCTGGCTGGCTGCCGCTGCGGATCCACGCATCCGTTGGCTGGAGCAGCCTTTGGCCCCAACGGATCCTCTCTTGGCGCAGCTGCTCAATCGCCCCCCCATCCCTGGTGTGCAATTGGCTCTTGACGAGTCCCTCACCCATCTGGATCAAGTGGAGGGCCTGCTCCGGACGCCCCCCATCAACCGGCCGCTGCTGGTGATCAAGCCCTCCCAACTGGGGGATCCCCGGAGAGTGGCCGGCCTCCTGGGTGCTTGGCCTGGTCGCTGTGTGGTCTCCAGTGGTTTTGAAGGGCGCCTTGGCCAGGCTGTGGTCCGTGATCTGGCCCGGTTGGCGGCGGCTGGGGGAAGTCCAGCCCCAGGCTTGGGGGCAACCGCTTGATCGAACCAGGCCCCATGACTGTCCAGGAGCGCCATCTTCTGATTTGCGGCCCGGAGCCTGCTGCGGACTGGCAGTGTCTGCAAACCCTTCTGGCCACGGAATCCGTTGTGGGCCTCTGCCGTCCAGAGGAAGAACCCCTGCTGCGGGCGGCCCTGAGGCCCGGCTGGCGCCATCAGGGCCGGCGGGCGGAGCGCCTTTGCCATGGGGAGACCCGTCCCGTCTTGTCCACGGGAGCCAAAGCGGCGGTGGTGGTGGGGAGCGGGGGCAGCAAAGGGCAGCGGCGCTGGTGTCTCCAACCCCTGGACCACTTGCGGCGGGCGGCCCAAGCCCTGGTGGGCTGGCCGGCAGGGCTGCGCCCCAGATCCGGGGACAGGACACTCCCGTTGTCCCTGGCTGGCCTCGCCAATCCCCTGCCGCTTCACCACGTCAGTGGCTTGATGCCTCCCCTCCGTAGCCAGGCCTTGGGTATTCCTCACCGCTTCCTGTCCCGCTGCCAATGGCGGGAGACGGAACAACGCCCGTCCCTGCGGGGCTGGGGTCTGGTTTTGGTGCCCAGCCAGTTGCAGTGGCTCATGGGGGAGCCCGGGGGGATGGACTGGTTGCAACAAACGGCCTGTTGCTGGGTGGGGGGTGCTCCGTTGACTCCGGCGCTACGGCAACAGGCGCGCCGCTCTGGTCTGAACCTCTCCCCCTGCTACGGGAGCACGGAGACCAGCGCCATGGTGACGGCCCTTGATCCCCGTCAATTCCTGGCGGGTGTGGCGGGTTGCGGGTTGCCCTTGTCCCACGTAGCCCTGCGCACTGCGCCTGTCCGGGGCTCACCGGATGTCTTGGAGATCCGCACCCCGGTGCTGACCCCCGGCTTTCTCGTGGATGGGCGCCTGCTGCCCTTGCCCCTGGAGAATGGTTGGTGGCGCACTGCGGATTCAGCCCGATTGGGGATCCATGGCCTGCAGGTGTCGGGCAGGCTGGACGGGGCCATCAACAGTGGCGGCGAGATGGTGTTTCCAGAAGTGATTGAAGCCAGCTTTTCGGGGCTCGACGGGCTGGAGGCTGTGCTGGTGGTGGGGGTGGAGGATGTCCACTGGGGGCGCCGCCTGGTGGGCCTGTATCGGGGAACCGTTTCCGTGGCGGCGCTCAAGAAGGCCGTGTCCCGGCGTCCCCCTGCGGAGCGTCCCAAACAATGGCTCCATTGCCCTCAACTGGCCCCCAACGCCCAGGGCAAATGGGAACGGCGCCGCTGGCAGGCCTGGGTTGAACGGAATTGCCCCTGCGGCCTGTGATCCATCCGGGCTTCCGGCTCCCATCTGCTGGAAGCGGCAGTCGGACCGCCCCTTGAGCGCTTCAATCCTGATCGGGGAAGAGGCGCCTGCACCATGCGACGAAGGCCAGGGCGGCGGGGCTGTCATGGTCGAGAACTGCAACTCTCTATAACTCTCTATCTATCTCATTCACGCTTTCCCCATTGGTCTGACCCTCTCGCTCTTTTTTTCGTTACGCGCTGATAGTGGAAAAAAAACCGTCAATACCGTCAAGCCCACTCCCTGACTGGGTTTTAACCGTCAAGCTATCCGTCAAGTTGACGGCAAGGGAACCGTCAAGGGCCGGATCAGGCGGCCCGGCATTGGGTGGATGGTGGCCACTGCCGCCAGGTGGCCGGTTGATGATCCAAGCCTTGCCGCCGGTGGTGGTCCGGGTGTGGCTTACCCAATCAGGGAAGGCCTTGGCCACTGCCGCCAGGTGGCGCCCCGTTCGGGTATTCGTACCGCAGGAAGGGGGCCAGGCAGAGGGCTTCCTCCTTGGCCTCACCCATAGCCCGCCGCCATCGAGGGGGTGTAGCGCTCAGGGTCCTTGAGGAAGGAAGGGCGCTCTTGGCCTTCGTTGAGAAGGTGGACACGGGCCTTGTCAACCTTGGCCCATGTGCCCCACACCTCCCCCATTCGGCTGAGGCCTCCCCCTTTCGGAGGATGTGCAGGGAGGCCTCATGAGCAACGGTCGTCAACCGGGGGGTTCAGCGGCTTTCAAGTAGGCGATCCACCTTCCCTTCCAACCTGGCCAGGTCTTCCTGCTGGCGTTTCTCGCTGGCCCGCAAGTCTTCCCGGACCGCCTGCACGTCTTCCCGTAGAACGTCAAGTAGAACGTCAATCCGCTTGTTCACGGCGTCAAAGGCCCGGTTTTGCTGGTTCAGGAACAGGGTTAGCGTTGCCAGGATCACGAGGGGCGTTACCCATTGCTGCCACCACGGAGCGGCCACCGGCGCCGGGCCAGTGGTGATGGCAACGGCTGGCGTTTTGGCCGCGCCCTGAGCCGGGATAGGTGGGGAGGCAGGCATGACGGTTTGCAAGCTCCGGGCCTGGCTGATTTACACAGTCTACAGGTGTGCCTGCACTAGTGCTGTATGTATAACCGCTTTCCCCGCTCTGTGATTGTAACGGTAACGGGTGCGGGGGTTGATAGAGGGATTGGCCACTATTGAGAACGGGAACCCGTCGTTCACGTTCAGAAACCGCTCAGTTCCCGGCCCTTGCCCTCCATCTCCTCGTCCACTTCCTCCAGCGACAGGATCTTCACCTTGAGCGTGCCTTTGCCGTCATCGGACGACAACTCAAAGCCCACACCCGGTGTGCAGGCATGGCCGTGGAAGATGTGCGCCACATCCACAATTGTTCTTGCCCACCAGGAGATTGACCCGGGCCAGTCCGCTGAACCGGTACGACGCGAACCCTCGGAATCCGTGCAGGTCAAGCGTTGGCAGCAGCCTGACCTCGTCCGTCTTCCTTGCCATGGGTCACGCCTTGAGGGACAGCAACAGTTCATAGAGACCGTCGATCCTGGCATTCACCGCTGTCTCCAGGCTGTCGATGCGGGCATTCAGCGATAATTCCAGAGTATCCATCCTGGCGCTCAGGGCATCGATTCGACCGTTCATGGCTGTTTCCAGGGCGTCGATCCTGGCGCTCAGGGCATCGATCCTGGCGCTCAGGCC
>JXQG01000106.1 GCA_001007665.1 Candidatus Synechococcus spongiarum SP3 | reverse complement strand
GCCAAGGCCGTCGAGGCGCACCGCGATGGTAAGATCCCTGTCGGCTTGGGCAAAGACCACGAACTCCCCCTTTTCACCTTCGGCAACGGTCTTCGGGGGATGGGGAATCCTGAACGTGGCGCAGGGCGCATCCTTGATCTCAAAAAGAGTATATCCTTGCTGACCAGGCGGCATCAGCCAATAACTGTTCTGCACAGCGTCATTATTTAGCGCAATGTTGGTGTTTTCAAGATCAAGCGTGAGTTTAACAGCGAAGGTCTCTATGCCCTCATCCACCATATCCGACGTGATCGGCACCGACAGTGTGAAGAGCCTCATGCTGCTATCAAAAACCTGATCATTTGGCTCCAAAGACGAATCATAGGTGAAAGTCTGGGATGTGGCGGTAAAATCCACCCCTTCCGTCGCCGTAGCGCTCTGGTGTTTGCCCATCCCCAGGGTTTCCGCCGTGAACACGATCTTGCCATCAACCAGCGATGGCGGGCTGAAATTTGGTTGACGGAGCCAGATTTGTGGCCAATCTATTCCTATGGTGATGTTTGCCGTGCCGCTTTCAGGAATGTTGCTAGGGTCTATATAGGAAGGCTCATTATAGTCATAAGAAGTATATACCTGTATTGCTATTTCATTCTGGCGCGTCCGTGTTGTGTCCCTCACCGTCACTGTGACTGTCTTGGCAGCCACCTTGGTTCCGCTGTGGGTGATGGTGACGGATTCGTCCCCCTGGTCCGTGTCCTCCACACCCGTCACCGTCACCGTCTGCGCCTCGCTCCAGTTGGCGGTGGTGAAGGTGAGCGAGGCGGGAGCGACCGTCGCAGCGGTGGTGTCGTCGCTCGCGACGCTCACCGTCACGTCCGCAGCCGGCGGCGCAGCGAGCGCCACCGTGTAGGCAGCCTCGGAGCCCTCGTCCACGTTTACGTCCGACGACGAGACGGCCAGTTCCTCAGGGTCGTCATCGTCGATAATCCTGACCGTGGCTGCTTCCCTTGCGTTCACGATCTGAAGCCAACCATAGTTGCTCCTGGAATCTATGTTGACCAGAAAGTTCTCATCCCCCTCCGACGCATCGTCCTGGATGGTTTGTACGGTCACGTTGTCGATGGTGGTGGCGCCCTTGGCGATGGTGTACGAATGACTAACTGCGCTGTAATCATCACTCGCTGTCGCTTCGTCATCAACCGATGAAAACCACACGCTGAAGCCGAATGGAGCAGGGGCCGGGCTGCCGTCTGTGTACTCCAGCTGAGCTGTCAGGGTTAGGGTTTCACCCTCGTTCACCTTGTACGGTTCGGAGACGGGAGGGAAGGCAATGTACAACTGTACGTATGGCTGCACCGTGTCGGAGGTGACGACGCTGTGCGTCTCTGGGAAGCCTTCATTATCGGTGAAGGTGACGTGCAACGCGATATACTTGTCCTCATCGTCGCTGACCAGAGTGTAGGTCTGTCCGGTTCCCACTGTCTCCTCGTTCCCCCCGTTCCGATTGTCCTGGCGCACCCATTGTAAGCTGTAGCTAACCGGGAAGATCGTCCCCGGTAAACCATCCGCATCCGCAATCGTCCCCAAGCCCGCCGTCAGCTGATAGCCCGTCAAATAGAACCCCTCGATCACCGGCTCGCCGGTGGCAGGGGTATTGGCTGCCATGTTGATCACTGCTCGATCGGTAAAGCCGTTAACCTCGTTGCCGAGCAGATCCTCGAGACGATTGTCGTTGTCCGTCACGGGCACGGTGTAGCTCACCTTGACATCGGTATCGCTGGAGATCACTTCGCTGCTCAGCGTCAGCGTCACCACCTTCCCGCTGATGGAGGGTGAGCCGATCAGCGTCACCGCCTGCTCGACGCCCGATACCGTCTTCTTCACCGTGAACGCGGCATTCGCCAGCCTGGCCGACGACGCCAAGTCATCGGTAAAGGTGATGCTCAGCGACGTGCCAGTTGCGAGCGCCCTCACGATGGTGGGCGCGGTGTTATCCATCACGTAAGTGTTGTCGTTGACGCCCGTTGGCATGGTCTTGGTAAGGTCGTTGCTGGCCGTATCCGTGATGTCCTTGTTGTTTGAGAAGCTGAGCGTCACCGTCGCCTCCAGGTTGTCCAGATCCCCCCCACTCGCCGTTACGTCGTAGACCGTGGCGGCGGTCACCTCGCTCAGCGTCAGCGTCGCCGTCGTGCCGCTCATCGTAAAGTCGGTCGCGTCCACGTTTTCTACCTGCTCGTTGAACGTGACCCGCCAAGTGAGACTGTCCGCATTCGTAGGCGAAGTCCTGGGTTCGTGACGCTCTATGGAAGCTATACGTGGCTGCGTGATGTCACTGCCGTTCACCTTGTGGTCCTCCTGTTTGCCGAGCTGGGCGTGATCCAGATTTGCGTCGTTATTGTCACCGTCCTGAATTGTCCCCCCGTTTAACTTCAATGCGTCCGCATCGATCCAGATGCCGTCGTCGTCCCTGTCCTGCGACTGCACCGTGTACTCGAAGACCAGGGCGGTCGTGCCCGTACCGCTCACGTAGCTTGCTCTTCTTGTCTCGGTCGATCCCAGCTTGATTTCGAATTCTGGCCTGCCGGTCACCGTCACGTTGTCCTCAAACGTGACGGTGATTTGAATTTTCTCCCCCACGCTGTAGGTGTCCGCAGCCGCAATCGGCGTCGAGGTCACTTCTACATCTGTCACGTCCACCACCGTATCCGTACCGCCATTGATAGCAATACGGACTACTCGGGAACTGGAGACCCAAATAGGGTTACTGTTGCCGGCTTTGCTGCCAGAACGGTTTGCAATGCTCCACCCTTCGGCTTTATCAGAATCCTCGTTTCCCCATGACGTAACACCTAGATCGACTGTGTCGCTGTTGACCGTCAATAACAACGCGTACCTTTTTCCGGTCTGGAGCTTGGTTCCGGTTGGAGCAGTAAAGGTGAGATTTCCGGCGTCAAAGTCGTCCGGAGCCGTAAGATCCGTGCAGTTCGATGGCGGGCGGCGCGATTCGGTCACCGGACACACAGAGGTGCCGAAATCAATACAGTCCAGCATATTTTTGACAGCTTGCTGGTTCGCCGAGCACACAGAGACGCCGAACGAATCTCCCTCAGAATCATCTGAGTCTACCTGGACGCTCGACACCGTATAGCCCCTTACATAGGTTCCGGCGGTGAACGATTGTATCCTCGCAAGGGCGGCGGCTTCACTAATGTTTGACTGGCGAAGGTTTTTCACCAGCACATCGGCTGAGGCGGGGGCGGCAACAGTGCCCCCGCCGGCGAGCAGCAGCGCCGCCGCCAGCACCATGCGAGAAAAGACGCTGGCAGAGGCAGGGGAGGAAACAAATTTTGCCAGAGCGCAACAATGGAGGATCAGCGGTTCCAACACCACTGGACCAGACTCATTCTCACCCGCCGCCGTCACGCCATCAAGACGCATCAAGCTCAGCTCCGAGATCTCCAGGTCGCCAACAGCTCTTGCGCTACCCTCGGGACCAGGATGTTTCGCCTGCCCCGGACGCCCCGGGGACTGTCCAACCTGATGCTGCATTGTTCCGAGACCAAGTGAGGAAATCCACTATTCAGAGACTTCAAGCATAGTCACTTCAAGACCAAGGCACAAGCTGATGGGGAAGACTGGTCTGAGAAAGGCCGTCACACTTGCCTTCTCGGCTTCGGCACAATCGGCACAATCGGCACAATCGGCACAATCGTAGGCCAGCCCCCGTGCAACGCCGATGGTCGAGGACGCACCGCCACCGCCCCATGGGGCAACACCTCCTGCAAAAGTTCACGAAACTGCGCCGACTCACTGTCCCACACCCCTGGTTCATGGCGGATCCCTGTCCTGGCGCAGGATGGGAGTTGCAATGATTGACGCAGGGCCGGCAGGCCAGCGGTAGCTGTGGAGCTGGTGGATGGCCAGGTGTGCTCCCTGGACAACCTGCTGCCCAAGGAGCACACCCCTGAACGCTGCCTTCACTCTGTGGACGACATGTTCTCACTTGGTGGCTCCCGGGTGAGGGCCAGGCGAATCTGGCGAATGCGTCTCAAAGATCCAACAACGTAACCGGCTGCGCCGTCCGGCTCCCGCTGTGGACAGCACGCCAACCGTTACGCTTGCATCTCGTCCTGTTGGTTGTTCATGCGGGCCCGAGACCTTCTCCTGGTTACCCTTCGCGAGCCTCCAGCCGAAGCCGAAATTCCCTCCCACCAGTGGCTGGTCAGGGGTGGCTTCATCCGACGGGTTGCTTCCGGGATCTACGCCTACATGCCGTTGATGTGGCGGGTGCTGCGGAAGGTGGAAGCCATCATCCGCGAAGAAATGGATGCCACCGGCGCTCTTGAGCTGCGCCTGCCCGCCCTTCAGCCCGCCGAGCTGTGGCGCCGTTCCGGCCG
>JXQG01000031.1 GCA_001007665.1 Candidatus Synechococcus spongiarum SP3 | reverse complement strand
CATCCCAGCAGGCCTCCTTCCACATCCCAGTCTCTCACTCCATCCTACTACCACCTTCACTTCTTCAGATGTGCCTTAGGAGAGGCCACGACGGCTCTGTGTCGTCAGTGTGCAGCTTCAAGCAAAGCGGCGGCCCCGAATGAGGACAACATCAAGATAAGGTTCAGAGTGCAAGGTCTCGTGCTCTTGATATTTTCTAAGAAATTCAAAATTAATCTGCCGATTGAACTTGGGTAAATATACTTTGGAAAATAATTTCTTAAGCCAAGGTAGAAAATCATTTGAGTAGCAATCTCGTGTGTATTCCATACATAATATGATATCTGAAGAGCGCTGAATTAAATTCTCAGATCCTTTAAGAGCTTCCTCTTCAAATCCCTCAACATCTATTTTGATGATATCAACGCTTTGTAAGTCCATTAATTTTGAGTATTCATCTAGTGTTACTATATCAATCTCAATAGATTTGGTTTGACCTAATTCACAGTGTGGTGACTCGCGGAATGCTGCTTTTTTCAAAGAAGCTCCACCAGTTATGTATGGATTAAATTCCATTTTTGTAATACCCAGCGACCTACCAACTGCGCATTGGTTAACGACAGATTTTGGTCGACCTAATTTATCTTTGATCACAAGAGAAATAATTTACATTAGCGCCAATGTCAATAGCAATCATCCCTGGCTTTGTTTTTTGATACAATAGGGAGGTTAAATGAGGTTCCCAAATGCCACACAAGATGAGAGGGAAACCAATGCTCATATCGTTGCTAAAACAATATACAGGAAAACCATATTTAGTTCTGACGAGAAATTGATTGCTGCCAATATATTGTCTCCGACGAAACAGATATATTTTAAAGAATAAAGATTTGATTGCTTTTTTGATCACTTTTGCTATTTTGCTAATAATTTTAATCCATGAGGAGGTCTTGCCCTCATTGACTGCAAGGCTTGAATGAAGGGAATGGGACGACCGACCCTCAGAATGCTTACAGACCCCATGCCGTACGGGTTTCGCTACACGCCCTACAGAGCCTGCAGCTCCGGATAGAGGGTGACCAGATCGGTGGAGGTGAGTACATCCTCGTTGCCGTCAGGTTGCCAGATCACCTCCAGGCTGAGTAAATTTCCAGACGGAATGGAGCCCAGCAAGCGCAGGATCGTGCGCAAATCGTCAGCGGTGGTGAGTTTGGGGAGCTGGATGGAGCTGCGGCTGGCCACCAGCAGCGTGACGGCGATGTACTCACTGGCGGCAGCGTGCTGGCCGGCATCCCCACGGCTGCGCTGGCCCGCCACGTTGATGGTGGTCTCGGCATCCAGCTTGCTGCGTTCCGTCATGGAAAGGTTATTGAAAGTGGCCTCCGCCACGGAGAAGCCCACTTGGCCCGCCTCCCCGTTGCCATACACCCAGTACTCGGGATTGCGCAGCAGGGCCAGGGTGACATCTTGCAGCAGGCGCTGGAGGCCAGTGGCGGTGTCGGTGTCGGCGCTGGAGGCCAGTTGGCGCAGGTCCTGCTGCAGTTGCCGGGCACTGGCCAGGAGGCCAATCTGCACCTGGGCGATGGTGACGGGACCATCCCGCTCGGCCATGGCCTCTCTGGGGGAGCCCATGGTTCCGGCGCCGCCCATGGCGCTGCGGAAGCCGTTGAGCAGCAAGCCCACCACGGCAAACAGCATGAGCATCCCCAACAGACCACCACCGCCAAAGCCAAAGAAGGGAATGATGAAGGGGAAGCCAAAGCCGCCGCCGCCAAAGCCGCCGCCCCGGACAGCACTCCTCCCAAAACCACTGCTCCCGCTTCTGGGCAAGGCGCGGGGTGCAAAGCTGCCACCGCCCAACCGGCCGCCGCGGGCGGCATTGGCGGGCTGGGGCAGTGAGAACGCCATCAGGCCCATCAACAACACTGGGAGGAGCACAGCGGCAAGACGGCGTTGCCAGGTTCCGGGCAGCTTCATCTCTATTGGTTGCCGAGGGACTTTCTCCAAGTGTAGCCGGGTCAAGGCTCCAGGGGGGGTAGATGGCCGCCGCCAACGATGGTGACCACCTCCAGCACATCCCCCTCCTTCATCCGGGTGTGGAGCCAGTGCTGCCGATGGAGGATCTCACCGTTGAATTCCAGGGCCACCAGGCGCAGGTCGTAGCCCAGTTGCTCCAGGCAAGTGGTTAACGCCTGGCCGGATGGAACCGCCACGGCTTGGCCGTTGACCTGAATGGCGATCAGGGTGCTCATGGGCAAGGCAATGGAGAGGCCGCAACCACCTGCAGCAACTGGCGGGTGACGGCGCCAGGATCCGAAGCGCTCATCAGGGCGCGGACCACCGCAATACCATGGGCGCCGCTCCCCATGGCTTGGTGGGCATTTTCCAGGTTCACCCCGCCAATGGCAAAGCAGGGAACGGGGCTACAGGCTGTTGCTTGACGCACATAGTCCAGGCCCACAGGCGGACGCCCAGGTTTGGTGGGGGTGGCATGCACAGGGCCGACACCCACGTAGTCGCAGCCATCGGCAACGGCCTGGCGCAGGTGCTCCGCACAGTTGGTGCTGCGGCCAACGAGTCGCTCGGGACCCAGTAGATGACGGGCCGCCAGCGGCGGGAGATCCTCCTGCCCCAGATGCACCCCGTCAGCCTCCACGGCCAGGGCCAGGTCCACCCGGTCATTCACAATGAACAGGGCGCCATGATCCCAGCAGAGCTGCCGTAACGCCGTGGCTGTGCGGAGGCGCTGGCGATCCGTCATCTCACCTGCATGGGAGCGGGAAGGCTTCTCCCGGTACTGCACCAGCCGCAGACCTGCCTCCAGGCAGGCCTTCACCACCGCCAACAACTCCGGCGCCGGCTGGGTAACGAGGTAGAGGCGGGCCTGGAGAAGTGTCTGGTGGCGCTCCTGGTTGGCCAGGAGGGCTGTTTCCAGGTCATAGAGGCCATAGCGGATGGTGGCGGCAGTGGCGGCCAGCTCCACTGGGCCGCCATGGCGACCGAACTCCTCCAGCACCCGCAACGCTTCTTGCACCCTGGCACAGTTGGCGGCCACCACCTGCTGCGGTGTGGAGCGCTCCTGCTGGGCCTGATGGGCCAGTCCCGTGGCGGGATCCGAGGCCGCATGACGCGCCTGCTTCAGGGTGGACGAGTGACATTGGCCCAGGCGCTGGCGGTAGTCCTTGAGCCGGACCACCAGTTCCGGCCGCTGTAGCGCCAGGCGACACCAATCCTCCACCACCCGAAGACCCTCCCGGGCCCGGTTCAAGTTGGCATCCAGCAGCCGGGCAATGCCATGCTGGTCGTCCGCCGGTGGGGAAATCACCACACGAGATGCTGAATCAGCCATCGAAGGCCTCACACACAGTTCTTAGGCTGGAACGGCTCTGTGTGCCACCCGTGCCCGACAACGATTTTAACCGTGGAATCATGCGCTTTGACGGGGCAGACCACCCCATCCTTGTGATCCTCTCCGGCGCCCTGATTCTGGGCGGAATCTGTGCATTGGTGATTTGGGGATTGACCAACGCCTACCCCACCGCCTGAGAGAGCAGCACTTGGCGGGCTTGCTGGGCATCCTTGCCAATCTGGGTGCTGAGGTGGTCCAGATCCTGGAAGGTTTGCTGGCTGCGCAGAAAACGCACGGGCTCCACCTCCAGCTCCAGGCCATTAAGGGTCATGGTGCGATCCAGCAGATGAACCTCCACTGCTGATGGCGCTGCAGGATCCACGGTGGGCTGAGGCCCCAGATTCATCACGGCGGAGAACGGGCCTTCCCCAGCCACCCGCACCCAACAGGCATAGACCCCCTCCCGAGGAAGGAACTTACGCCCGTTCACCTGGAGGTTGGCCGTGGGCCACCCCAACTCCCGCCCCAGCCCCCGACCCGCCACGACCCGGCCCTGCAACCGATAGGGATGGGGCATCAGTCGGCCTGCTTCCTCCAACCGGCCTTGCTCCAGTGCGGAGCGAATACGACTGCTGCTGATGCGTTGGCGACCGTCACCCAGCAGGGGCGCGACCCGCACCTGCATCCCATGGCGCCGGCCCAGTTGCCGCAGCAGAGACACGTCACCATGGCGGCCAGCACCAAAGCGGAAGTTTTCCCCCACCGCCACCACGGAGGCCTGCAACTGCTGTACCAGAACTTGATCCACAAACGCCTCTGGGCTCAGACGGGCAAAGCTGCGATCAAAGGGGAGCAGCACCAACTGCTGAATGCCCAGTGGCGCCAGCAGGTGCAGCTTTTCCCGGGGGAGGTGCAGCCGCAGGCGCACCTCGCCGAACAACACCTCCCGAGGGTGGGGCCAGAAGCTGGCCACGGTGGGAATGGCCCCACCCACGCCTTCCGTTGCCTGGGCAATCACCCGTCGATGGCCGGCATGGAGCCCGTCAAAACTGCCCAGAGCCAACGCAGTGGGGGTCTGGATGGCGTCCGGGGAGCACAGAGGAATCATGGGCACAGGAGCCAGGACCGTCGCCGAAGGCATTCCCTTCTAGCCTCCTCTTACATCCTTTGGGCCTATTGAGCCTCCTATGCCATGGTCGATCGCCTTGATTTGCAGCGCATTTCCCTGGCCTTGCGCCGTCTTGGCTGGGGGCAATTCTGGATTCAGCTCTCCCTGGCGGTGGTGGTGTTTGTCGTGCTGCTGCTCACCTCCAACGGCGGGCTGGTGGCAGCGGCAGAGCGATCGTTGGGGCCAGGGCTGGCGCTCACCACGCTGGCGTTTCTGGTGCTGCTCTTCAGCCTTTGGCACTGCTGGCTGGTGGTGCGCTGTGGGCGTGCCCTGGACTCTGCAGGGGTGCGCCCCTCCCGGGGCGAGACCTCACGCCTCCTGCGCCGCGGGATTTTGGCATCCCTGTTGGGGTTAATGCTGGGGAGTGTGGGCTATCAGGCCTTGGCCGGCAGTCTCTTCGTGCAGGCATCCCTGCAGGCGCCAGGCTTCTTTGGGGGACCGGTGGGAACGGGGGTGGGTAGAGGTGGATTGGTGAATTACCCCATCACCTCCATCGAGATGCTCTCCGTTCTGAGCAATACCCAAGTGTTGACAGCCCATCTGGTGGGGTTGATCATTGGCCTCTGGTTGCTGCGACGCCTTCGTTAGAGGGGATGGGAAGTTGCGCCAGGGGTGGAAGGGTAGACGGGTCACCATGCCAGAACAGTTGGGGTTGCAGAGGCGTGACGGCAATCCAGCCGTCCTGCACACAGGCCAGATCCGTAGGCCACGGAGCTGGGCCAACCCGGTGACGCGAATCCTCGGCTGTCATCTCCACAACCAACCTGTAGCGGCCCCCTCCTCCTGTGGAGGGCTGCACCTGGAAGTGGTCCACATGGCGGCGGCCACAGGGGCGGCACCATTGCACGCCACGGATCCGACTGGCGGGACAATCGGGCAGGTTCATGTTCAGGAGAACCCCTGGTGGCCAGCCTTTGGCGAGGCAGTGCCGAACCACCGCCAACACCCATGGGGTGGCCGCTCCGGACGAATGCCCTGGGGTGTAGCCACTGCTGACCGCCATGGCGGGGATCCCCAGCAACGTTGTTCCCTCCATGGCGGCAGCCACGGTGCCGGAATAGATCACGTCGCAGCCCAGGTTGGGGCCGTGGTTGATCCCCGTCAACACCAGATCCGGTGGTTCACGGAGCAGGGTGGTCAGCGCCAATTTGACGGCATCCGCCGGGGTGCCGCTGCACGTCCAGACCGTGGCACAACTCCTGAAGACTTCGTCCACCCGCTCCACCTGGACGGCCTGCCGGGTGGTGAGGCAATGGCTGGCGGCTGAACGCTCCTGATCAGGGCAGACCACGTCTACGCGATGGCCAGCGGCGGCACAAGCCATCACCAGACTCCGAAGGCCTGCCGCCGCAATGCCGTCGTCATTGCTGATCAAAATGCGCAGCCCCACGGAACGTCTCTTGGTCATTGCGCAAACGCTAGTGTAGAGTCCCGGAAGAAGGCAGGGATAAGACAGGGGAAGCAGCCCATCCCTGGAAGGGGTAGGCCCATGCCCATGGTCGCCCCCAATTCTCGTCAAGCTCAGTGAGGAAGAGAAAGAGCAATAGGAGCCCATGGCCCGCTCCCTTACGTTGGGGCACAGCTTGGTGCATCCTGTCCCAATCCTTCTGGCCTGTGCCGAAGGAGAGCCCCAAGTGGAAATTGCCAGGCGACTGGGCCGGCAGCAAGATGACGGTCAGCAAATGGCGCCGTCGCTTTCACCACCAGGCCATCAAAGGACTCCAGGACCAGCAACGCCCTGACCGCCCCCGGACCCGTGATGCCCAGCGGGTGGCCGAAGCGCTCAACACGGCGTTGCAGAATCCGCCAGCCACTGCCACCCATGGGAGCATCCGCGCCCTTGCGCAGCACGCGGGCATCTCCAAGTCCACTGCCCACCAATGGCTCCAGATCGTTCAACTTGCAACCCACCGCCACCGCAATTTCAAAATTTCCACGTAATCCCCATTTTGGGCACAGGTTACAGGACGTTGTGAGTCTGTACCTATAATCCACCGGAGAACGCCGTCGTGCTCTGTGTGGACGAGAAGAGACAAATTCAGGCTCTGGAGAGAAGCTGACCCATGGTGCTCTTGGGGCTGGGCCAGGTGGAAGTTGGAGAACGCACCCGCACAATCAATGACTTTGTGGAGCACGACAACGCCCAAGCCCTTCCTTTCGCCTGGGTGGCGACCGCCGAACCCATCCTGGCCAAGATCCAACGCCTTTGTAAAGCTATCTCCAGGACAAGACACCAGGGTCAGGACTTCATCACCAGCGGCCATCCACACGGCTCCCAGGATCTCTCCTTCACTTCATGAGCCCTGACCCTGACGCCGTTCAGGCTCAAACACCAACTCCGGCACCACCACCTCCCAGAAATCACACTGGATGCGATCCTGATACTGCGGCTCCGATGTCGTACGGCTCCAGACGATCACGGCCAGCACCGTGGCTGAGCGGCATCTCATCCCTGGCAGCGGCTGAAAGGCCTGGGCAAGGCGCCCCACCACGCGGCCTGTGGCGTCCAGAAGCTTCCAGTGCCCACGGGAGTCAATGTGTGTCTTGAGCGGGTCGCCGGGGGACAAGGCAGCGATGGCAGCGTGAACGGGGTCAGTGCTGGAGCAACGGCCTGCAAAGCCCAGATCCACGTGTTTATGTTCGGCCCGCACATGGTGGTGCGTCATGGCCGGGGAAGGGGGTTGGGGTGGAACGGGTTCGCGCCAGAGCACGGCGGGATGATCGGCCAAGCCGTCCTGCAAGTGATGGGTTTGCCGGAAACGGGCCAGCAGCAACGTGTGTCTGGCGCGGGTCATGGCCACGTAGTAGAGGCGGCGCTCTGCGTCCGGGTCTTCCCCTTGCTGGACACGGCCCCAATCCCCGTCCAGCACCGCCACATGGTCAAGCTCCAGGCCTTTGGTCCGGTGGGCGGTGAGCAGCAGCAGGCCCTGCTGACGTTGGCGAACATCCCGGCTCCATTCCGCCAGCCATTCGATGCAGTGTTCCACCGGGGTCTCCCCGGCGCCCGTCTCCAGCCGGTAATCCTCGATGGCCTGCCGTAGCAGGTCATACCAGGGGCCTGCCGGCTGGTCTTCGATCCAGGTGTTCAGCGCGTCGCCGGCCACCATTGGAGAGGTGCGATTGCGCAGCCAGGCCACCAGTGCTTGGGTTTCCCGCAGGCGCCAGACGCCGGGAACGGCCTCGTTGCCCATCTGCACCGGGATGCCACGGTCCTTGCAAAAGGCGCGCACGGGGACCAGAGCGTTCCATTCGCGGGCCACCACGGCGCAGCGAGACCAATCCCAGCGAGGGGCCAACTCCCGAAGGCGGAGCAGTTCTCCCATGACCACCTGGGCCTGGGACAGGGAGCTGGCGCCCACCGGCAGGATCTGCACCCGCCCCCGGGCAACGGGGTCCATGGCCTCCCACCGGCCACCCGGTGGGTCTTCCTCCCGTGCTGGGTCCCTATGGATGGGATGCTCAGCCTTCATCCGCTGCCGCGCAGAGGCAATGACGGCATTGGCCGCCGCAATGATGTGGGCCGTGGAGCGGTAGTTTGCCGTCAGGTAGCTGGGCCTGGAGTTGTAATCCTCTTCAAACTGGCGAATGAACGCCACCGAAGCGCCCTTGAAGGCGTAGATGTTCTGGTCGTCATCCCCCACGGCAAAGAGGGTGAGTTTGCCGGCGTCCTCCTCCAGGTTGCGACCGGCCAAGGCAGAGATCAGGTCATACTGGTGGGCGTCAATGTCCTGGTACTCGTCCACCAGAATCCAGCGGAAGCCCGCCAATAGCTGCTCCCGCCGGTCATCCGCCTCTGCCGGCGGCAGATCCTTCCCCCGCAGCACATCCACAGCCCGACGGATCACCTCCTGGAAGGCCCCATTGTCTGGACGCTCCAGCCGCCCACTGAAACTGGCGCCCGCCAGCCGCATGGCCAACCCATGGCAGGTGAGCACGGTGACGCCCCGGGCGTCATGGCCCAGTAACGCCTCCAGGCGTCGTCGAATCTGGACTGCAGCGTGACGGTTGTAGGCCAAAGCCACAATGCCCCGGGGGTTTTCCCGGCGCATGCGGATCAGGTAGGCGATCCTGTGGACCAGCACCTGCGTCTTGCCGGAGCCGGGGCCGGCCAGCACCAGCACGTTGGTCTGCTCCTGGTCATCGGCCACAATGCGCTGCTGGACGGGATTCTTCAGGCTCTCAACGATGGTCCGCCAGGAAGCAGGTGTGGTCTGGCGTCTGATCTCCTTGTTCCGCCCCGGCAGCCAGCGGGCCAGGAACTGGTCCTCCGGCAACTTGAAGTAGTCCATGGACAGGAGCCATGCTTCCCTCATATCGGCCAGGCCCCTCTGGGCGAACTCCGCCATCACGTGGATCTGCAGAACCTGCTCCCTGTAGTGAAGCGCCAGCAGTTCAAAGTCCACCCTGGCGAAGCCGCGCCGCCGTTCTGCCTGCTTCATGCGAATCGTCATGGCCGGTCGGAACACAGTCAGACCCTTGTTGAGGCGGATGATGTCCAGATCATGGAGCCACATCAGCGCCCGGTCCAAAAGCTTTTGGGGATTTTGCACTTGGCTGTTCACGGCCAGGTCGGACCGTATGGCCTCCAACAGCCTGCCCATGGTGGTTTCCGCCAGCAGGTCCACGCCCTGAATCCCACGGGGCAGGCAACTCAGCAGATGGTCCAGCAAACGGCTGGCCCCCGTGTGGCGACGGCGGACAGTTCTCTCCAGTGCCGACCATTCCCGCTGCAGGGTTACCCGCACCGTCTCCATGTCCCGCTTGCGCACCGACCAGCTGCCCCCTGCGCCGTCCTCCCCCCGTCCGTCACAGGCGATGCCCCGAACAATGCGCCACAGCCGCTCCGGCAGGGGATCGGGGAGATGCTGATCCCGCAGGACCTGGGCCACCCTGCGCACATGGAGGAAGGAAGTGTCCCCCTTCCCCTGGTCCGGCGCCTCCTCCCGCATGTGGGCAATGAGCGCCGTCTCCAACGCTCTCGCCTCTTCAAGACGTTTTCGGGAAGAGCGGGCCACGTCGGCATGTACAAAGGCGGTCAGCACCGTGTCGTTGTTGGCAATGCCCAGGCTCTCCAGATCATGGAGGGCAGCCCGCACACCTTCGGGACTCAACCTCCCAACCCCCATCAACTCGTCCGTGGTGACGCCTTCGTCCGGGGGCGCGTTGATCAGCCTTTCGGTGATCTTCAGGAGTTGCTTGCGGCGGGCTTCCGTCATGGTCGGCACACGGTCAAGCCGTTGTCGGGCCTCCTTGAGGGAATGCACCCGCAGGGAGGACGGAAACACCTGGACAACATTCTCTTCCCGGGTGAGCAACGCTGACTCCTCCAGCCATGTGAGGGCCGTGCGGACCCGGGTGTCGTCAGTGACCGCATCCCGTTGGAAGCCCCTGTCCTCGTCCCCCCTCAGGATTTCCCCTGCAGTGGCCACCACCTCGCTTTTGAAGCGCTTCTTCCGGCTCAGGTTGTGCAGCGCCCGGAGAATGCTCTGGATCTCCGCCTGGGTGAGCCGGGAGCGGGCCGATAACTTGAACTGCTGCTCCACATCTTCAGGCGTATACAGCAGCACGCAGCGGGCCGGTTCACGATCACGGCCGGCGCGGCCCGCCTCCTGGAGATAGTTCTCCAACGACCCCGGAATGTCTGCATGGATCACCAGCCGCACGTCCTGTTTGTCGATGCCCATGCCGAAGGCGTTGGTGGCGGCAATGGCGCGGCAACCGCCACGGATGAAGCGCTGCTGCACGTCCTTCTTGGTCTCCGGCGGCAAGCCCCCATGGAAATGGGCCACTGCCAACTCCTTGGCCTGGAGGTATTGGGCAACCTCCTCGCTCCGGCGCCGTGTGGCACAGTAGATGATGGCGCCGCCGGGCACGTCCAACGGCAGGAACTCCCTCAGGACGTGGTGAATACGGGCAAACTTCTCGGCGCCTGTGGTGGGCATCACCTCAAAGACGAGGTTGGTTCTGCTGGCGCCACCGTCAAAGACCTTCAGGTCAATGTTCAATTTGTCGTGAAAGTACCCCTTGATTTCCTTAATCACGTCCGGTTTGGCCGTTGCGGTGAGGCACAGCACCGGCGGAACGAGACCCGACCCGGCCTTCTCCTTGATGAAGCGACCCACGTAGCGGTAATCCGTGCGGAAATCATGGCCCCAGTGGCACAGGCAGTGGGCCTCGTCCAACACCCAGCCCCCAATCTGCCGCTGATCCAGCGCCTGGCGCAGGGAGCGGGAGCGCAACTGCTCAGGGGAAATCAGGAGAATGCCCGCGTCCCCCAGCCGCACCTTGTCCAGAACGTCTGCCCTCTCGGGCAGGGAGAGGAGCCCGTTGATGGTGAAGCAGGATCCAATGCCACGCTCCTCAAGACCCGCCACCTGATCTGCCATCAGCGCCACCAGAGGGGAGATGACCACCGTCAGGGCGCCGGTTTTGTCGTAGCGGGACAGTGCCGGGAGTTGATAGCAAAGAGACTTGCCTGTGCCCGTGGGCAGGATCCCCAGCCCATGGCCTCCCCCCATGACGCATTCCACAATGGTCTGCTGGAGGGGGCATCCCCCGTCATCCGCCGGTTCAGGGCGAAAGTTGTCGAAGTCGAACCAGCGCTTCAACGCCTTGCGGGCGTCATGGTGCTCCCGACACCAGTCGCAGGCGGGGTCCGCGCAGGCCAGGTCCCTCAGTTGATGGACCCATCGACCGGCTTCCGGGAACTGGTGACGCACCCATGGCGGCATCACGGAGTTATCCCCTGCAACAGAGAGCCACGCCAGTACGTAGGACAGGCCCCAGCCCGACTGCGGCGCCCCGTTCACGGCCTCCCGCCCCCGGTTGACGCAGGCGCGACCCTGGAGAAACTGGCCAATGGCTTGTCTCCCCTCGACAGTGGCGGGTCGGGGTGCGCCGCCGCGCAACCAGGAGAAGAGGACGTCCAACGCTCGATCCACGCCCTTCGGCTTCGGTGTACTCAGCCAGTGCCAAGCCGAGAGCAGCTCCGGCGCCGCTCTCGGCAGGTCTTTGCACTCATCCTCAAACAATTCCAGCGCGATGCGGGCATCCAGCTCGGGATGATTGATCTGACCACGCTGGAGGCCGCCGGCCTGGTAATGCTTCACCAAGTGGTGGTAGGGATTGCGAGGAAAGGCCAGGGGGCTGAGGCGCAGGGTATCCACCAGCGGGAGCTGCAGGAGCCGCAGCCCGGGCATGACGGCGGCAAGGTGAGGGATATCGAAGGCGATCAGATTGTGGCCCAACAGCGCATCCACCCCCTCGGCAAGCGTATCCAGACGTGACAACTCGGCTCTTGATCCGCCCCCGCAACAGCCCTCGCCAGTATCCGAGCGCACCGCACCAAATGCCAGAATACGCCTGGTCTTTTGATCCACCTCCAGATCAAGGGAGAGGCAGCGCAGCGGGAAAGACATGTTATGTTTTTGTGATGGGGAAGGTGTCCGTACTGGACGCAACGTTGTCCACAGTATGACAGTATGGCGGGCGAAATTGGTGCTGTAAGATCATCCGCCGTGACGATTTCGACGGCGTCTCTGCCTGATGGTCAGGGCCTGGCAGGAATTTTACATACGTAACCATTCATAATCAGCGAAAAGAAAGAAAAAATCATCTCCTCAGAAGACATGAAACAACTCCTGAGCAGTATTTTTCAAAAGGAGTTATTGACATACTCACCCACACTATGGTTGACGGTGTGATGCTCCATATCCATCATTCCCTGGTAAGCAAATGCTTCATCCGTGTAGACTGTGGTATCTGATTCTACATGGTATCTCACAAATCCTTGCAAGGTCGCTGAATCTTTTCCCTTGGCTACCATTGCACTGACTTGGCCTGTTGTGGGGTCTTTGACACCAGCAACAACCGCCTTGCCTGCTGTCCCTCTGCCACTCAATCCTTTGCGCTTTTCATGGGACACAGTCTTGCGTTGGCCACCATGACGGTGCCCGTACTGGTGCTGAACCGCTTAGTGTGGTTCCTTCCCGGTGGGACTTGCCTGGGCCTGTACGATTCATACTTTCGAGAGAATACTTGAGAGCTACCATAAGCTAGGCGTGGCTGATTGTCAAGTGTTTTATACTCCAAAAACGGCTGACTACTTCAGACTTGAATAAAATCTATTTGGAAAAATTGAGTTAATTACATTTGAAAAATGCTGATTGGTCATTTGGAAAAATGGTGTTAATTTCGATCATCTTGAAGACAACGACGACGTTTTGCCCAAGGAAGGAGGGGGCTTTCACAACAAAGCTGGAACAGCTCACGATTCAGGCCGTGATTCAACAGGAAGCCATGGACACAGCCATTGAGGAGATCACCAATGCCCTCCAGTCCCTGGGCAAGGGTTCCCCTTGGGATGCCAGGATCAAAGCGAGTGACGACGTGCTTGCGCCCATTCTCAAGGCCTATTCACGCAGGCTGGCCGTCTACAGCGCAATGGGCAAGAAAGACCTCTACAAACTGGTGGCCTGCATTCCCTCACCGGCAGACATTGACCCGGAGATGACCGCCAAGTTGGACGCCATTGCCGCGGTGGCTGAGGCGGCATCGTAGGCGCGGTCTCGCGGTGGGAGCCGCATGGATGACCGCAAGGTACTGAGCGGAATCATCCATGGGCTACGTCACGGCCTGCGCCAAGTGGATGCCCAGCGGCTGGTCAGAAAAGGGTGGATTCCAGTTGATCTTCTCCGAGTTGGCACGATCCGATGGCGCAGAGACAGAAGAGGCGCTGATGATCACGCCACCTGTGGGAAAGCGCATCGCAAGGCGTCCAGCCTCAGAAAAGGGGCGATGAGCCTCGGTGGAGCGGTCGGACCAAGGCAGCACTGACCAGCAAGCTCCATGGAGTATGGCGACAAGGAAGGCCGTTCTGTGCGGCTTCGCCTCAGCGGGGGACAGTGCAGTGGCTTCACTGGCGCTGGTGTCCTGCTGAGGGATCTGCCCCCGTCAAGAGCCTTGATGGGGGACAAGGGGGATGACAGCAACAAGGTCCATACCCTGCTGACGGAGCAAGGCATCGCCCCCTGCATTCCACCCAGGCGGAACCTCAACCAGGAAACCTCGAAACATCGGACAACCTCTCCCGATTGGATGCCCTCTCACCATGAGAAAGTCAGTCATGGAGAAGATCTTCATGGGCCAGCCGGCTTCTCCGGGCGGGACGGTGATTTTTCGTGGCGCCCACAAGAGAGTCCCTTCCAACAAAGAGTCCCTTCCAGCAAAGAGTCCCTTCCAGCAAGAGGCTGTACAGCTTGCGACATAAGGTTGAGAACCTGTTCACCAGACGCAAGTGCTGGCGACCCATGGCAACCCGCTACGGCCGCTGTGCCCATATTTTTCCCTCTGCCGTCCTCCTGGGGGGCCAACCTCGTTCTCTGGTTATGAGTTCTGAGCCTGGACACGCCATGACGGCCGAAGCTCGGCGGTTCCTGCTGGTGGTGGCAGGGGCCGTTCCCGGGGCCCTGCTGCGCTGGCAGGCTGCTGTGCAGTTTGGCCCTTACCTTCCTTCCGGAGGCTCCGATGCTCTGGTCAACGGTGTGGGTAGCTTGCTGCTGGGCTGGTTGGCGGCCCGCCCCTTCCGTCAGGAACTCCAGTTGTTGCTGGGGGCGGGGTTTTGTGGATCACTCACCACGTTCTCCGCCTGGATGCTGGTGACCGAAAGACTCCAGAAGCAAGGATTCATGATGGGTCTGCTGTGGCTGGCGTTGGGGCTGGCGGTCGGACTCGCCATGGCCTGGCTGGGCCAACTGCTTGGCCAGGGGCAGCGGCGCTCATAAGCTGTTGTTGCCTGTGGATTCGAGGGGCATGAACAGCAACCGCCCCAGCGTCTCTAAGCGGGTTGCCCAGCAGTTGGCTGGTCTGCTGAAAGACGGCAGCTACGACAGTGTCAAACATCTTCTGGAACCCCTCCAACCCGTGGATATTGCCGAAGCCATCGGCACCCTGCCCACGGCCCAACAGGCTCTGGGCTTTCGGCTCCTCCCCAAGGACCTGGCCATCGAGGTGTACGAGGACCTGGAACCCCTGGTGCAGCAGGCCCTTCTGGAGACCCTGCGCTCCAACGAGGTGTTGGAGGTGGTGGAGCAGATGGCGCCGGATGACCGGGTGCGCCTCTTCGATGAATTGCCGGCCAAGGTGGTGCGGCGCCTGCTGCAGCAACTGAGCCCGGAGGAGCGTCGCGTTACGGCTCAGTTGCTGGGCTATGCCCCCGGCACGGCGGGGCGACTCATGACGACGGAGTTCATCGCCCTCAAGCAGCAGCAGACGGTGGCGGAAGCCTTGAACGTGGTGCGCCGTCGGGCGCGGGAGACGGAAACCGTCTACGCCCTCTACGTCACCGACGGGTTCAGCCGCCTGACAGGAACCCTGTCCTTGCGGGAGTTGGTCACAGCCGAGCCGGAACTCCTGGTGGCCGAGGCCATGACCAGGGAGGTGGTGTCCCTGACCACGGAAGTGGACCAGGAGGAGGCGGCTCGCTGGATCCAGCGTTATGACTTCCTGGCCCTGCCGGTGGTGGATCGTGAGGCCCGGCTGGTGGGGATTATCACTGTGGACGACGTCATTGACGTGATTGAGCAGGAGGCCACGGAAGACCTCTACGCCGCTGGCGGCATCCAGACCGCTGACGAAGACGACTACTTTCAGATCAACCTGCTGCAGGTGGCCCGCCGCCGGCTTGTGTGGTTGTTGGTGCTGCTGCTGGCCAACATGGGCACAGCCTCCGTGATTGCCGCCCAGGGTGCGGTGTTGTCCCGGTATGTGTCCCTTGCAGCCTTCATTCCTCTGCTCATTGGCACCGGCGGCAACGTGGGGGCCCAAAGTTCCACGGTGGTCATCCGCGGCCTGAGCACAAGGCGCATTCAGGCCATTGGAGCCTGGCAATCCGTGTTGCGGGAAAGTGCCGCAGGGGCACTGCTGGGCCTGCTGCTGTCCATCATCGTCAGTCTGGTGGCTTGGGTTCTGGGCTATCAGCAGCAGGTGGCCCTGGCAGTGGGAGGGAGTCTGTTGGCCATTGCCACCATGGCGGCCACGGCCGGCTCCCTGCTGCCCCTGCTGTTTCGTCGTCTGGGCTTTGATCCGGCTTTGATGTCAGCTCCCTTCATCACGACGGTGGTGGATGTGGTTGGGGTGTTTGTCTATCTACAGTTGGCCTCCACGTTGCTGCTGCCCGCGACCTGAGGCCAGGAGAGCCGTCTGGGCACAATGTATCATCTTTAAGCCCTGATTCCCTTCTGTACCACCGTGAAAATCGCTAGCGTGAGAGCTTGGTCGGCCCATGGGAAGCTGGCGTTGGCGCCCGGGTTGATTCTGAGCGGGATGGGGAGGCGCCTGACCGAGGCGGTCTTCTGGTGTGCGGGGTAAGTACTTCTACTTAAAATTTCTGAAAACAGGAAAATTCATGATCTTCTTTACGCTTCTTAAGGTTAGGATTTGCTCACAGTTTGGAGCAGCCCACGTCATTCATGGTTCCGGCCACCTCAACCTCCCCATTCCGGTCCACTGCTCAGCCGGTCGCCAACGGCAGTCTGGTGCGCTCCCATCTACAGGGCATTGACCGTGTCCCCCCCCTACCCAGCCATAAAAACGACATGACAGACACCATCACCGCGTCACCTTCCCCATCCCAGTTCACCAGCCCATCATCCGCCGATGCCGATCTGGTGCGCTCCTATCTAAGGGATATTGGCCGTGTTCCCCTACTGAGCCACGAACAGGAAATCACCTTGGGCCGCCAAGTGCAGGAACTCATGCGCCTGGAGGCACTTGAGGCCCAGTTCAAGCAGGATACCGGTATCGCCCCCACCTGGGAGGAGTTGGCACAGGCTGCGGAGTTGGGCGTTGCCCAATTGCAGCGTCGGCTGCGCAACGGTCGTCGCGCCAAAGAGCGGATGGTCTCCGCCAACCTGCGTCTGGTAGTCTCTGTGGCCAAGAAATACACCAAGCGCAACATGGAACTCCTGGACCTCATTCAGGAAGGCACCATCGGCCTGGTTCGTGGCGTGGAAAAATTTGACCCCAGCCGAGGCTACAAGTTTTCCACCTACGCCTACTGGTGGATTCGCCAGGGCATCACCCGGGCTATTTCAGAGAAAAGCCGCACCATCCGCTTACCGATTCATATTACCGAGGTTCTCAACCGGTTGAAGAAAAGCCAGCGAGAGCTTAGCCAACGGTTGGGGCGCACACCCACGGTGGTGGAACTCTCCGCTGCCGTTGCTCTGGACAACGAGGAACAGGGCAGCACGGTCCATGGACTCATTGTCCGCCTCAACAAGGAGTTGGGCTGCGCGCCTACCATGGCCCAGCTTGCCCACGCCCTCAAGCGCTCCGAAGACGAGGTGAACGTCCTCACCAGCGAGGTGAAGGACATCATCTGCCGTGCGCGTCAACCCGTGAGCCTGGATTTACGGGTTGGGGATGGCGACGACACCGCCTTACAGGAGCTGCTCTGCCATGAAGGTCCTGCCCCCAACGAAGTGGTGGATGGTGAATGTCTCAAGAGTGATATTGAGGCTATTTTGGGCCAGTTGCCTCATCTGCAGTGCGAAGTGATCAAAATGCGCTATGGCATTGGCGAGCATGAGCCCATGAGCCTCACGGGCATTGGCCGGGTGCTCAACATGAGCCGTGACCGGGTCCGCAAGCTGGAAAAAGACTGTATGGCCAGTCTGCGTCATCTGCGGGCCAACATTGAGGACTATGCCATGGCCTGACCTGGCATGGTCACGGCATGGTCACGGCCCCGGTCGCCAACGGACGGACAAGCCCCCAATCAGTACGGCACATAGCCGGTTGCGATGCTGCCATCCTTCAGACCCATCGACACTGCGTCCAGGGTGTCGCGCATGGGGCCTGTGACCACGGCGTCAAAATCATGGAAGGGCGCCAAGCCCACAGTACCGATGGTGTTGCCGCCGGAAAACTCGTTGTTGTGGACCGTGGTTACCAGCTCGGCAATGCCGGGTCCGATGAGTCGCAGGGCACTGCTCACCAGACACGACCTCGCTTCGGGCAGGGTCTGCCATTGATCAACGTCCACGCCAATGCAGTAGGCCCCTTCTTCTTCAGCCACGGCCGCCAATGCACCGTTGCCCGTATGACCAGCAGCAGCAAAGATCACGTCGGCCCCCTGATCCAGAAACTCCCGTGCTGTCGCTGCGCCCCAGTCGGGGTCGTTAAACACCATGTTCAGCGTGCCTGGGTGGTACTTGGAGTGGGTCTGCACATGGGGGTTGGTGTAGCGGGCGCCGCTCTCTCACCCCTCCTTGAACGCCACCACCGGTGGAATCTCGTCGGTGCCCAGAACAATGGCAACGGTATTGGACTGTGTGAGCAGGCCGGCCAGAGCACCCGCAAGAAAACCGGCGTGATCGGAAGGGACGATGAGTCCCGCCAGGTTGGGGAGCGTCTCGGTTTGATCCTGGTCAACACCAATGAAGATCATGTCCGGATGGTTTTTGGCAGCAGCAGTGGTGGCTTCCCCAAGGGCAAAGCCAACGGTCACAATCACATCGGCATCACGCTCCACATAGGTGTTGATATGCTTCTCATGGTCTTTTTCTGATTCACTCTCAAGATAACTCACATCACCGCCAATTGCCGCCGCGCCTTGCTGTGCTCCCTCCCAGGAAAGCTGGTTAAAGCTTCGATCATCAACCTTGCCCACAGCGGTGATCACACCGATCTTCAGAGGTGGATCATCAGACTGCTCACCAACGGGTGTGGCGCCAGGGCGGCTACAGGCAGCAGCAAGACCTGCAACGGCCACCACAAGGACGGCCAACCACCAACTTTTTATTGTGAGCATGTTTCCTGCCTCCGCTCACTGCTTCGCTTCTCCGGCCCGCTTCCCGGCTCGGCAAGCCGGGGGGCCAACACCAGAAACAGCCACCACCAGGCAACAACGGGACAACCCAGCCCCACCACAATCCACCAACGCTGCGTGATCCACCAACCTCCCACCAGTGTGCCAATACCCGTGAGCAGAATGCTCCAGGGCTGACACCACCAGGGTTTCTTCTGCCAAAAGCCTGGAGTCACAAGCGCGGGCGTTGCTGCAACCACCATGACACGACGGACCAGTTGTGTCCAGAGCGTCGGGACCCAGCACCACCCCGTTGCCAGACGACCGTGACCAAGTGCGCATGGCCAGGGCTACTGGTTGGCGGCGGAAAGATGGTTCACAAGCTCTTCCGCCCGCATTTCCCAAAAACGTCGGTTGAGATGGAGAGGGTCCAGATCACTTTCGTGGCAGGATTGCGCTGCGAATTGGTTAAGGAGTATGAACTCCTTCAGCCCCGTTGTATCCACGTTCTGTTGCTGCAAAAGATGAATCAGAGACTGCAGGTCGTTGGTCGACGGGGACGGCGCCCCCAGATTGATCAGCCAGGCCTTCAGGGATTTCTCAAAGACCTGATGAATCAATAATCCCCAGCTTGCCTCCGACGCATGAGGCTCATGGAGAAATGATGCAGCGACAAGATCTCGTCTTGCGATTCGCAACAGGGTGGTTGCTTCAGGCTTGATCATTGGATAAACTCCACGCTACGTATATGGGAACCGCCAAGGTCCCCGGTATGGGAGCAAAGCCTCGGTCGGTTGTCCAGGTGATGAGCACCTTCATGGTTCACTCCAGCAATTGGATCTCTTCCATTTCCTAAACCAATTCGGCCTGTGCTTAAGCCTTGCCAACACATTTTTTTGCTCAAGCTGAACTGAGCCGTTGTCCTTTGCTCTGTCCAAACCGGGCCTTGAGCCGGCGCAGGATGGTGAGGATGCGTTCTGTCCAGGGAGAGTCCCGTAAGGCGCGGCGTAGTGATTCCGGGCTGACACTCTCGTCCAGGGCGTTGGCGTTGCAGCCCGGGAACCAGTGGTTATCGCTGCTCATGAGCCCATAGCGGGCTTGCACATAGCTGTCCAGGTCCCACGCTGACCAGAGGTTATACAGCCAGAGCAGAACCGCCAGGTTCAGCTTTCCCGGCGTGTCTTGCCAGTGGGGAAGGCCCTGTCTCCAGGAGCGCACCCATTCAGGGCCAAGGCGCTTCTGTTTCTCCCCCTCCAGACGCTGGAGGATCGGTGGCAGCAACCGTGGGGCACTCTCCAACTGTGCCACCGCCTCCATGTGCAACTGGAGATCTCCCGGATGGGCAGCCCCAACGCTGATGGTGTGAACACCGGGCTGTGCAAGGCAAAACAGATCGTTGAAGACGATGGGATGCAGGGGCGCACACAGCTCCAGAAGGCAGGCTGAAGGGCTGTGCAGATGCCCACCTTTGTCCGTGGGACTGATGATGAACACCCCCATGTCATGGCGTTGCGCAGCGGCGATGGCCGAGTGATTGTCCTGGCGGATGTAATACCAGTGCAGGTTCACGTAGTCGAAAGCATCCGTCTCAATGGCCGCCACGATCAGGTCGGTAGGGCCATGGGTGGAGAAACCCACATGCCCGATGCGGCCCTCCCGCTGCCAACGCTGCACCACCTGCAGGCAACCCCCGGGGCAGATGGTCTGCTCCAGGTGCTCCGGAAGGTTGATGCCGTGGATGGCCAGCAGGTCGATACGCCGACAGCCCAGCAGGGCCATGCTCTCTTCCAGCTCCGCCTCAAACTGCCGGGCATCCTGCCGGGGTGGCGCCTTGGTTTGCACGATGCGCCGGGGATCCGGCGCGACCGCAAATGCCCGCCCCAGTTGCCGCTCCGAACTGCCGTAGTGGCGTGCCGTTTCAACGTGATGCATTCCCAGTGTCCGGGTGCGGCGCAGGAGCGCCTCCACGTTGGTCTGGTTGTCGTCCGGGATCTGGTCCCAGTCCAGGTCGCTCCAACTTTGCTGAAAGCGCATGCCCCCCAGGGAGAGCACGGGAACGTTCAACCCGGTTCGCCCAAAACGACGGCAGGGGACAGTGGGGATCGAGCGCTTCATCTCGGGAACGGCGGGATGGGCCTTTGCCGCTTGCTGGTGGCGAACCTGGGCCATGGCCGGGTTTCGCGGAGCAGGTCGGAGATTTTCTACGCTAAGTGACTTCCTTATGGTCCCATGGGTCCATCGTCTCCTCCAGGACGCCTCAGCCTGCAACAGTTCCCCATGGCTGCGGACTCTCTGGCCATCCGTTCCCTGGATTGGAATCGCGATCGCTTTGATATTGAATTCGGTCTGCGCAACGGCACCACCTACAACAGTTTTCTCATCCGCGGAGAGCGCACCGCCCTGGTGGATACCAGCCACGCCAAGTTTCGTGACAGTTGGATTCCCGCCCTACACAACCTGGTGGCGCCCCCGCAGATTGACGTGCTGGTGGTCTCCCATACCGAGCCCGACCATAGCGGGCTCATTGGGGATTTGCTGGCGTTGAATCCGGACCTGGAGATTGTGGCCTCCAAGGTGGCCATTCAATTTCTCAAGGACCTGTTGCATCGCCCCTTTCGCAGCCAAGCCGTCAAGAGCGGGAGCCGGCTGGAATTGGGGGTCAATCCGGAGAGCGGCATCAACCACCAACTGGAATTTCTCTCCACTCCCAACCTGCACTGGCCTGACACCATCTTCAGTTACGACCACGGCACCGGGGTGCTGTACACCTGTGACGCCTTTGGCCTCCACTTCTGTAGTAACGAAGGACTGGACCGTAATCCCGAGGCAATTGCCCCGGATTTCCGCTTCTACTACGACTGCTTGATGGGTCCCAATGCCCGCTCCGTGCTGCAGGCCATCAAACGCATGGGCGCGTTGCCTTCCGTCAAGATGATTGCCACCGGTCATGGGCCCCTGCTGCAGCACCACCTGCACCGTTGGGTTGAGGATTACCGCAGTTGGAGTCAGCAGCGGAGCCGTGGCCACGCCTACGTCGCTGTTTGCGGGATCAGCGGCTACGGCTTCTGTGATCCCCTCAGCAGGGCTGTTGCCCACGGCATCAGCAAGACATCTGTCCAGGTGCAACTGGTGGACCTGCGGGGCACCGATCCCCATGAGCTCACCGTCCTGATCGGGGACGCCCAGGCCGTGGTGCTGCCCACGCCGCCAGCCGCTCCCGACGGGGACCTGCAGCAGAGCATCGGCACCATGCTGGCGGCCCTCCACAGCAAGCAGTTGGTGGCCATTTACGAAGCCTATGGTGGTGACGATGAACCCGTCGACACCGTGGCGGCCCAACTGCGACAACTGGGCACACGGCCCGCCTTCGCCCCCCTGCGGATTCGCGAGACGCCGACGGAAGCCACGTACCAGCGCTGTGAAGAAGCCGGCACGGATCTGGGGCAGCTACTGATGCGGGATCAGACCATTCAGGCCATGAAATCCCTGGATGCCTCTCTGGATAAGGCCCTGGGTCGCATTAGCGGAGGACTCTACGTGGTGACCGCTGCGCAAGAGGGCCGCAGCAGCGCCATGGTGGCCAGTTGGGTGGCCCAGGCCAGCTTCACCCCGCCGGGCATCACCATTGCCGTGGCCCGTGATCGCGCCATTGAAGCCTTGCTCCAGGTGGGGGACCAGTTTGTGCTCAACATCCTCTCTCAGGACAACCATCAACCATTGCTGCGCCACTTCCTCAAGCGTTTCCCCCCCGGTGCGGATCGCTTCGCAGGGGTACACATCCTGCCCGATGCCGCGCCGGGCGGTCCCGTACTGGCAGACGCCCTGGCCTTTCTGGGGTGTTGTGTGCGGCAGCGGCTGGAGGCGGGTGACCACTGGATCATCTATTCAGAGGTGCAAAGTGGCCGGGTGGCGGATCAGGAAGGCCACACCGCCGTCCACCACCGCAAGGTGGGCAATCATTACTGAATCGATTCACCACACCGTCCGGGACCGCCATGCGTCGCGTCGTCACCCTGCCTGTTGCGGAACCGTTGCTCTGCCTGCGGGGGCTCAGCCCGGAACGGCTCCGCTTTGAGGTGGAGTACGGCCTGGAGCGGGGCACCAGCACCAACAGCTTCTTGATTCCCGGCCCTGAGGCCACGTTGATCCATCCTCCCGGGGAGTCGTTCCGTGGGCCCTTTCTTGCGGCCCTGAAGCAGCACTGCCCTCCGGATCATCCCATTGCCGTTGTGGTGGGCCATGTGAATCCCAACCGGGTGGGCCTGCTGCGCCACATGGCCATGGGCTATCCCCAACTGCGGCTGCTGGCCTCCAGCGCTGGCGTCAAGCTGCTGCAAGAGCTCTGGACGCCCCCTTCCCCCCCAGGGGAAGCCACCCCGTCAGGGGACCCCGGCCCGTCACCACCCATACCGCCGTTGCGGATGATCCGTACGGAGGTGCAGATTCCCGTGGGGAAGCCGGATGAACACTGGCAACTGCGGCTGTGTCCTGCACCCACACCCCGCTGGCCCGGTGGGCTCCTGGCCCACGAGGATCGTTACGGGATTCTTTTCAGCGGCAAATTTTTCGGGGCCCACGTCTGTACGGAGGAGCTGGAAGAATCCCATGGCGGTCTCCATGAAGAAGACCGCCGCTTCTACTACGATTGCCTGATGGCCCCCATGGCCCAACAGGTGGACAACGTGGTGGATCGCCTGGAGGACTTCACCATCCAGGCCATGGCGCCGGGTCATGGACCCATGATCAGCCAAAGCTGGCGCAGCCTGTTCAACGACTATCGCCGCTGGGGCGAGGGACAACAACGCTCCCCTCTGAGTGTGGCGCTGCTGTTTGCCAGTGCCTATGGCAATACTGCCGCCATGGCCTCGGCCCTGGGGCAGGGCATCGCCAAGGCAGGTGTGCGGGTGCAAAGCATCAACTGCGAGTTCAGCAGCACGGAGGACCTGCGCCAGTCCGTCCACAGCAGTCAGGCGTTGCTGATTGGCTCCCCTACCCTGGGGGGACATGCGCCCACACCCATCATGGCGGCATTGGGCACGGTGTTGGCGGAAGCGGAACGGAGCACACCGGTGGGGGTATTCGGCAGCTACGGCTGGAGTGGCGAGGCCATTGACCTGTTGGAGAAAAAGTTGCGGGACTGTGGATTTCCCTTTGCCTTCCCCACCTTGCGGGTGCGCTTCTCACCCGATGCCGCCACCCTGAAGCGCTGCGAGGAAATCGGCACGGACCTGGGCCAAACCCTGCACCGACAACAGCAACAACAGCAGCGGCGCGCTGTCGGTGGCCTCGCCGACAGCAGCAGTGCGCCATCCCTCCAGGCCCTGGGTCGGGTGTTGGGTTCCCTCTGTGTGCTCACCGCCCGCCGTGGTCCCCTGCGGGGGGCCATGGTGGCCAGCTGGGTGTCCCAGGCCAGCTTCAGCCCGCCGGGCATCACGGTGGCGGTGGCCAAGGACCGGGCCGTGGAGCAGTTGCTGCACAACGGCAACCACTTCGCCCTCAACGTGCTGGCCTCAGGCCGGGAAAAGGGTCTCATGAAACACTTCCTGCAACCCTTTGCCCCAGGCGCCGACCGTTTTGCCGGCCTGGGGGTGGCGGAGAGCCCCCATGGCCAGCCCCTGCTGCAGGAGGCCCTGGCCTGGCTGGAGGTGCGGGTCTGCCAACGCATGGAGTGTGGTGACCACTGGCTCGTCTACGGTCACGTGGAGCATGGAGCCCTGCTGGACGAAAAAGGCCAAACGGCTGTGCATCAGCGGCGCAGTGGGGCGTACTATTAAAACCGGGTTTTGGATCAGGGGAAGCAAGGGAAGCCCCTCTTGCCCTGGCTTGTGGCCCTGGTAAGCCTGGTGGGGAGAGGGGGAGGTTCCCCAATCAGGTATGACCTGATTCAGGATCCACCGGCGCCACACAAACCGGTTGACGCAAGCCCCTTGCACGACTGACGCTCATGGATGCCTACGTTTTGCGAATTGAGCTTTGGCTGAAGCCGCCCAGGCCCGGCAGGTGGATCTTGTGGGCAAGGCCTGGCAGGTCAAGACCTGATT
>JXQG01000030.1 GCA_001007665.1 Candidatus Synechococcus spongiarum SP3 | reverse complement strand
GTGATGTTGTGGCAGCAGCCGGTAAGGCAACCAGTGATGCGGCAGGTCATGTCATGAAGGCAGCCGGTGACGCCCTGACAACAGCCGGTGGCGCTGTCGGTGGCCACGGCATTGCCCATGGCGCTTCCGCTGCGGGCCACGGCATATGGCATACGGTTCAGCAATTCAGTCTTTAACAACTCCGGCCCAGGCGCCGGAAGCTCCCTTACACTGTGGGCAAGTCGAGCGTCAGCCTCCGTGACTCCCTCTCTTTCAGCTTTCCTGAGCAGCCTGGTTTGGGGCGCCGTAATCGTTGTGATCCCCATCACGGCGGCGTTGCTCTTTGTGAGCCAGGCGGACAAGGTCAGCCGCAATTGATGCCTGGCCCTGTTCACCTCTGCCCGTTGCACGGTCCAATCACTTACCCTGGGGAGTAACTCCTCACCCCAGCTGAGGTTCTCATGGTCAACACGTCCCTCAACTGGGTCAGCATCGTCGGCATCGTGCTGATGTTGGGTGGCGCGCTGTTGTTTTCCTTACGTACCTATAAGCCCGCCCTGTCTCGCGATACGGACGTCTTCTTTGCCGCCGTCGGTCTGCTCTGTGGGGGAATTCTCTTTTTTCAGGGCTGGCGCCTGGATCCGATTTTGCAGTTTAGCCAGTTCCTCCTGGCCACAACAACGGTGTTCTTTGTCTATGAGAGTGTGCGTTTGCGGGGGGTGACGGCGGAGCAAGCGCGGCGGAGCGAATTCATGGACGACCCGGAAGGGGATGAACCACGACCGCGTGTTGCGCCCGTTGGGTCCGGATTGGATGAGTGGGACACCCTGGAGCAGCGACCTTCCATGCGCCGCCGTGCATTGGCGGCTGCGGACTGGGATCAGACATCCTCCCGTCGGCCCATCCGCCGTTCCCCTGAAGAAGAGCAACCACGGTGGAGCGACGCCCCGCCATTGCCCGCAAGACAGACGTCCGCAAGGCAACGCTGGGACAGCGACACTCCGCAGCCAGTTGGCGGCGGACGTCCCACCCGCCGCAGTCGCGACCCCATGGCTGCCCCCAGCCTGCGCCCCCAGCGCCCGGAACGCGCCACTGGCCGTGGACCCTTACCCCGCGCCCAGCTTGAGCCGTCCGGAGAGCGGTTCCCTTCACCCCGTCCCCAGCCCCGTGATCAGCGCCCTGCTGTCCAGCCGCAGCATGGTGGCAGCCACCGCGCCAGAAGAGGGAATGATCGCTCCGAACGCCCCCTTCTGGCTCGTCGCCAGCGGCGGCCGGTGGTGCGTCCCGAGCCTTTCGACCAGGATCCCAGTCTGAAGCTGGCCCGATCTGTGCCCCGTGCCTCCCTGCCACCCCAGGGCAGGCCGCTCCATCGCAACCAGAACACAGCCCCGGTCCCCGAGCCCGAATCCAGGCCCGAGGATGAGCGGGACAACTCTGGTCGGTTTGATGATTAACCCCGGTCATGCCGCAGGATGACCGGTCCGGGGCAGCTTGGGGCAAGCTGCCGCCAACTGGCGCGCAGCCCTGGTCCGGGGATGAGTAAGGAGAACGTCTCCAGGACCTTCTTCCACCACGTGTCCCCTGTCCAGCACCAGGACCCGATGACAGAAGGACGCGGCAATGCCCAAGTCGTGGGTGACGAAGATCATTCCCAGTCCGAGGCGATGCTGCAAACCCTGGAGCAACTCCAGCATGTCTTTCTGGGTCACGGCATCCAGCATGGCCAGGGGTTCATCGCAGAGCAACACCGAGGGCTTGAGGATGAGGGCGCGGGCAATGGCCAGCCGCTGCTGCTGACCGCCACTGAGCTGGCGGGGCAGGCGATCCAGAAAATCCTCTGGCGGCGTCAGGGCCACAGCCGCGAGAGCCTCCAGAACCCGCTCCCGACCGCAACGACGGCTGGCCAGGCCATGGATCAGGAGAGGGTCCAACAGGGCCTCCGCCACCGTCATGGCAGGGTTCAGGCAAGCCAGAGGATCTTGAAACACCATCTGCAAGCAACGCCGCAGTTGGCGGTGGCGCTGCCCACCGCGCCGCTGAAGCACAGCCTGGCCGTTCAGGATCACTTGGCCGCCCCGCAGGGGCAGCAGGCCAGCGAGGCCATGGCAAAGGGTGCTTTTGCCACAGCCGGAGGCGCCAACGATGCCAATGGTCTCTCCCGCCTCCAGGTTCAGGTCAATGCCGTCCACAGCCCGAAGCCAGCGGGACCGCCAAGGCCATGGGCAGGGCAGGGCATGCCAGCAGCGCAGACCCGTCACCTGAAGAAGGGGGCGTGTGGAATTGTGCCTGGGACTGGCCTGGCCTTCCTTGAGGCGGGCAGCGGACACCAGGGCACGGGTCAAGGGGGTTTGGGGCGTGGCCAGCAGTTGCTGAACGGGTCCGGTTTCCACAAGCCGTCCCTCAAACAGGACGGCCATCCGCAAACACCAGCTACCGGCAAGCGCCAGATCATGGGTGATTAACAGTAGCGCCGTCCCCTGCTGCTTGCACAGGTTGGAGAGTGCGGTCATCACCTGGGCTGCCACCACTACGTCGAGGGAGGTGGTGGGCTCGTCGGCAATCACCAGAGCGGGCTCCAGGCCCATGGTCAGGGCAATGCCCAGACGCTGCCGCATGCCGCCACTGAGCTGGTGGGGATACTGACCCAGGCATCGGCCGGGCATGCCCACCTGCTCCAGAAGAGTATGGGCTGTTTCTCGGTACCGGCGACGCGACCAATGGGGTCGATGGGCAGCCAGCAGATCCAGCAGGTGGTCCCACGTGGTGAGCAGTGGATTGAGCCGGGTCATGGGATCTTGAAACACCAGGCCAACGGTGGCGCCCCGGTGCTGGCGCAGGTGCTGAAGACGCAGGTTGCGGGGATCCCTGCCCGCCACCTGCAACACACCGTCCCCGGTGCTGCCTTGGGGCAGAAGGCCCATAATGGCTCTTGCCAAGGTGCTTTTGCCACAGCCGGACGGCCCCACCAGGGCAAGACGATCCCCCGATTCCAACGTCAGAGACACATCCCGCAACGCCGGCTGACGTTGCTGCGGGTAGCGAATGGTCAGCTTGTCCAGATGGAGAAGGGCCATCGGTTGCAGGGTCAGCGCACGTTTTGGCTGGCGCGAAGGCAGGCCGGCAGGAAGAGGTAGAAGGAGAGTGCAGAGGTGCGCTGTTGGGACGAGACGTTCACCTGCTGGGCGCAGATGGACAGATTGCCGGAGACCGAGAAGTCCACCGGCAAGGCCTCCATAATCCCCAGGGCGCTAATGGAGCCGTCGGAGGCATCCTCGATGATGGCGGAACGCAGGGCTCTGGACGGATTCGTGTTGGCGGAACGCGGTGTATACCCACTTGTCACGAAGCGGAGGAATTTTTCACCTGTGCCGGAGCGCAAAAAGCGATCGATGGATCTCAGGCTCACCTCATAGGATTTCTGCAAGCCTGCCCGCAGTTCGTCGTGCGTCCATCCGGACCTGTCGACCAGTTGTTCCAGGTTGCGATTGGCCCGGCCCGTCTCGATAAAGCGGGAAACCTCCTCCGCAGGCACGTTCTCGAAAGGATCGCCAGCCCAAGCCTCTCCAGGCAGACTCCATGCCGTCACCCCAAGCAGGACCAGCCAGGCGAGCTTCATCCTGACCATGGGCCGAGCGGCGGGAACGGGCCAGAACCGGCGGCGAGAGACTGGAGCACCGGCTGGAGAGACCATGTTGACGGGACTGGCTGAGCCAGTAGCCTAAGCCAATCCTTCTGCTGCAAGCTGCCCTGCTTGGGGCTCAACCATGATCTTGGCCGCACGGCTGCTGCTCATTCCCCTGCTCATGGCTGTGCTGGCCTTCTGCCTGGCGGCAGAATTGGCCCTGCTGCGTCTGCGGCCCACGCAGGTTCAGGAACTCACCCCCATCAATCCCTCTGCGGCCGCCACAGTGGAGCGGCTGCAGCGTCGCCCGCTCCGTGCCCTGATCCTGACACAGTGCGGCAGTTGCCTTGCCCTGCTGGCATTGGGTTGGCTAACATGCACGCTGTTGCCAAGCAGCCTGCAGAGCAGTGGCCTGGCAGTTGTCCTGCTGCTGGGCTTGACCCTGCTGGTTGCCCTGGGCGCGAGTCTGCTGCCCAAAGCCATGGTCCTGCACCAGCCGGAACAGGCCGCTCTGGCCCTCGGCCCCCAGCTCCGAATGGCCATCACCCTCCTGGATCTTCCGCTGCGGGTGCTGGAGCGTTGCAGTTTGAGCCTTCTCAAGCTGTTCCGGTTGCCCCACAATTGGCATGATCTGGCGCCACCCCTGTCGGCGGGCGAACTGGAAACCTTAATTGAAACCGACAACGTCACCGGACTCCAACCGGATGAGCGCCTCATTCTTGAGGGGGCGCTTTCCCTGAGGGACACCCTGGTTCGGGAGGTCATGATTCCCCGTTCACAGATGGTCACCTTGCCTGCCGATGTGACGTTCTGCCAGCTCATGGCCGCGGTGCAAAACACCCGCCATGCCCGCTTCCCCGTTCTTGGCCAGTCCCTTGACGAGGTGAAAGGACTGCTGGATCTCCGCAGTCTTGCCGGACCCTTGGGTCAAGGGAAGATCCATGGAGGCACTCCCATGCAGCCCTATCTCACCCCGCTGCAGCGCATTGCGGAGACCGCTTCCCTGGCGGAACTGCTGGCCGTGATTCGTGACGATACCCCCATGCTGCTGGTGGTGGATGCTCACGGCGGCACGGAAGGTCTGGTCACCATTGCCGACCTGACCAGTGAAATCGTTGGCGAGGAAGAGGATGCCGCCAATGGTGAACCTGTTGCAGTGAAGGCTTTGGCCCCGGGCCATTGGTGTTTGGCCGCCGACCTGGAAATTGACGAACTGAACCGCCAGCTCCACATCTCTTTGCCCCAGTCGGAAAAACACCACACCTTGGCGGGATTCCTTCTGGAGCAGTTTCAGCGCATCCCGGCCGTGGGCGAGAGCCTCCACTGGCATGAGCTGCACTTTGTGGTTCAACGCCTCAAGGGTCCGCGCATTACCCATGTGGAGCTGCGCATGCCCCCTGTCAACTCCGGCCCCACAGCCCTGGCGGAGGCTCGTGGTGGCTCATAATGGGCACAACCGAGGGGCTGAGCTCTGGCTGTGACTCACATTGCCCCACCTTCCGCCATGAAGCCCGTCAGAGTTGGCGTGATCGGGATTGGCAACATGGGCTGGCACCATGCCCGGGTCTTGAGCCTGTTGCGGGATGCCCACCTGGTGGCGGTGGCGGACACGGACCCCCAACGCTTGGCCATGGCAACCGACCAGTTCGGCTGCCAGGCGTTTCACGACTACCAGAAGTTGCTCCAGCAGGTGGAGGCGGTTTGTATTGCCGTACCCACACTGCTCCACCACCAGGTGGGCATGGATTGTCTTCGCGCCAAACTCCATGTCCTGATGGAAAAACCCATCGCCGCCACCCAGGAAGAAGCCTGCGACCTGAATGCAGCGGCGGAAGAGAATCAGCGGCTCCTGCACGTGGGCCACATTGAACGCTTCAATCCGGCCTTTCGGGAACTGGTGAAGGTGGTGTCCCATGAGGAGGTGGTGGTGCTGGAGGGCCGTCGCCACAGCCCCCATGGAGACCGCGCCAACGATGTGTCCGTCGTGCTGGATCTCATGATCCACGACATTGACCTGGTGTTGGAGCTGGCCGGCGCCAAGGTGGTGCGCTTGGCCGCTGCCGGCGGGCGCAGCGGCACGGGTCCCATCGACTATGTCAACGCCACCCTGGGCTTTGGCAACGGGGTGGTGGCCAGCCTGACGGCCAGCAAGATGGCCCATCACAAAATTCGCAGCCTCAGTGCCCACTGCCGGGATGCCCTTGTGGAGACAGACTTTCTCAATCACACCCTCTGCATCCACCGCCGTGCCCACCAGTGGTATTCCGCTGACCACGGGGAACTCATTTATCGTAACGACGGCTTTGTCGAAGAGGTGTCCACCACCTCTATCGAGCCCCTGTATGCAGAACTGGAGAACTTTCTCCGCTGTGTGCGGGGCCTGGAGGCTTCCGCGGTGGACGGTCAACAGGCCTTCCGCGCCCTTCAACTGGCCCACTGGATTGAACGCAGCGTGGACAATCCCACCATGCATCTGGATGCACCCATCTAATGGTGTCAAGCGAATGCCTGAAGGCAGAGGTGTTGGGTCTCCCTGTCCACCTGACCCCTCACCTCCTCAGCGCAGCGGAAACACTGGTCTGCGGTGGTGGCCACGTGGTGACCCTGAATGCCGAGATGGCCATGGCCGCCCGCAACCATGCCCCACTCCGCAGGGTGATCCGAGGGGCTGCGTTGGTGATTCCTGATGGTGCAGGGGTGGTCTGGGCGTTGCGGCTCCAGGGGTATCGGCTGCGTCGTCAACCCGGCATTGAACTGGCTGAGATGCTGCTGGGCCGTGCCTCCGCCCTCGGGTGGCGGGTGGCCTGGGTGGGAGCACGGGACGACCGTCTTCAAGCTGCGGCCCGATTCTGGAAGCGGCGCCACCCGCAACTTCGTCTACAGCACCTCATCCACGGCTACCAGTCTTCGCGTCACTGGCCTGTGGTGGAAGCGGATCTGCGGCGGCAGCAGCCGGAGTTGGTGTTTGTGGGCCTTGGGGTGCCACGCCAGGAGTTGTGGATTGAGAAGGTGCGTCCCCGTGGCCATGGCCTCTGGCTCGGGGTCGGTGGCAGCTTTGATGTGTGGAGTGGTTCTGTGCGGCGGGCGCCGGGCGCCATGCAGGCCCTACAACTGGAATGGTTTTATCGGCTGCTCCAGGAGCCATGGCGCTGGCCCCGCATCTTGCAACTGCCTGTCTTTGCGGGTCACGTGCTGACGGAGTTGGTCGGGTCTGCCCTCAGCGGAAGCCGACGGAGGCTTGCCAGACAAAGGCCAGCAGCAGGAAGAACAGGGGAATCAGCGGGAGAATGTCCACCAGCGGAGCGAAGGGCTGATAAGCCTCCGGCAGTTGGGCCAGGATAAGAGCGGGCTGGACCATGGCGTTCGATTCCGTGATGAGCGGCGGCGCCTGAAAGCTACCACGTGTTGGCAGCCGGCGAGGCGGAATCCCAGGGGGTGAAACGCTCTGCAAATGTTCCCTCGACAATGGCCTGGCCCATGGCGTTGCAGAAGCGTTGCAGGTGGGTGAGGTTGTGGAGGCTCAGGAGGCTTGCGGCCAGCAACTCCTGGCTGTGAATCAAGTGGTGGAGATAGGCGCGGGAGTGGTGGCGGCAGGTCCAGCAGGGGCAACTGCCATCCAGAGGGCGGTGATCGTTGCGGAAGCCGGCGCGTTTCAGCGACCAGGTGTCGCCTTGCACCAGGGCAGTGCCATGGCGACCCAGGCGCGTGGGCAACACGCAATCGAACAGGTCCACCCCCTGGGCCACAGCCTGGGCCATCTCCGCCAAAGAGCCCACACCCATGAGATAGCGGGGTTTATGCTCGGGCAGCAGGGGGGACACCAGGCGGACCACCTGGTGGATGTCTGCCGTGGACTCCCCCACGCTGACTCCGCCAATGGCGAAGCCGGGCAGATCATGGCTGCAGACGGTAGCCGCCGACCAGCGGCGCAGCTCCCCATGGCGTCCCCCTTGAACAATGCCGAACAGGGCCTGGTCCCGGTTGCTGTGGGCAGCGATGCAACGCTCCAGCCAGCGGTGGGTGCGGTCCGTGGCTGCCTCCACCTCCTGGCGACTGGCCTGGGCGGGGGGACACTGATCAAAGGCCATGATCACGTCGGCCCCGAGGCGATTCTGGATGGCCATGCTGCGCTCCGGCGTCATCCGGATGGTGCGGCCGTCCCGAGGGGAGCGGAAGGTAACGCCATGGTCATCCACCCGATTGCAGCCTGCCAGGCTGAACACCTGATAGCCGCCCGAATCCGTCAGGATCGGTCCGTCCCAGGCCATGAAGCGGTGCAGACCTTCTGCCGCGGCAACGCAGTCCTCCCCGGGTTGCAGGTGGAGGTGGTAGGCGTTGGCCAAGACCATCTGTGCCTGGGTCTGGCCCAACTGTTCCGTGGTCAGGCCCTTCACGGTGGCCCTGGTGCCTACCGGCATGAAGCGGGGCGTATCCACTGGGCCGTGGGGTGTCTGCAGGTGTCCCAGGCGTGCTTGCGTCACGGGGCAGCGGTGGCGAATCGCAAAACGAAAACCCATGGACCGCACCCTAGGCTGGCGGGAAGAGCCGGTCCTGGTCTGGCCACATAGCCCGTGTCTGACCCATCTCCTGGCCACTGGTGGAACGACTTGGCGGGAAGCTGGATGTTTTATTCCCGCCTCCCCACCCTGCCGCTGGTGCGGCCACGCTTTGGGCGCATTGCCCGTTTCGCGCCACTGGTGGGTGCGACCATTGCCCTGATCCAGGGCCTGCTCTGGCAGTTGGTGGAGCCGTTGCACCTGCCGATCGCCAGCGGCGTCACCCTGCTGATGGTCGCGGAGATGGGCCTCACGGGAGGCCTGCATCTGGATGGCGTCATGGATACGGCCGACGGCCTCAGCGCTGGCCCCGCACGGCTCAAGGCCATGACTGACAGCCGGGTGGGGGCCATGGGGGTGACGGCCATGGCGGCGTTGTTGCTGTTGCGGTTTGGGGGATGGCTCTGGCTGGCAGAGGCTGATGCGCCCATGGTGGCCGTCCTGCTGGCGGTAGCGGTATGGGCCCGCACGGCGCCTCTGCTGGCGCTGGCCTGGTGGCCGCCCTTGCGCATGGGGGGCAGCGGCGCCCACCATGCTGCCCAACAACAGGCCCTGACCCGGGAGTTGCTGCCCGCCAGCCTGCTCTTGGGGGGGCTCAGCCTTGGCTTTGGCCCCTGGGTCCTCCTGGGAAATGTGGCCATCATTGTGGTGACATTGCTCCTGGGCCGTTGGTTGGGGGGCCAGAACGGCGACAGCCTGGGGGCCGTACTGGAGTGGAGCGCCACCGCCTGCCTCTGGCTCTATGGCCTGGTTCTGGTTGTGCCTGTCGGAGTTGTCTAAGAGGAAGTCGGCAGGGTGAGCAGGAAGCCGTTGCCTTCGGGTGTGGCCTCGGGACACAACAACCCCGGTTGGGTGATCAGCGTCAAGGCGCCCCCGAGGCTCTGGGCCAGTTGGCGACCCAGACTGAGGCCATAGCCTGTGCCCTGGTGACCAGCGCCGGTGGCGCCCCGTTGGCCCTGGCAGAAAATCCGCTCCCGCTCCGGCTCGGGAATGGGGCGGCCACCGTCCCACAGCAGGAGTTGCACTGCATCAGCGCTGGTGGACCAGCAAAATCCAATGGGCGCCCGTGGCGGAGCATAGCGGAGGGCATTTTCAATGAGATTGGCAAGGATTTCCGCAACGGCGTCCACGTCCCCTGTCCACTGGGGCATGTTCTTGGGTTGATGCCAAGGGCGTCCCGAGGCTTCACAACTGGACTGGGCACGGCGCAGCAGGGGGGGAAGACGCTCCTGTAGCCGACCGTCCGCCCGGACGGAGCGGAAGGGGGGCAGCAGGCGAGGCTGCTCCAGCTCCGTGCTCAGGCGCTGACGGGGCAATTGTTCCAGCACCTTGAGGTAACGCTCCAACTGCTGGCCTTCGTCCAGAACACTGGTCACCAGGCGCTGGTGTTCAGAATCCTGGTCCAGTCGCCGGCGCAGCAGTTGGGCAATGGTGCGCAGCGCTGCCAGCGGATTCCGCATCTGGTGGATCAGCGCCGCCAACTGGTGCTCTTGCTTGACCTGTTGTCTCCGGAGATGTTCCAGATCCAGCAACATGTTTTCACAGCGCAGATCCAGGGTCCGGGCTGTGGCCAAGGCGGTGGCCAGGCGGCTGAGTCGTCGGGAGAAGGAGTCTGGCCAAGACAGGGCCGTGGTTTCCGCCAACAGTGCCCCCAGCAGATGGTGACCATTGCGCAGGGGTAGCCAACGCCGTCCTTGCTCCGGAACCTGCAGAGCGGGATCGCTCAGGGACTCCGGTAGACGCTGGAGGCCGGTCGGCCAGCGGGCGACGGCCTCCAGGTGCAACAGGCCCGAGGCATCACTGAGGGCCATGTACACAGCCAGGCAGCGCAGCTCACCGCCATTGGCAAAGGACTCCAGCAAGTTCTGGGCCAGGGACCGGTAATCAGCAGAAACGCCAAGGGCCACCAGGAGTTGTGCAGAGAATTTCCGTGCAGGCTAGGAAAAGTCGGGCCTGAGTCGTCGTCCCGCTTGGGTTAGACCCGAGCCCCAACGATGCACCGCGGAACCCTTGCTGAAATCACAAAAATACCTTAATCTATATAGTGTTGTTCATTGGCGAAGGAATCCTCAAGTTCCGGCCATTTTTCCATGTCGAAAAAAAGAAAGCGGGTCAGCCGCCGCCGCTTGGCTGGCCAGCGGGTTCTCTCCTATGTGCCTTCCTTTCACCTGGACACGGGGGAGCTGAAGCCTGTCACAGCGGCCCGCCATTACATTGCCAGGCAAGAGCTCAAACCTCCCGCTCTAATCAACGTGCGCCGCAACGAGCATACAACAGATCGTTTCTTCCTTGCCGAGAAAGGGGTGTTTAGCGCTCATTACGCCGCGGAAAATCATTTTCTTTTTCCTTCCCTGAAAACAATTGTGGAAAGCGTTGGTGAAGACACCATTTATGCCGGTCTTGAGAACATCTCTGACGACTGGGATGAAATGGAAGACTACGACTACGCTTTTGTCTAGGGCCTTTGTCTAGGAACCCTCCACACCAAAGCACCGCTCAAGGAACGGACGGATGAACGCCAGGGCTTCGAATGGAATGGTGTGTTCACCCGGGAAGCTGCGCAGCGTAATCTCGCACCCCTGTGCCTCCAGCAATGCCTGTAACTGAAGGCTGGCTTGCAGGGGAACCACTGGGTCGTTTTGGCCGTGGATCAGCAGAACTGGCGCTTGAAGACCCTGTAGCGGGTTCCGGCCATGGGGATATCCACTGCACGCCACCACCCCCGCCAGGGGCTTATGGACAGCAGCTTCCAGGGCCATGGCGGCGCCCTGGGAAAACCCCAGCAGGGCAGTCCGTGGCCATGGATGCTCCTGCCGCAGGCGGGCCAGATGACGATTGATGGTGGCCAGAGCAGCGGGAACCCCGGGCCAGCCCTGCGCTTGTGCCTCCTCGGTCAAGGGATACCACTGCCGCCCGCCCGGCACATGGGGGTGAGGCTCTGGAGCCTCCAAGGCCACCACGTCCCCCAGACCCTCCATGAGGTGATGGGCAAGGGGGAGCAGGTCCTGGCTGTTGGCGCCCCAACCATGGAGCAGAACCAATCGACCAGGTCCGGACTTGCCCCGCCGCACCATCTGCTCAATCACAGCCCACTGGCTTGTTCTGGCTCTTCTCTAGCATGGACCCTGTCCGGATGTGCCCATGACTCCCACTGCACTGCTCAGCGTCTCCGATAAAACCGGCTTAGCGCATTTGGCCACAACGCTACAGCAGCGCCATGGTTTCCAGTTGATCTGCAGTGGGGGAACGGCTCGCCTCTTGGGGGAAAACGCGGGCTTGGCGGTCACCACCGTGGCGGATCACACCGGCGCTCCCGAACTGCTCGATGGTCGCGTCAAAACGCTGCACCCACGGATCCACGGTGGCATCCTGGCGGACCGCCACAAGCCGGAGCACCTGGAGGAGCTGCAACGCCAGGGCATCCCTCCTATTGATCTGGTGGTGGTCAACCTCTACCCCTTTGAAGCCACGGTGGCGGATGCCGCGGTGGCTTGGGACCAGGCCACCGCGGTCATTGATGTTGGCGGCCCGGCCATGCTCAGAGCCGCCGCCAAAAACCATGCCCATGTCAGTGTGCTGACAGCGCCTGATCAATATGGACCCTTCCTGGAGGCCTTGGCTGCCGGTAGCCTGGATCTTCAGCAGCGTCGCCGTTTGGCCTTGGCCGCCTTTCGGCACTCTGCCCGCTATGACGCTGCCATCAGCCAGTGGTTGGGCGCCCAACTGGAGGATCCAGACCCGTTGCAGTTGACGCTGCCACAGCGCCAGCGCCTGCGCTACGGTGAAAACCCTCATCAGTCCGCCCTTTGGTACGGGGAATCCCAGGTTGGCTGGGGCGCGGCGCGGCAGTTGCAGGGAAAACAGCTGAGCTTTAACAACCTGCTGGATCTGGATGCTGCCCTCACCAGTGTGCAGGAGTTTCCGTCTGACCTGGCGGCCGCCGTGGTGGTGAAGCACACCAATCCCTGTGGTGTAGCCACCGGGGCTGATCTGGCCACAGCGCTGCAGCGGGCCTTGGCGGCGGATGCGGTGTCCGCCTTTGGCAGCGTTGTGGCTGTGAACCAGCCCCTGGATGCCGCCGCCGCGGCTCAGTTGGCTTCCATTTTTGTGGAATGCGCGGTGGCCCCTGGCGTCTCAACGGAGGCGCTGGAGTGTCTGGCCCGGAAGTCCAATCTGCGTCTTCTCACCATGGATCCGGGGGCAGTGGTTGGCGCATCCGGACAACAACTGCGCGCCATCCTGGGGGGCGTCCTGGCGCAGCAGCGGGATCATCAGCCTGTAGACCGTTCCACCTGGCAGGTGGTGAGCACGGCACAGCCCGACGCCCTGCTCCTGGCCGAACTGGACTTTGCCTGGCGCGTAGTGCGTCATGTGCGCTCCAACGCCATTGTGGTGTCCAAAGATCAGCAGACCCTCGGCATCGGTGCGGGTCAGATGAACCGCGTTGGTGCAGCGGAGTTGGCCCTGGCGGCTGCCGGAGAGCACTCCCACGGCGCCGTCCTGGCCAGTGACGGCTTTTTCCCCTTCCCCGATACGGTGCATCTGGCGGCCGGCGCCGGCATCCGCGCCCTGATTCAGCCGGGTGGCAGCAAGCGGGACGAGGAGTCTATTGCGGCTTGCAACGCCCGTGGCCTGGTGATGATCTGCACAGGCCGTCGCCATTTTCTCCACTAGCACCGTGCCTTACGGCACATGTGAGGAGGTAAATTCCTAGCTTGAACCAGCAGACCATCCCCCTGACGCTGCCATGCCGGAGACCATTGGCTTTAGCCTCAACTTCGTCCACCCCTTGATGATGTGGTCACTGCTGGCCTTGAGTGGCTATGCCCTGTTTCTGGGCACCCGCAGCAAGGCACTGCGCACCACGAAGGATGCCGAGTTGCGCAAACAACTGGTCAAGAGCAAGGTTGGTCAGCGTCATTTCCTCATGGGTTCCCTTGTTTTGGCGTTGATGGTGCTGGGCGCCTTCGTCGGCATGGGGGTGACCTATCTGAACAACGGCAAGCTGTTCGTGGGTCCCCATCTGCTGACGGGCGCCGCCATGGCCTGCATGATTGCCTTGGCTGCTGGGCTGGCGCCCCTGATGCAGCGGGGCAATACGGTGGCGAGAAAAGCCCATGTGGGGTTGAATATGGGCGTCATGACGCTCTTCCTCTGGCAAGCCCTGACGGGTATGGAGATTGTCAACAGGATCTGGACAAATCGCTGACCCTCAGAACCCCTGGTTGGAGAAGCCGTCATTGGCAATCTCGAACAGAGCGCGAATGGTTTCCCCCACAACGCGGTCAGGGGTGGATGCGCCTGAGGTGACTCCTACGGTGATCTCTCCTTCCGGCAGGAAGGGAGAGAGGCGCTCCAGATGTTGACCCAGCGGCTTGTGTTCAATGGCGTTACCAGGACCAATGCGCTCGGGAGCATCGATGTGGAGAGAGAGAATGCCGCGCTCCATGGCGATTTCCTGCAGATGGGTGGTGTTGGAGGAGTTGTAGCCACCGATGACAACCATCAGGTCCAGCTTTTCCTCCACCAGGGAAAACATGGCGTCTTGACGCTCCTGGGTTGCATCACAGATGGTGTTAAAAGCCAGAAAGTGTTCCTTCAGGGCTGTGGGACCATAGCGACGCAACAGGGTCTGCTCGAATAGCCGACCAATGGCTTCCGTTTCCGTCTTCAGCATGGTGGTCTGGTTGGCAACCCCCAGCCGCACCAAATCCCTGCCGGGGTCAAACCCGGGGGAGCAGGCATGTTGGAAGCGCTCCAGAAAAGCCTGGCGATCCCCGCCGGAGAGAATGTAATCACACACCACGCGGGCTTCTTCCAGATTCAGTACCACCAGGTAGGTGCCGGCAAAGGAACTGGTGGCCAGGGTTTCCTCATGCTTCACCTTGCCGTGGATGATGGAGGTGAAATCCCTCTTCTTGTGGCGCTCTACGGCACTCCACACCTTGGACACCCAGGGACAGGTGGTGTCCACAATGGTGCATTGGCGCTGATTGAGGAGCTGCATTTCGTCCACCGTGGCGCCAAAGGCGGGCAGGATGACCACATCCCCCTGCTCCACGGCTGAAAAGTCCTTGCGCCCTTCCATGATCGGGACGAACAACACCCCCATCTGGCGCAGATGGCGGTTGACCGAGGGATTATGGATAATCTCGTTGGTGATCCAGATGCGCTCCTTGGGGAAATGGCGACGGGTCTCGTAGGCCATGGCCACGGCCCGCTCCACACCCCAGCAGAAACCAAAAGCTTCAGCCAGGTGAATGGTGAGACGGCCCTGGGTGAGCTTGTCGCTGTTGGCGCGGATCTGCTGGATCAGGTCGCACTGATAGGCGTTTTCCAAGGTGCTCTCCACCTCCTTGGCCCGACCAAAGCCACGCCGGTTGTAGTTGTCGGAGTGGTGGAGTGTGCGACGAAATGCCTGAGTATCAATGGTTTCAGCCACAGCAGCACAACGGGGTCAGTGAGCAGTGTATGGGCAGAGCAAGAAAAAAAAGCCCCGGACCAGGATTGTCCGGAGCTTTTCTGCATTGACAAACAACCAGGCTCAACCCATCAGCTGTTGCTGGCAGCGAACTCCGGGTAGGCTTCCATGCCGTGCTCGCCAATGTCCAGACCCGTGAGTTCTTCTTCTTCGGTCACCCGAATGCCGCCGAAGATGGCGCCAATCACCATCCAGGCGATCCAGCAGGTCACTGCGGTCCAGATGCCATAGGCCAGCACACCCACGATCTGAACACCCAGCTGGGCAAAGCCGCCGCCATTGAGCAGGCCAATGCCGGCTGCTCCGGCATCCATGCTCTCAACACCCCAGAGGCCAATCACCAGCGTGCCCCAGATCCCGCATGTGCCGTGAACCGAAGAGGCGCCGACGGGGTCGTCAATGCCCATTCTGTCCAGAACGCTGACGGAGATCACCACGCTGAGGCCGCCAATAAAGCCAGCTACCCATGAGCCCACCAGCGTCATGTTGCCGCAGCCGGCGGTGATGCTCACCAGACCCGCCAGGATGCCGTTGATGATCATGGTCAGGTCGGGCTTCCCGGAAGTGATCTTGGAGAGCAGGGCCGCACCAATACCGCCGCCAGCGGCAGCCAGGGTGGTGGTCACAGCCACAAAGGGCACGTACTGGTCCATGGCCAACTGGGAGCCGGGGTTAAAGCCGTACCAGCCGATCCAGAGCACCAGGCAGCCCAGGGTGGCGATCCCCATGTTGTGGCCAGGTATGGCCTGGGCCTGGCCGTTGACGAACTTGCCGATCCTGGGACCCAGGAGGGCAGCACCCACGACACCGGCCCAGGCGCCCACGGAGTGAACGATGGAGGAGCCGGCAAAATCGATAAAGCCCATCTCGGAGAGCCAACCGCCGTTCCACTGCCAGCTACCGGAGATGGGATAGATAATCCCGGTGAGCACCAGAGAAAAGATGACGAACTCGCCAAACTTGATCCGCTCCGCCACCAGACCGGAGACGATGGTAGCAGCTGTGCCGGCGAAGGCCGCCTGGAAGAGGAAGTCCACCGTCGGCACCAGCCCTGCCTCGGCGATGGTCTCTGGCGAGACGTAGGGATCAAAGAAGAATTGGTTCCAATACAGCCATCCACCGACTACGGAATCTCCATACATGATGGAGTAGCCTATGAACCAGTAGGCGCTCACGGCCAAGGCGAACACGAAAAGGTTTTTCGCCAGAATGTTGACGGCATTCTTCTGCCGACACATCCCTGCCTCCACCATGGCGAAGCCCGCATTCATGAAGATGACGAGGATGGTGGCGATCAGCAACCAGAGATTGTTGGCCAGGAAGGCGGCGCTGATGTCCGGCTCAGCAGCCTCAATCGTTTCCTGAGCCTTGGCGGCAAGATTGAACAGGCCCAGGCCCATGAGGCTCAAGGGCACGCAGGCCACCCAGGCCAACTGATTGGGAGAGCCCTTCGTGATGAACTCAGTTAGCTGAGCGACACCGTTTACCAGGCTCTTCTGTGCCAACTGCTGGGCCGCAGTCACGTGCGGGCGATGCATTGCAAGCGTCATACAAAGGAAAAAGCACGTGCAAAGATGAAGAGGCGTCGGCGAATGTCGCCAACTCTATTCGCCACACTGCAAGCCTGTAGGAAGAAGTTTTGTAGCTGCTGTTACAAGATTCCACGACACTCCCCTGGGGCAGGGGCATCGGGCTGACGATCCAGAACCGTTGCCAGTCCACACCAGTCCACACCATCCGGCCGGTGGGAAAAGCGTGGTGCGTATACCTCGACGCCAGCAGAGCGCGCCATGCGGAACAGCTCTCCATAGCGAGGATCGGCACGGTCGCCGGGGGCAAAGCTGGGGCAGTCGCTGCGATTCACACAGAACAGAAGCACGGCCCGGGCCGTGGGCAACACGTCCATGAGCTCTTGCAGATGCTTCTGACCCCGCGTGGTCTCCGTATCGGGAAACAAGGCCACTGGCCCCTCGCTCCATGTGGTGTTCTTGATCTCCACGTAGACGGGACGCTCTCCGCCATCCAGCAGCAGGTCAATGCGGCTCTTTTTCTGGCGGCCGTAGGTTATCTCGCGGCGGATGGTTTCATGGGCGCCCAACTGGGCGTCCAGCCTCCCTTGGCGAATGGCCTGCTCCAGGAGACGATTGGGCAGGGCGGTATTAATGCCCACCCACTCGGGCTGTCCGCCATGACCGCAGACCTGAATCTGCTCCCAGGTCCAGGCCAGTTTGCGGTGGGGGCTGGGGTCGTGACGGATGCGCACCGGGGATCCCGCCTCACAGACACCGGTCATGGGACCCGTATTGGGGCAATGAGCCGTCATCTCCGTCCCGTCCGCCAACTGCACGTCCGCCAGAAAGCGCCGGTAGCGCCGCAGCAGAATCCCTTCGGTGAGGGGTGCAAAGGACAGCACCTGGCGTGACTGCTCCGTCTCTGTCCGACTCATCCTCGGTTCCCTCTGGGCATACCGCTATCCTGCCCCAGTGGTAGCCCCCCATGGTCCACCCCCCACCTGCACGTTCTCTCGGCCGGATTGGGCTGATTGTCGGCACCGCCACCAGTCTCAGTAAACTGGGTGGACTGGTGCGCCAACTGGCCCTGGCGGCGGCCTTCGGCATTGGCCCAGCCTACGACGCCTATAACTACGCCTATGTGGTGCCCGGATTCCTGCTGGTCCTGCTGGGGGGAATCAACGGGCCCTTCCACAGCGCCATGGTCTCGGTGCTGGCCAAGAGAGACCGCCAGCAGGCCCGACGGCTTCTGGAGAACGTCAACACCATGGTGGGCACGGCGCTGTTGTTGGTGACCGTGGCGCTGGTGTTGGGCGCCGATCTCGTCGTTGACGTTACCGCGCCTGGTCTGGCTCTGGCAGGGAAGGAGACCATCCGCCAGTTGGCCGTGCTTCAGGTGCGGCTCATGGCGCCCCTGGCCCTGGTGGCCGGGCTGGTGGGTCTCGGATTTGGCGCCCTCAATGCAGCGGATGCCTTTTGGCTCCCTTCCCTGAGCCCCCTCTTGTCCAGCATGGCAGTTCTGGCTGGGCTGGGCTGGCTCTGGTGGCGGTTGGGAGCAGACATTGGCGCCCCTGGGCAAGCCCTGCTGGGGGGCATCGTTCTCGGTCTCTCCACCACGGTCGGTGGGCTCTTGCAGTGGCTGGCGCAGCTACCGGCCCTGGGTCGCCTGGGGTTGGGCTGGCCACGGCTGCGCTGGCATTGGCGGGATGCGGAGGTAGGGGAAGTTCTGCGGGTCATGGGTCCTGCCACCCTGTCCTCGGGAATGCTCTACATCGCTGTCTTTACAGACCTCTTCTTCGCGTCCCTTCTGCCCCAGCAGGGGGTGGCCGCAGGGCTGACCTACGCCAATCTGCTGGTGCAGACCCCGCTGGGCATTGTCTCCAGCATGGTGCTGGTGCCGCTGCTGCCGGCCCTGTCCCGTCTGGTGAGAGCCAGCGATGGCGACGGCTTCCGCCGTCAACTGCGCTGGGGTCTCATGGTGAGCGTTGTCGCCATGTTGCCCATGGGCGCCCTGCTCATGGTGCTGGCGGAACCGCTGATCCGCACCGTCTACGGCCATGGCGCCTTCGACAGCCGGGCGGCGGAACTGGTGGGCGCTCTGCTGGTGGCCTATGGACTGGGAATGCCCGCCTACCTGGCCAGAGACGTGCTGGTGCGGGCCTTCTATGCTTTGGAGGATGCCGTCGCCCCGTTCCGTATTGCGGCGGTGGGCATTGGTCTCAACGTTGTTCTGGATTGGAGTCTCACCGGGGGACCGACCCCCGCTGGGCTGCTTCTGCCCTTCAACTTTGGCGCAGCGGGGCTGGTGCTGGCCACCATGGGGGTGAACGTGATGGCAGCCCTGGTCCTGATGCTTTGTCTGAAGCGTCACGGTCGATCCCTGTCCTGGCGGCCGCTGCTGCGGGATGGTCTGGCGCTGCTGCTGGCCACAGCCGCAGGGGCTCTGGCAGCAGCGTTGACAAGTCGACTGGTGGCCTGGCCCCGGGGATTTGCGGGCGGCGTGTTGGAGCTCCTGGCCTCTGCGGGTCTCGGCTTGGTGAGCTATGGCCTTCTGGCCCAGCACCTGCGGGTGGCCGAAGCGGAGGAACTCTTGCAACTGCTGCGCCGCCGCCTCAGGGGATGACATGCCGTTGTTCCCGCAATTTGAGGGGAACCTCCAGGCGGTTTCCTACGAGTTCCACCCCCTCCACGGACAGGATATTGGCCTCGATGCCAAAGGACTTAAAGGCTGTCTCCAATTCTTGAATCACGGCTTTCTCCACCTCTACCTCATGGTCAAGAACGCGACCAACCAGAAGGTCTCCCAGCGGCCCAATGCGCTTGCGCATCACCTCCCGGGTGTTGATGATCTCAATGACCAGCATGACGACCATGTCGTTGCTGCCCAACCCTATCGGCAACGCCAACTCCTGACCTCTGCCCTGGGCAACCGCGCTGCCGTCAGCGGTGCTTCCAGCACTTCAGCGGACCTGCCGTCGGGCCACAACGGCCAGGTGAACCAGCAGCGCCAGGAGCCACGCCAGGCTGAACCAGCTCAGGTGGGACCAGGGATGTCGCAGCAGCTGCGCGAACCAGAGAACGGAATTGAGGGCAGCGTAGAGGGCCCCGTGCAAGGCCAGGTTGACCCGCCGCTCCAGATCCTGATAGCGGGGATCCGCAGGGTCAGGCTCACCGATCCAACGCAAGGGCATGGCCAGGGCAACAACAGCGCATTTCATTGTCTCCTCATTGTCTCCTCATTGTCTCCAAGAATTGCCTCTCAACATTGCCTTTCAACATCGCGCCGCCTCGGGCTTGACGCCCGCAACCCGTTGGGTGCATAATCAATTTCCGCCGGGCTGCCGTCAGGCTCCTGGGCACCGCTAACGGCTGGGCTTGTAGCTCAGTGGATCAGAGCACCTGACTACGGATCAGGGTGTCGGGAGTTCGAATCTCTCCAGGCCCGTTTAGCCTTTTTAAGCCGCCCCGCCACGGGCGGCTTTGGTGTCTTTGGGGTGCGGATGAGATTTCCGTGTTTCTACCATCGGAAGAGCATCCCACGGAAAGCCTTGTTGAGCCCAACTACGAGCGCCGTCCGCAACCGCTCACTGCTGGAGAGCGATCCGGAGCTGGCCAACCTCGTCTATCAAGAGGAGCGTCGCCAGCAGGAGCACATCGAACTGATTGCCAGTGAGAACTTTGCCTCCAGGGCCGTGATGGAGGCCCAAGGAACAGTCCTCACCAACAAGTACGCGGAAGGCTTGCCCGGGAAGCGCTACTACGGCGGTTGTGAGCACATCGACGCTGTGGAGTCCCTGGCCATTCGCCGGGCCAAGCGCCTCTTCAAGGCGGAGTGGGCCAACGTGCAGCCCCACAGCGGCGCCCAGGCCAATTTCGCTGTGCTGCTGGCACTGCTGAAGCCAGGGGACACGATCCTGGCCATGGACCTGTCCCACGGCGGCCACCTGACCCACGGCTCGCCGGTGAACGTTTCCGGCAAATGGTTCAGGGCTGTGCATTACGGCGTGGATCCGGATACGGAGCGTCTTGAGTTTGCCGCCATTCGCCGACTGGCCCTGGCGTGCAAACCCCGACTCATGATCTGTGGCTTCTCGGCCTATCCCCGCATCATCGACTTTGCCGCCTTCCGAGCCATTGCCGATGAGGTGGGGGCCTATCTCCTGGCCGATATGGCCCATATCGCCGGGCTGGTGGCGGCGGAGATGCACCCCAGCCCCCTGCCCCATTGCCATGTGGTGACCACCACCACCCACAAAACCCTGCGGGGTCCCCGGGGAGGACTGATTCTGTGCAACGATCCCGATCAGGGCAAGCTCCTGGACAAGGCTGTTTTCCCGGGTTGCCAGGGGGGGCCGCTGGAGCACGTGATTGCCGCCAAGGCCGTGGCGCTGGGAGAGGCCCTTGAGCCCAGCTTCCGCCGCTACGCCCGCCAAGTCGTGATCAATGCACAGGCCATGGCTCAGCGTCTGCAGGAGCGTGGCTTACGGTTGGTGTCAGGGGGAACGGACAACCACCTGGTACTGGTGGATGTGCGCTCCCTGGGCATGACCGGGAAACGGGCTGATGCCTTGATCAGCGAGACGAAGATGGCCGTCAACAAAAACACCATCCCCTTTGACCCCGAATCCCCCTTTGTCACCAGCGGGATCCGCCTGGGCACTGCCGCCATGACCACGCGGGGGTTTGATGCGGAAGCCTTCCAGCAGGTGGCGGAGGTGATTGCGGATCGCCTCCGGAACCCGGACAGTGAAGAGGTGCTCCACCGCTGCCGCCAGCGGGTGGATGAACTGTGTCGTCGTTTCCCGTTGTAACGCCCGTGCCCATGGCCCCTCAACCGCCTCTGCCCCGCCCTTTTGAATTCCGCTCGCCATGGCCGCCGAGATGGTAGATATCCTCACCGGCGCTGCCAACCCTTGGGGCTTCAGCCTGTTGGCGTTCGGCCTTTCCGTGCTGATCACCACCTTGCTGGTCCCGCTTGTGCGGAGCTTGGGGTTGCGATTTGGCCTCACCGACCGTCCCGATATCCGCAAGCAGCACAAGACGCCCGTCGTGCGGATCGGGGGCATTGCCATGGTGCTGGGGTTTACGACAGCATTGGCTATGACCTGGGCCTGCGGAGCTTTTGGCGTCCTGCCCAGGAATCAGGAGACGCTCATCTGGGCAGCCATCTGGGGATCACTGGCGTTTTTCTGTCTTGGCCTGGCTGACGATCTGCTCTCGTTGCCTCCCCTGCCCCGACTCTCCATGCAGTTTCTGGTGGCAACGGTGGTGTGGGAAGCGGGCATCCGCATCACTGCCGTGAACCTCCATCTGGGCGGACAGGTGCTGCAATTCTCCACAGGCTTCAGCTTGCTGGTGACGGTGCTGTGGCTGGCGGGCATCACCAACGCCATCAACTGGATCGACGGGCTCGACGGCCTGGCGGCAGGGGTGGGCGGCATCGCGGCGGTGGGCCTCACGGTCGTCACCTTCTACGTGAATGACCAGGCTGCCCTGGCCCCCACACTGCTGGCTGCCGCGCTGGCAGGAACCTGCCTGGGATTTTTGCGCCATAACCTGAACCCGGCGCAGATCTTCATGGGGGATGGGGGGTCCTACTTTCTCGGCTTTGCCTTGGCCGCCATCAGCATCATTGGCCCAGCCAAGGAGTTCACCGGGGTCAGTCTGCTGCTGCCCCTGATGATTCTCTTCCTGCCCCTGGCGGATATGTCTGCCGTGATGATGGGCCGGCTGCAATCCGGCCAATCCCCCTTCTACCCGGACCGCCGTCATCTGCATCACCGGTTGCTGCGGGCAGGGTTCAGCCATCGGCACACCGTCTTTCTGATCTATGCCGTCACCCAGTGGCTGGCCTGCCTGGCCCTGGTGGTGGCCAACGTGGGCAACCGCTTCCTCTGGCTGAGCCTGGCCACAGCCTTGCTTGTCTGGTTGCTCCTGCGCAGCGGCCGGAAGCAGGCGATGCCCCGGAGCCATGGTGAAGACCCCAGAGATCGGACGGTCGTGAAGGCGGCTGATGATCTGCCGCCACGGCAGGCAGAGGGAGACCATGCTGAGGACCAGGATGCCGGTCCTCAGCCGCCCTTATTGCAGCACGATTTGCCGCTGGTCTCCCCGGCGGCAACCAGTTGCCCTCCCGCCAAGTCAGCCAAAACGCTTATGTTCCGTCGTAACGCAGCCCATGGCCCCTGATCCGGGTCACCCCAGGGAAGGGGCAGAGGTGCTGTGCATCGGCAGCGAACTGCTGCTGGGCAACATCCTCAACAGCAACGCCCGCTGGTTGGCGGAAGCCTTGGCGGCCCTGGGCATTCCCCATTTCCGCCAGACGGTGGTGGGGGACAACAGTGAACGGTTGCAGGAGGCGGTGCGGGAGGCAAGCCGTCGCTGTCGGCTGCTCGTTACCACCGGTGGGCTGGGCCCCACCACCGACGACCTCACCACCCAGGCCATCGCCGACTGCTTTGGCCAACCCCTGGAGCTGCGGGAGGACGCGCTGGCCACCGTCATGGCCCGCTACAAGGCCATGGGGCAGCCGATCCCGGCCAGCAACCGCAAGCAGGCCCTGCTGCCCAAGGGCGCCACGGTCGTTCCCAATCCCACCGGCACCGCTCCGGGCATGCTCTGGGCGCCACGGCCGGGATTCGTGATCCTCACGTTCCCCGGCGTGCCCGCTGAACTCCACGCCATGTGGCGGCAAACCGCTGTGCCCTGGCTTCGGCAGCAGTCCTATGGCCGTGGCGTGATGGTGAGCCGTATGTTGCGATTCTGGGGGGCGAGTGAATCCCGCTTGGCGGAGGCGGCAGCCGCTGAGCTGGCCCAAACCAATCCTACGGTTGCCCCCTATGCCGGCACGGGCGAGGTGAAGTTCAGGATCACCGCCTGCGCGGAGACCCGCCAGGGCGCCGAGGCCCTGATTGCCCCCACCCAGGCGCGACTCATGGACCTGGGGGGCAGTAGCGTCTATGGGTGTGATGACGACAGCCTGACCAGGGTGGTGCTGAAGATATTGATGGAGCGCCGGGAAACCGTGGCCACGGCGGAATCCTGCACCGGTGGCGGCGTGGCTGCCGCCCTCACCGCTGTGCCCGGTAGCTCAGCCGTCCTGCTGGGCGGCATCGTGGCCTATGCCAACGCCGTCAAGCACAAGCTGCTGGGTGTGTCCACCGCTGATCTGGAACACCACGGAGCCGTGAGTCCACCGGTCGCCAAGGCCATGGCCGTCGGGGCGTGCCACCGCCTGGGGGCGGACTGGGGCGTGGCGGTGACCGGTATTGCGGGACCCGGTGGGGGAAGCGCCAGCAAGCCCGTTGGACTTGTGGTGTTTGCCGTGGCCAATGCACAGGGCGCCGTCACGGTCTCCCGGCGATGGAGCGCCAGCCGCGGCCGCCGGTGGATTCAGGCCGTCAGCGTGGGAACCAGCCTGGACCTGCTGCGTCGCCAACTGTTGGGCCTCGATCTGGAGAATGCTTGGGTGTAACGCCTCTCCCCCGCTCCCGAAAAGCTTCTTGATGCCACACTCTGGTTGGCAAGGCTAGGGAAAGCCCGAGGAAGCACTGGACAACCCCACCAACAGACCGCAGCAGGTTCCCACTTCTCTCGTCCCGCAGGGCTTCCCAAACGGCCGAACGGGGGCAAGGAAAAATTTCCAGTTTTCCAGAGAAAACTCGCTTGGAGCTGTCCAGTCTTATGGGGAAGCCTCGTGGCAAATCAGTCTTGCCCCAGGCGCTGCGTTCACCTTGCAAATCGGGCAGTCGGGGCGCCGGCAAGCTGGGCAGGAGCATGGCGAGCAGCGGGATTTCCACGCCGAACGCCCCGGCAGGCAAGGCGCCGTCGGTGACGGGATTGCCGTTCCTATGGCCTGACAAGATCTCGTTGATGGCGCTTGCCTTGGCCATCTCGTGCATGTCGCGAAACAGAGTATTGAGAATCGCAAAGAGTCCAAGCAGCGTAAGCGTCCTGCCGGTTGATCCCTGGTGAGCACTTTTCGTGTCTTCCTTCGGAGGGTGTGTCTCGATGCAGACCATGACCTGCACAACCTTTCCACAACCGACTTTTCGTGGCGCAGGGGCATCCCGTGGGGAAGAGCAGGGTTCCCTGATGCAGAGCCGGGGGACGGGGGCATGGGCTGCACCGTGGCGTGGCCGCGCCGTTGAGCTCCTCGGCCGTTCTCTCCACAGGCCCTCACCTCCTGAGGAGGCAAGGTAACCTGCGGTGAGCTTCTGCCACAGCCTGCCGGT
>JXQG01000105.1 GCA_001007665.1 Candidatus Synechococcus spongiarum SP3 | reverse complement strand
CGCTATCTGGAACCTTGTGGCGGCCCTTCTTGCATCACGCTAAATCCTTTTTGTCCACAGGACCTGGTACCTGAAACTAGCGCGTCTACCGATTCCGCCACATCCGCAGGCGTGGATGGGGTCAAAGACCCCAATGGCCTTTTGCAATCCTAATACCCAAAGGACCATCCATGAGACCCATCGCAGGAAAGAAGTTAAGGAGAAAAAATTTGCTAGAATGCATGAACTTATGACAGTTTCTTGATCGGGAGGACTGGGCAAAATCCAGTCTTACTGTCACTTTTGAGCTGAATAGGATGGTTGCCGACCTGACCCCTCCATGACACTTGCCGCCCTGAACTCCCCTCTTGATCTGAACGAGTCCCAGTTATCCATCATTGGTCAGCAGCGGCTTGAGGGTGAGTTGCATGTCAATGGCGCCAAAAACTCCGCCCTGGTGCTGATGGCGGCTTCCGTGCTCAGCCGCGAGCCCATCCGCCTCCGGAACATGCCGGATCTCACGGATATCGGCACCATGGCCAAAATCCTGGTCTCCCTGGGGGTGGGTTTCCAACTGGAGGGCCCCTCCGCTGTGCTCAGCGGCAATGGGCTCACCCGCCACGACCCGTCCTATGACCTCACTCGCAAACTACGGGCCAGCTTCTTTCTGATCGGTCCCCTCCTGGCCCGCCACGGTGTGGCCAAGGTGCCCTTACCGGGTGGCTGCCGCATCGGTAGCCGCCCTGTGCGTGAACACAACAGGGGCCTGCAGGCCATGGGCGCCAGGATCTCCATTGAAAGCGGGGTGGTTTCCGCGGAGGTGCCGGGCAATCAGGGCCGCTTGCAAGGGTGTTCTATTCATCTGGACTGCCCCAGCGTGGGCGCCACGGAAACCTTGATGATGGCTGCCACCTTGGCAGACGGGGAAACCGTACTCCGCAATGCGGCCCAGGAACCGGAAGTGGTGGATCTGGCGGGTTTGCTGAAGGCCATGGGAGCGAGGATTCATGGTGCCGGATCTTCCACAATCAAGATCGCGGGAGTCAAGGAACTTCAGGGTGCGGACTACGCCGTGATCCCTGATCGGATTGAAGCGGGCACGTTTCTGATTGCCGCTGCCGCCACCCGCTCCCGCCTCCATGTGACCCCTGTGGAGACCAGTCATTTGAATGCCGTGCTGGCCAAGCTGGAGGAACTGGGCTGCACCATCAACCCACAGGGTCAAGGCCTCACCATCACCACACCAGGACAGTTGCGGGGATGTGAGCTGCGGACCCAACCGTTTCCGGGATTCCCGACGGATTTGCAGGCCCCGTTCATGGCTCTGCTCACCACTGTTCGGGGAGACTCCCTGGTCACGGAAACCATTTTTGAGAATCGTCTGCAGCATGTGGCCGAGTTGCAGCGCATGGGGGCTCAGATTCGCACCTGTGGCAACGTTGCCGTTCTCGAAGGTGTCCCGATGCTCAGTGGCGCGCCTGTGACAGGAGCCGATCTTCGTGCTGCGGCAGCCATGGTGATCGCTGGACTGGCCGCGGATGGAGTCACTCACGTGGCGGGGTTGGAGCATCTCGACCGGGGCTACACGCGGCTGGAGGAGAGGCTCCAGGCTGTCGGCGCCCGGATCAGTCGCACGGGGACGGCCCGACCTGCTTTACTGGCAGTCTAGGTCCCTCTAAAGTTCATTCCTCAGCCCTTCCAGGGAGCGTGCCGGAATTGGTAGACGGACTCGACTCAAAATCGAGCGCCTTCGGGCATGTGGGTTCGAGTCCCACCGCTCCCATCACTACTCCATGATCCTTGTCTCCAGCCAGCCCGACAATGGCGGTTGATTCGCAAATCTCATCTCCGGTCGGCCCTCCCGGTGCGGCTGCAGTGATGAACACCTACCGGCGCTTCCCGGTGACCTTCACCCATGGGCGGGGCAGTTGGCTATGGGATCGCCACGGTGACTGCTACATGGACTGTGTTGCGGGCGTTGCCGTCTGTAGCCTGGGCCATAGTGATCCGGTGTTGCGGCAGGCCCTCAGTGAACAGTTGGGTCGGCTGCAACACGTGTCCAACCTTTACTTCACTCCGGAGCAGGCGGAGTTGGCCAACTGGACCACCGCCAACAGCCCCATGGACACGGTGTTCTTCTGCAATTCCGGTGCTGAAGCCAACGAAGCCGCCATCAAGTTGGCCCGCAAGTATGGGCGCTGCAAGCGCGGCATCGAACAGGCCCGGATCGTCACGGCCCGCGCCAGCTTTCACGGCCGCACCATGGCCAGCCTGAGCGCGACGGGCCAACCCAAGTACCACCAGGGCTTTACTCCATTGGTGGAGGGTTTCCACTACGTGGACTACAACGACTTCCCTGCCATCCAGCAGTGCATTGATCGCCTGGATGCCCAGGGGCCGACCGTGGCAGCGGTGCTGTTGGAGCCTCTCCAGGGGGAAGGCGGGGTCCAGCCGGGGGATCCCGGTGTCTTTGCTGCGCTGCGCCAACTCTGTGACCAACGGGGGATTTTGTTGATCCTGGATGAGGTTCAGGTGGGGATGGGACGCACCGGTCAACTCTGGGGCCATCAACACCTGGGCATTGAGCCGGACGCCATGACCATGGCCAAGGGCTTGGGGGGCGGCTTCCCCATTGGCGCTCTGGCCGTAAAGCGTCACTGCGACGTGTTGCAGCCGGGAGACCACGCCAGCACCTTTGGGGGCAACCCTCTGGCCTGTCGCGCCGCCCTTACCGTGGCAGCAGAGTTGAAGCGCCGTCACCTGCTCACCCACGTGCAGCAACGGGGCCAGCAACTGCGCCGTGGCTTGGAGGAGTTGGTGGCGAGATTCCCCAAGCTCTGTGCTGCTGCCCGTGGCTGGGGGCTGATTCAGGGGCTTGTGCTGCAAGAAGGTGGACCCGGTGCTGCCCAAGTGGCCCAGGCCTGTCTTCAGCAAAAGCTTCTGGTGGTTCCCGCAGGCAACCAGGTGGTGCGCCTTGTCCCGCCCCTCACCATCAGCGGGGCGGAAGTCGACACAGCCCTCGTGCGGCTGCGCACAGCCCTGGGTGGCCTGGGCGCCTAGGTGATGGTTGGCAGGGCGGCTGCGCACTCCGGTGGGGAGTACCGCTGGCCAGCCCCTGTTGACTTGAGCGACCTGCTGCCCGGCCAGACCAACGGTGTTGTCACCATGGGTCTGGAACGGATCAAAGGCGCCCTGGCCAGCCTGGGCAATCCCCAGGACAGTTTTGTGGCCATCCAGGTGGCGGGCACCAACGGCAAGGGATCCATCTGCAGCCTGGTGCATGGGGCCTTGACGGCCCATGGGCTGCGCTCCGGTCTCTACACCTCTCCCCACCTGGTGAGCTGGTGTGAACGGATTCGCGTTGGTCAGGCGTTCATCGCACCCACCACCCTGCGGGCCCTGCTGGTGGAATTGGGGCCTCTGGCGCAGCAGTGGGCCCTCACGCCGTTTGAACAGTTGACCGTGGCGGCCTTCCTCCACTTCCATCGCCAAGCGGTGGATCTGGCGGTGCTGGAAGTGGGTCTGGGTGGACGGCTGGATGCCACCACAGCCCACGGTCAACGCCCCATCGTGGCCTTCGCCGCCATTGGCGAGGATCACCAGGAGTACCTTGGCGCAGATCTCGCCAGCATTGCCAGGGAGAAGGCCGGCGTCCTCAACCCAGGCTGTGTGGCCTTTTCCGGTCCCCAGCCTGCTGCGGTGGTGCCTGTGCTCCGCCAAGCGGCCGCAGACCGTGGCGCCACGATCACCTGGGTCTCCCCCCTTGCAGACGACAGGTTTCAAGCCCTGAACCTTTCCCTTCGCGGCCAAGTGCAGCACCACAACGCCGCAGTGGCCATGGCGGTGCTGGAGCACGTCAGCGCCACCCTGCATCCCCTGGAACGCCAACGGACCCAAGAGGGCATGGCGTCTGTGGACTGGCCCGGCCGCCTGCAGCGCTGCCAGTGGCAAGGTCACCCGTTGCTGGTGGACGGCGCCCACAACCGCTCTGCTGCCCTTTGTCTACGCCAGCATCTGGGTGACAATGCCCTCACCGGACCCACCCACTGGGTGCTGGGCATCCTGGCCAACAAAGACGCCGTCGGCATCCTCCAGGCCCTGTTGCAACCTGGGGACCGGGCCTGGCTGGTGGCGATTGCGGATAGCTCCTGCTGGTCGGCCGACCCGTTGGTTCAGCGGTTGACCGCCCCGCAGGCCGCTTGTCTGCAACGGACACCCCCCTGTTTGGGGGCAACCTGGCCAGTGTCCATTGCCTTGGGGCAGGCCGTTGACCATCCGTCAGGGACAGAGGCGCGAGTAGTGGTGTCGGGATCCCTGTATCTCCTGGGCCAACTCCACCACCAGGGTGTGATTCGGATTGTGGAACAGAATTGACCTGTGGGGGTTCCGGTGCTGGGTGAAACGGTAAGCCCCACAAGTCGGAAAGACGCTGGAGATCAGCCCAGGCCAATTTGGCCGAGGATGCCTTGGCCGGTGAGTACCTCGGTGAGGAGGCCAATGACGAAGCCCAGCATGGCCAGACGGCCGTTCCAGGTTTCTGCGAAATC
>JXQG01000104.1 GCA_001007665.1 Candidatus Synechococcus spongiarum SP3 | reverse complement strand
AGATCACGGTGTAGCTTCATGCTGGACATCCCTTTCAAGTTGGTTGCAACGAGGAAGACTGCGATGGCTTAAATCTGAAATCCCAGCTTGGAGCACGCCATGACAGCGCCGGTTTTTGTGCTGAAGCGCTTACGGCAATCCCCTTGACGGCAACGACAGGGCATGGAGTGATGCTTGGAATTAGCGTTGCTATTGGAAGAACCACAATGTGGCCGCTTGATGCCTTCAGGCCACCTGGCTTGAAGGAACCATGCTTCTGCTGTTGTGTCATCAGGAAATTTCCAAATGAGCTCAATGAGTGTGGTGCCTTCACGGTGGGATTTCCCCGGACCTGTGCGTCTCATACCGTCAAAGGAAGAACACTGCCAGAAGTATAGGTTAAGTGTAGTGACTTGTTAAATGTTCTATTGTGAAAGGTCTTAAATTATAATAGAATAGAATAAGATTCCGCCCTGCCAGGATGGCAGGGGATGGCGTGCAACAGCCATCAAGTGTAAATAATCAGCGGCGGCGAGAGGTGCGGGAACGGTCTAGTCGGCAAAGGCGGCCTTGGCCTGTTCCAGGGCTTCTCGCACCCGTGCAAATCCTGTGCCCCCTTCGCTCAGCCGGGCCGCCACAACGTGCCGTGGCTCCAGGACGGCAAAGATGTCCTCGGCAAAGGCCGGATGCACCTGTTGCCAGCGCTCCAGAGGTAGATCCCGCAGCAGAATGCTCTCCTGAAGACAGGCTTTCACCAGGCCACCCACCAACCCATAGGCCTCGCGGAAGGGCACGCCTCTGGCCACCAGGTAGTCCGCCACGTCAGTGGCGTTGGCAAAGTCGTTGCCAACCGCTTCCGCCAGTCGATGGGGACGGAAACTCAGGCCCTCCTCCAACAGGATGGTCATGGCTTCCAGGCAGTCCCCGGTGGTCCGCACCGCGTCAAACAGTCCCTCTTTGTCCTCCTGTAGATCCTTATTATAGGCCAGGGGCAGACCTTTCATCACGGTCAGGAGGGCCTGCAAATGACCAAAGACCCGACCGGTCTTGCCGCGCACCAACTCCGGCACGTCAGGATTTTTCTTCTGGGGCATCAGGCTGCTGCCCGTCGCACAGCGGTCCGTGAGACTGATGAAGGCGAATTCCTGGCTGGCCCAGAGGATCACCTCCTCACTGAGGCGGCTGAGGTGAACCATCACCAAGCTGGCTGCCGCCAGAAATTCAACGGCAAAATCCCGATCACTCACCGCATCCAGGCTGTTGCGATAAATGCCTGCAAAGCCCAGAGCGGCAGCCGTCTGGCGACGGTCAATGGGAACAGGCGTGCCCGCCAATGCCGCAGCACCCAGGGGAGACACGTTCACCCGCTGCCGCACCTGGGCCAGGCGCTGGCAATCCCGTTGGGCCATTTCCACATAGGCCAACAGATGATGGGCCAGGGAGAGGGGTTGGGCCCGCTGCAGGTGGGTGTACCCGGGAATCATGGTGTCCACATGGGCTTCCGCCAAATGAAGCAGGGTTTCGCCGTAGCGGCGCAGCCGCACCTCCATCTCGTCAATCCGATCCCGCAGCCAGAGGCGCAGGTCCGTGCCCACCTGGTCGTTGCGGGAGCGGCCGGTGTGGAGCTTTTTCCCCACGTCTCCCACCAGTTCAATGAGCCGCCGCTCCACGGCAAAGTGAACGTCTTCGGCATCAACCCCTGGACGAAACGCTCCAGCCGCGGCTTCACGGCGAACGGTCTCCAGGCCGTTCACAATCTGCTCTGCCTCTGCCGCTGTAATCACCCCACAGGCCGCCAACATGCGCCCGTGGGCGATGGATCCGTCCAGATCCTGTTGCAGCAAGGTCAAGTCAAAGCCGATGGAGGCATTGAACCGGACAATGAACGGGTGCAAAGAACCTTCGAAGCGCTGGCTCCAGCGCAGTTGCTCCTCGGGGACCTGATTGACAGGGTGGGCGGCCAAGCGGGTGGTTCGGCTGGCCAACTCTAGGGTCAGGACCCATCAAGTGGGGAAGAGATCCTCCCTGCGGAGAGGGGGACCCCCAAGGGAGCTTCAGGAGGAGGATGGATGGACGGTTTGTTTTGGCTTGGTGAGGGCCAGCTTGAGAGGATCAAGCCCTTCTTTGCCAAGTCTCGTGGCGTGAGCCGTGTGGATGACCGCAAGCTGTTCAGCGGCATCCTCTACGTGCTGCATCACGGCCGGCGCTGGGTGGCTGCCGGCAGCCCATGGACCGTACAAAAATCTCTACAACCGTTGCCGCCGCTGGTCAGGGAAGGGTGGATTCCAGTTGATCTTCTCTGATCTGACCCGATCCGCCTCAAGGTCCGCAAAGCTCCTCACCAGAACCTGGAGCCCCTGTTGCCCCCCAGGCAGCCGTGCGCCTCAGGCTCGTCTTCCCAACCGGCGCACGCTGGGCGGAGCGCCCCAGCAGCCGGGCCTTCGGGGTGGTGGACGGTCTGGCCTTATTGGGCATGGCTCCTGGGTGCAGACATCAGCAGCCCCGGATCAGTTGGCTGCCGCCCGGCAGCGGCTGGCCCCTGTTGGGGAAGCGCGTCCCCAATCACCCCGTGGCGCTGGTGCTGGGGGCCAACGGCTGGGACTTGGCCTGCCGCCATGGCTTGCCCGAGACGGCTCTGGTGAACGTGGGCAACCGGGTTGGTCCCCTGTTGGCGGCGGCGGCGGAGCAACGCTGCCGCCGGGTGTTGCTCTGGGGATGCCACGGCAAACTGCGCAAGCTGGCCGGCGGCATCTTCCACACCCACCACCACGTTGCTGACGGCCATACGGCTGTGCTCACCGCCTTCGCCGCGTTGGAAGGTCTCACGGGTCTGGCGCTGGCGCAGTTGCACAGGGCAGCGACCGTGGAGGCTGCCCTGAACCACCTGCGCCACGGCAACCGGACGTGTCGAGTCGGCGCCTCCTGGTGGAAGTGGAGCAGTAGGCTCGGGGCCTGTGTGGCGCGCCATGGGGAGCACGTGCCGGAGGTGAGGGTAGTGGTGTTGGACGGTCAGCGTCAGGCGCGGGGCGCCGGGCCCCATGGCCAGCGCCTGCTGAACGCCCTGGCGCCGCATTGAGCACGCCGCGAGTGCTGTGCCCGGCATGTTTCCCGCTGCCGTTCTCCCGGCCGCCATAAGCCCGGCAGAACGACCTTGGGTTCATTTGTTTCCTGTGCGGTCATTGGCTTCTGCCTCGGGGTGGCTACGGCCCGGTTTGACAGGACGCTGGCCGGTCGCCTGGGCTATGGGGAGAGGGCAAGACGAGCGGATGGACGAACTCCGGGCCCAGACGAGGGAACGCCGCACGGACATGGAGGAGGGCGTCGCCCAGGTCAGGGCTGAAAGGAAGGAGCTTCGGGCTGAGCTCAAGGTGGACAACCAGCTGACGGCCTTGACAGCCCTGGTTGGGCAGAACTGGTTTGGACGCAACACTCACTCCCCACCCAACCCGACCCACAGCCACAAACGGCAACCGCACGACAGCAACGGGAGCGAAACGCCTCCATCCCTTCAGACTGTTGAAACCCAGAGCGCACGGGCGGGGACTCTCTCCTTGACCACACGCACAAACACTGGAACCTCAATTCTCAAACCAACGCCATGCAGATGCTGACAGTCTTTCCCTTCTTTCCACAGGCTTTGACAATGAACCAGAGCCTCTGACAGAGTTTCTTCTGGTTACTCAGAGCACAATGCCTCCAAAAGCCTTCCACAACAGACTCACGACAAGGCAACATGATCTACCACAGGACCACAACAGGCTCACATCAGCATACCCTGCTCCAGGGCGCCCCGAAAAATTGCCGCTGCCCCGCCCTGGAAAAGCTGGCTGGTTCATACAAAACCCTCTCCAGGAAAGGCTTTCTCATGGTGAGACGGCAGCCTGCCGGAGAGCTTTGTTCAATTTTTCGAGGCGCTCTCCAGCAACTTCAACGCCTTTAGCCCACATCCTTAGAATGTTTCGTAATGCCCTCTTGGGGAAGGACCCACACTTTTACTCTTCTTCTGATTTTCCTTCACACAACTCTCACAACCAACACAACGCAAACCTCCACACAAACACCAGAACTCAATCATACGGCAACAACTCTACTCCTCAATACTCTCACAACAACGGCCACAGTTCAGCATCGACAAAACAGAAACCACACATGGATGCAGCTCTGGCAACAAACCTGACCCAACCTGCAACACACTCCTATAATTCTCCTCTCGTCTGGGCTTCTTCTACACTCACTGCTCTCCTTCTCCTCGCTCCAATCCCTCCCGCTTGGGCAGAAACCTGTCGTGGGTTGCAAGATTTGCAAGAGATTAAATCTAGATGTACATTGCTCGATCTGTCTAACAATAATCTAAGCAGCCTGTCGCAGGATATCTTCCAGGGTCTCAATAATCTGCAAGAACTCAATCTATCTAACAATAACCTAAGCAGCCTGCCGCAGAGCATCTTCCAGGGGCTGAATAATCTGCAAACACTTGATCTGGATAATAATAACCTAAACAGCCTGCCGCAGGACATTTTCCAGGGGCTCAATAATCTGCAAGTACTCTATCTGGATGAAAACAACCTAAGCAGCCTGCCCCAGGACATCTTCCAGGGTCTCAATAATTTGCAAGAACTCGATCTGGATGAAAATAACCTAAGCAGCCTGCCGCCGGGCATCTTCCAGGGGCTCAATAATCTGCAAGTACTCCGGCTGCC
>JXQG01000029.1 GCA_001007665.1 Candidatus Synechococcus spongiarum SP3 | reverse complement strand
TCAGTTCAACCTGGTTTGCGGCTTGAGATTCTGCTTCCAGGAGGCGTTGAACCATTTGGCAACGGGGAGCCGCCGCCAGTTCTCCTTCTTCTGTCCACTCCAAAGCAGCCAGCTCCGGCGTGAAGGAATGGGAAGGGAGGACGGGTCGTGGTGGTGTTTTCATAATCTCTACACCTCTGTCAGAGTCCCCTAACTGTCCTGCCGGATTTCCTCTTTCCTTAAGGAGCTTAAGAATTTCTTTTTCTTCTGGGAAACAAAAGAAATCTTTTCTCCCCCTTTTCTCTTGTCTGGTTCCATGGCCTCCCACTCCACAACCGAAAACCTGGTTGTCATCGGCTCGGGGCCGGCAGGATATACCGCTGCCCTCTACGCTGCTCGCGCCAACCTGGCTCCTCTGCTCGTGACCGGCTTTCAGGAGGGGGGCATCCCCGGCGGTCAACTGATGACCACCACCCACGTGGAGAACTTTCCCGGTTTTCCCCAGGGCATCCTGGGTCCTGAACTCATGGACCGCATGAAGGCCCAGGCCGTGCGCTGGGGAACCCGCCTGCTGGAGGCCGACGCCGATCAACTGGACCTGAGCCGGCGACCGTTCACCATTCAGGCCCAGGGGCAGAACCTGCGCACCCACGCTGTGATCCTGGCCACGGGCGCCCGTGCCAACCGCCTTCACCTGCCCCAGGAAGAGCGTTTCTGGAGCCGTGGCATCAGCGCTTGCGCTGTGTGTGATGGGGCCACCCCCCAATTTCGCCAGGAGCCCCTGGCCGTGGTTGGGGGTGGTGACTCGGCCTGTGAAGAAGCCTATGCTCTGACCAAATACGGCTCCCACGTGCATCTGATTGTGCGCAGGAACCAGCTTCGGGCCTCCAGGGCCATGGCGGATCGGGTACTGGCCAACGATCAAATCACCATCCACTGGGAGCACGAGGTCGTGGCCCTGCAGGGGGATGACTGGCTCGCGGCCATTGAGCTGCGTCACCGCCCTGATGGCGGCACAACGACCGTGCCTGTGCGCGGGCTCTTTTACGCCATCGGCCATACTCCCAACACGGGGTTGATCCAGGGGCAGCTTCCTTTGGATGGAGAAGGCTATCTGGCGCCCCAACGGCCAGGACAGCCGGACACCGTCATCCCTGGCGTCTTCTGGGCTGGGGATGTGGCGGACCACCGCTGGCGACAGGCCGTCACGGCGGCGGCCACGGGTTGCCAGGCGGCGCTCGCTGCCGAGGCATGGCTGACGGAGCAGAACCTGGCTATCCCTGTATCCCGCAAGACGCCGGAGCCGGAGCCAGCGCCAACGCCCCCAAAGGTGAACCCCGCCACGGAAGAGACCTATTCCCCCACAGCCCTCTGGCAGCAAGGCAGCTATGCCCTGCGTCGTCTCTACCATGAGAGTCCGGACCCGCTGGTGGTGATGTACACCGCGCCAGGGTGTGGCCCCTGCCATGTGCTCAAGCCTCAACTGAGGCGTGTGGTGGAGGAACTGGCGCCTCGGCTGCACGCCGTCGAGATCAACATTGAAGCGGAGCCCGACATTGCCCGGCAGGCTGGCGTATCAGGGACCCCCACCACCCAGGTGTTCTACAAAAAAGAACTGCGGCGCCAGTGGCGTGGCGTCAAGCAGCGGCGCATGATCCGCACGGAACTGGAGGAGGTGTTGTCCCCAGGGGATGAGCAGCGGTAATTACCGGCGGCCGCGTCCACCAGGGCGATGGCCTCCACCAGAGCGCGGAGCGCCCATGTTGCGCTCCCGATAGGTGATGCGGCCACGGGTGAGGTCATAGGGACTGATCTCCACCGTCACCTTGTCCCCCGCCAGAAGCTTGATGCGGAACTTGGTGAGCTTGCCGGCAGCGCGGCACAGGCACTGGTGTCCTTTCGGCGTGTCAAGGGTGACCATGTAAAAGCCGTTGCCTTGTTCCCGTTCAATCACGCCAGAGGTTTCAATCATGGTTGAGCCATGGGGAGAGACAACATCATGGGCAAGCCGAATCCAGGGAGAGCCAAGTGTGGGGCATCAGCTTATCAGGCGCGCACATGGGCATCAGCAATGGCTTCACCAGCCTGGGCAGGGGATGGGGATGAGGACAGCCCCAGGACCTCCTCCTCGGCCGGGGGCACCAGGGCGATGAAACGGGATTGCTGCTCATCCCACTGCGCCAGAATCTCTCCCGCCCTGGGGCTGCCTGTGGCCACCAGATGGGCATCCAGGAGCGTCTTGAGCTGGCTCACCAGCATGGTGGATTCCGCCAATCTGCGCAATTTGACGGTGTCCCTGTTGATGCGCACGGCTGTGGTGTCGTCCTGTTGGAGCAAGTAGGCCACCCCACCCGTCATGCCGGCGGCCACGTTGCGTCCCGTGGGACCCAGCACCACAATCACCCCACCGGTCATGTACTCGCAGCAGTGGTCCCCGGCGCCCTCCACGACCGCCTGGGCGCCACTGTTGCGCACCCCGAAGCGCTCGCCGGCCCGGCCATGGGCAAACAACTGTCCCCCCGTGGCTCCGTACAGGCAGGTGTTGCCCAGGATCACGTGATTGCCCGCTTGCAGAGTGGAGGCTCTGGGGGGCACGATCACCAGGCGTCCGCCATTCATGCCCTTGCCCACATAGTCGTTGGCTTCGCCATGGAGAACCATATCCAGCCCCTGAACACAGAACGCACCGAAGCTCTGTCCCGCACAGCCGCAGAAGCGCAACTGCAGTTGACCATCAAATCCCCGGTTACCGTGCTGGGCCGCAATCAGTCCGGCCAGGCGCGCCCCCACGCTGCGGTCCGTGTTGGCAATCTTCAGGTCCACGGCCATGGAGCCATGGTGGGCCACTGCCTGCTGCAAAGCGGGGTCCGTCAACAGCTCATCCAACAGGCCTGGCCCATTGTCATGGGCCTCAGCGTCATGTTTGAGCCAACTGCGGTCATGGGTCTGGGGCATGGGCTGCAGCAAGCTGCTCATGTCCACCCCGCGAGTTTTGTGCAGGGTGACGTTGCGGGTTTCCAGCAGATCCACGCGGCCAATCAGTTCATCCATGGACCGCAAACCCAGACGGCTGATGAGCTGGCGCACTTCTTCCGCCACATACATGAAGAAGTTGACCACGTGCTCCGGCAACCCCACAAATCGACGCCGCAGGGCTTCTTTCTGTGTGGCCACGCCGACGGGGCAGGAATTGGTGTGGCACACCCGGGCCATGATGCAGCCCTCGGCGATCATGGCCACCGAGCCAAATCCAAACTCCTCGGCGCCCAGGAGGGCAGCAATCACCACATCCCAGCCAGTCTTCAGGCCACCGTCCGTCCGCAGGATCACCCGCTGACGCAAACCGTTGTCCAACAAGCATCGATGCACCTCCGCCAAGCCCAGCTCCCAGGGAACACCCGCATGCTTGATGGAGCTGAGGGGTGAAGCGCCGGTGCCGCCATCATGGCCGGAGATCTGAATTACGTCGGCGTTGGCCTTGGCAACCCCGGCGGCAATGGTGCCGATGCCAATTTCCGCCACCAGCTTGACCGACACCTTTGCGGCGGGATGAACCTGGTGCAGGTCGTGAATGAGCTGGGCCAGGTCCTCAATGGAATAGATGTCGTGGTGCGGCGGAGGCGAGATGAGCGGCACCCCGGTCTTGCTGTTGCGCAACCCGGCAATGTAGACATCCACCTTGGCTCCAGGAAGCTGCCCCCCTTCCCCGGGCTTTGCCCCTTGCGCCACCTTGATTTCCAATTGTTGCCCCGAGCGCAGATAGGCCGGAGTCACGCCAAAACGCCCAGACGCCACCTGTTTGATGGCGGAGCAAGCTGTATCACCAGGGCGCAGGCCCCGCAGGTGGGGCAGGGTGGGAGAGTGACCTGCCTCGTCCACGTCGGTGAGCATCCCGTAGCGCACCGGATCTTCCCCGCCTTCACCACTGTTGCTCTTGCCGCCAATGCGGTTGAGGGCAACGGCCAGGGTTTCATGGGCCTCGCGGGAGAGGGCCCCCAGGCTCATTCCACCAGTGCAAAAACGCCGGCAGATATCGGCAACGCTTTCCACCTCCTCCAGAGGAGTTGGGGAGACTGCGACACGGAACTCCAGAAGATCCCGCAGAGTTGTGGGGGGACGCTGCTCCAGCAGTTGCCGGTACGTGGTGAAGTGGTCGTAGCCCGGCCCCTGGGCCAGGGCCTTGTGGAGCACCTTGGCCATATCCGGACTGTTGAGGTGGTATTCAGCCCCCGTGCGGTATTGCACAAAGCCCATAAACTCCAGCTTGCTGCGGCTCAACTCCGGGAAGGCCTTGCTGTGGAAGGCCAGGGTCTCACTGGCCAGCTCTGGAAAGGTGAGACCTGCCACACGGCTGGTGGTGCCACAGAAGGCCGTAGCAATCAAATCAGCGCCAATGCCCACGGCTTCAAAGATCTGGGCGCCGTGATAACTGGACAACAAGGAGATGCCGATTTTCGACAGGATCTTCCGCAGGCCCGCCTCCAGCGCATGGCGCACGTTGGCCTGGGCCTGGGCGGCATCCATGGCGGGCAGCTTGCCCCGCTCAATGAGCTTGACGGTGCGGGGATGGTTGCGCCAGTGGCGCGTGGTCTCCCAGGTGAGCCACGGGCAAACAGCGCTGGCCCCATAGCCAATCAGGCAGGCCAGGTGATGGGTGGTCCAGCATTGGGCCGTCTCCACGACCAGGGAAGCCCGCAGTCGCAAGCCTGCGCGAATCAGGTGGTGATGCACGGCGCCCGTGGCCAGCAGCGGCGGAATGATGCTGCACATGGGGCCAAGACCGCCGTCGCGACGATCCGAGAAGACGAGAATCTCCACACCGCGGCGCACCGCTTGCTCCGCTTGAAGGCAGAGTTGCCGCACGGCCTCCTGCAGGCCGTCGGGACCCGTGGCAACAGTCAATAGCGTGCTGAGATCATGGCAGTTCCAGCCCGATGAGCGCAACTGGCTCAACTCAGCCTCGTTGAGCAGAGGCGAGGGGAGGTCTAGGCGGCGCGCTCCCTCGGCTGATGGTTCCAGTGCCGATCCACGGGGCCCCAGGTGAACCGCAAGGCTCATCACCAACTCTTCCCGCAGGGGGTCAATGGGGGGATTGGTGACTTGGGCAAACCGCTGCTTGAAGTAGTCGTACAGCAGATGGGGCTTGCTGGAGAGAACGGCCAAGGGGATGTCGTCACCCATGCAAAAGGTGGGTTCCTTCCTCTTGCCGGCCATGTCCTCGATGATGAGGTCAAAGTCCTCGGCGGTGAAGCCAACGGCAGTCTGCAATTGCAGCAGTTCCAGGTTCCCGAGCTGCGGTTCCGCGCACCAGACTTGTGGCGCAAGCTGTTGACGCAACTGCAGCCATTGGCCATAGGGATAGCGGCTGGCCGCTTCTTCCTTCGCCTCCCAGTTGCGCAGCAGGCGGCCCTTCTCCAGGTCAACGGCCAACATCTGACCGGGACCCAGGCGGCCCTTCTCCACAATGGCGGTCTCATCCAGCTCCACCACACCGGTCTCGGTCCCCATGACCACCAGGCCGTCCCGGGTGACGCAGTAGCGCGCTGGACGCAGTCCGTTGCGATCAAGACAGGCCCCAATCCAGCGCCCATCCGTGAACGCCAACAAGGCGGGCCCATCCCAGGCTTCCTGAATACCGGCCCAGTAGGCATAAAAGTCCTGCAATTGCTGGCGGCCCTCCAGTTCCGGTTGCTGCTGAAATGCTTCCGGAACCAGGGTCATCAGGCTTTCGATGATGGGACGACCGCTGCGCACCATCAACTCCAGCATTCCATCCAGGTTGGCGGAATCGCTGAAGGCGGGATTCACCACGGGATGCAGGTCTGGCGCTGCGGATCCCCAGACCCGCTTGAGGCCGTCCTGGGCTGCCAGCGCCCAGTTGATGTTGCCCAGCAGGGTGTTGATCTCACCGTTGTGGCCCAACAGGCGCATGGGCTGGGCCAGGGGCCAGCGGGGCAAGGTGTTGGTGCTGAAGCGCCGGTGATAGACCGCGTAAGGGGTGACAAAGCGCTCATCTTGCAGGTCCCTGTAGAAGGCCGGCAGCACCTCGGAGCGCACCATGCCCTTGTAGACCACCGTGCGGGTGCTCAAGGAGGCAAAGGAGACATGGCGACTCAACGCCGTCCCCAGCACCTCACCCAGCCGGGCGCCAATGCGGCGGCGGCAGCGAAACAGCAGGCGCTCCAACTCCTCCTGATCCCCATGGCGCTCGTCCATGGAGAGGAGCCACTGCTCAATCACCGGGCAACTGGCGGTGGCCATGAGACCTAGAACATCCCGATCGACGGGCGCCACGCGCCAGCCATGGCTGTGGAGCCCCAACTGAGCTGCCTGTTCCTCGCAGAGGTGGCGCGTGGTGGAGCGCGCCTCGTCATCCTTGGGCAGAAAAACCATGCCCAAGGCGGGAATGTTCCCCTCCGGCAATGCCGCAGCAGCAGGCCAGAGCGTCTTCAGCAGGGACCAGGGAATGGCGCAAAGCACACCTGCCCCATCTCCGGAGTCCCGGTCACCGCCACAGCCGCCTCGGTGTTCCATGCAAGCCAGGCCGCGCAGGGCTTGCTGCAAGATCCAGTGGCTCGCTGGGCCATCCAGCCGGGCCAGAAAACCAACACCACAACCGTCCCGCTCCCGTTCCAGCCAATCAGGCCCTGAAGAATCCCGGTAAGACCAGGCAGAATAGCGTGATGGTGTGGACATTAGCAATGACCGGACTTTAGACTTCAAGGCTAGCCTCGAAGATGGAAATCACAGCGTCTTCGCCTTTGGTTGTTCTGGTCAATGCATGCTGCTGTTGAACGATTTGCAGCACTGAGCCTTCTAAGTTCTTTGCTTCTCGGCCCGCTTGCTCCAGCCCGGGGACAGAATCTGGCGGCCCCCCTGGCTCCACCACCTCCCCCTGAACACACTGAGCCGTTCCAGGTCACGCTTCCGTCACTACAACCGTTGCAGGATGCGGAGAGCCAGGATACGGAGAGAGTATTTCCGTTTGTCGACGGGGATCGTATTGCGCTGAACGGCGCCGAGCTTCCTGCCCCATGGCCATGGCGCCTTGAAGGTCAGCCGGAGTCCGGGCAACGCCTTTTTGTCCCGATTGACTTCCTGGCCCATCAATTGGGGATCGAGGTGAACCCTGCGGCAGACGGTTTGCAGGTGGTCTGGTTTGGCCATGTCTTCCCTGGCGAGGAGGCGCGTCCTCCCTTGGGAGACGAAACCGCTGTGGACATTGCACCCCTGGCGCGGCGTTTCCGCTGGCAGTTCGGAGTTGTTGATGCCCAGCTGAATCTCCGCATTCCACCACCACGGCTGATCAACGTACGGCTGGCGCAATCCGCTGAACGGGTGCGGATTGTGCTGGACTTCCTGGGCCCGGCTCCCTTTCGTCGCCAGGATGGGGCGTTGCTGGTGGAGATGCGCTCCCGGGATGCCCATCTGCGGGAAATGGAGTCCCTCGGCATTCCGCACCAGTGGACACCGGGTCTGCTGAGGCTGAACACGGCAGCCCTCAGTCCTGACAGTCACGTCCTCACCCTCGGCCGTCCGGAGCGCCTTGTTCTGGATCTGTCCTATGAAGACTTTCTCGCCCTGCGGGTTCAGGGGCCCACCAAGCAGGGCGTTCTCCCGCCAGTAGAGCAGTTTCAGTTGACCACCAAGGTGATGGTCCTTGGTGGTCGCAGGTTTCGCCTCCACAGCGTGGCCCTGGATCTCGCCAATTCCGCCGTCACCATGTTGCCCTTGACCAGGGCCGACGGCATGCACGAACTCAATCCTCTCCATGCACTGGCCAAGACCTGGGAAGCGGATCTGGCCATCAACGGAGGCTATTTCAACCGCATTCGCAAGCTTCCCCTGGGCGCCATCAAACGGCAAGGTCATTGGCTTTCAGGGCCAATTCTGGGACGAGGCGCCATCGGATGGGGATCAGGAGAGCGGCCGGTCTTCGGACGATTGGGGATGGAAGAAACGGTGACAGGACCCGGAGGCTCCTTCCGCTTGAGCCATCTGAACAGCGGCTATGCCCAGGCGGGGGTGGCGCGGTATACCCACCATTGGGGCAGCCACTATCACCCCCTGACCCAAGGCGAGACCGGGGTTCTGGTTCGGGAGAACCGGGTGGTGCGCCACTTTGCCCCTTTCCAGTTGAAGGACGGTGTTGCGCTGACGCCCGAAAGCTGGCTGCTGGTGGCCCGCCAGGGCGCCAGCTTGCCGCTGCGTCTTGGTAATTCTGTTGTTCTTCGTCAACGTCTGACCCCTGGAGTTCTCGGGCAGCAACCGCACATCGTGGGGGCAGGTCCCCTGCTTCTCCTGGGCGGGCGGGCGGTGCTGGATGCGAGTCTGGAGCGCTTCAGTAGCCCATTCCAAAGGCAGAGGGCGCCACGGAGCGTGGTGGCCTGGGGGCAAGGCCGGCTGTGGTTCTTCACCGTGCAAGGTCTCGGCAACTCCGGACCCACCCTTCAGGACACTACCCAACTGGTTCAGCAGTTGGGCATGGAAGATGCCCTCAATCTTGACGGCGGCAGCTCCACCACCCTGGTGATCCAAGACGTCACGGCCGTCCGTGGACGGGGGGTGAACTCCCGCGTCCATAATGGTCTGGGTGTGGTGATCAGGCGACCATCCGGCGAGAGTGGCTCGCAGAGCAGCAACTGAGCAACCCCTATGGCCAGGCACATCCCGTTCCAGATCACCCCGCAAGCTGCAGCGGAACTCATCCGCCAGGCGGCCCTCACGTCCCGTCCAGGGGTTGCCAGCCTGGAGCTTCAGCCCGGCGGATGCCAGAGCTGGGTGTTGGTGATCCGCACCGGCGTTGTTGTGGGTGAGCCCGTGGCGCGAACCGACGGCATGACCCTTTGGGCCCATCAAGACACCGCCAACCACCTGGAATCCATGCATCTGGACCACCGCCACGACCTGCGCGGCGGCGGCTTCATCCTTCGCGGCCCCAAGGACGTGCAGTTTTGCACCTGTGGCGTTGCCTTCAGCCGCCCAGCCAAGGACGTCACCCAGGGGCAATGATGCGGTAAAGTTGTAGATTGTGCGACCCCGCTGCGGTTTATCACCAGGCCTCAATCTCAATGCCCACGATCCAACAACTCATCCGTACCGAGCGCTCTCGGCTGCGAGACAAGACCAAATCTCCCGCCCTGCGGTCTTGCCCCGGGCGTCGGGGGGTGTGTACCCGGGTGTACACATCAACACCAAAAAAACCCAACTCCGCGCTGCGGAAAGTGGCGCGGGTGCGGCTCACCTCGGGTTTTGAGGTGACGGCCTACATCGGTGGCGAGGGCCATAACCTGCAAGAACACTCCGTGGTGCTGATTCGCGGGGGACGGGTGAAGGATCTGCCAGGTGTGCGCTATCACATCATTCGTGGCACCCTGGATACGGCAGGCGTCAAGGACCGTCGCCAATCCCGCTCCAAGTATGGGGCAAAGCAGCCCAAGGAATGACCCGACCGGAGGTCTGTCTCCGTCACGATCCACCTTCTCACCGACTCCATCCCCTGTTTTCGTCCCATGTCCCGCCGCAATACTGCCGAGAAGCGTCCTGTTACGCCCGACCCACGTTTCAGTAGCCGTCTGGCCGCCATGCTGGTGGCCAGACTGATGAAAAGCGGCAAGAAGTCTACGGCCCAGCGGATCTTGTATAAAGCCCTGGATCTGGTGGGCGAGCGCACAGGCAGTGACCCCGTCACCCTGTTCGAGACCGCCATTTGCAACATCACCCCCCTTGTGGAAGTGCGGGCTCGGCGGGTGGGGGGCGCCACCTACCAGGTCCCCATGGAGGTGCGACCCGAGCGGGGGACGGCCATGGCCCTCCGCTGGCTGGTCAACTACTCCCGGGCCAGGTCCGGGCGCTCCATGGCTCAGAAGCTGGCAGGAGAGCTGATGGATGCCGCTAATGAAACCGGCAGCGCCGTCCGCAAGCGAGAAGAAACCCACAAGATGGCGGAAGCCAACAAAGCCTTTGCCCACTACCGTTACTGACTTTCCCGCATCTGGATGTTGTGCCCCAGGCTCCCTGGACGGGCACGACACCAGTATGGACGAGTTTGTCTGTAGAGTTGCCCCGCCCTCGGTCAGAAGCACACACTTCGGAGGTTTTCCGTGTCCCGCAATGTCTCCCTGGACCACGTTCGCAACATTGGTATTGCCGCCCACATTGATGCGGGCAAGACAACCACCACGGAACGGATTCTGTTCTATTCCGGTGTGGTTCACAAGTTGGGAGAGGTCCACGACGGCGCTGCCGCAACGGATTGGATGGCCCAGGAGAAAGAGCGGGGCATCACCATCACTGCAGCCGCCATCTCCACCAGTTGGCGAGACCACCGCATCAACATCATCGACACCCCCGGCCACGTGGACTTCACCATTGAGGTGGAGCGTTCCATGCGGGTCCTGGACGGGGTGATTGCCGTGTTCTGCGCCGTGGGTGGCGTCCAACCCCAATCGGAAACGGTCTGGCGTCAAGCGGACCGCTACCAGGTGCCCCGCATGGTCTTTGTCAACAAGATGGACCGCACCGGCGCCGATTTCCTGAGTGTCCATGAACAAATCAAATCTCGCCTGCGGGCCCATGCCTTTCCGATCCAGCTCCCCGTTGGTGCCGAAGGAGATTTGAGCGGCATTGTGGATCTGGTGCGCAATAAGGCTTACCTCTACGAGGACGATCTGGGGAAGAACATTGTTGAGGCTTCTGTCCCTGACGCCATGGCTGACCAGGTGGAAACCTGGCGCAGCGTCATGATGGAGGCGGTGGCGGAGTCCAGCGAGGAACTCCTGGAAGCTTTCCTGGACAACGGTGAACTCACCCAGGAGCAACTGATTAGCGGCATCCGTGAAGGGGTGCTCCACCATGGCCTGGTACCCATGCTCTGCGGTTCTGCCTTCAAGAACAAGGGAGTCCAGTTGCTGCTGGATGCGGTGGTGGATTACTTGCCAGCCCCCGTGGACGTGCCCCCGATCCAGGGGATGCTGGACAGCGGCGAGACAACTGTGCGCGCCTCGGACGATGAAGAGCCCTTCAGCGCCCTGGCCTTCAAGGTGATGGCTGATCCCTACGGCAAGCTCACCTTTGTGCGCATCTATTCCGGCATCCTGAGCAAGGGCAGCTATGTGCTGAACTCCACCAAGGGCAGGAAAGAGCGCATTTCCCGTCTGGTAGTGCTCAAGGCCGACGAGCGGGAAGAGGTGGATGAGCTGCGGGCGGGAGACCTGGGAGCTGTAGTAGGCCTCAAGGACACCACCACAGGGGACACCCTTTGCGTCCAGGAGAAACCCATCGTCCTGGAAACCCTGTTTGTTCCCGAGCCCGTGATCTCCGTGGCCGTAGAGCCCAAAACCAAAGGAGACATGGAAAAACTCTCCAAGGCTCTCCAGTCTCTGTCCGAAGAAGATCCAACCTTCCGGGTCAGCACGGATCCAGAAACCAACCAGACCGTGATTGCCGGGATGGGTGAGCTCCATCTGGAAATCCTGGTGGACCGCATGTTGCGGGAGTTCAAGGTGGAAGCCACTGTGGGGGCTCCCCAGGTGGCCTACCGGGAAACCATTCGCGCCAGTGCCCGGGGCGAAGGCAGATTTGTGCGCCAGTCCGGCGGCAAGGGGCAGTACGGCCACGTCATTATCGAGATGGAGCCGGGAGAACCCAATTCAGGCTTTTCCTTCGAGAGCAAAATCGTCGGTGGCGTTGTTCCCAAGGAGTACATCAACCCGGCCCAAAAGGGCATGGCGGAGACGTGCGCATCCGGCGTGCTGGCGGGCTATCCCATGATCGACGTGAAATGCAAACTGGTGGATGGGTCCTTCCATGACGTGGACTCCTCGGAAATGGCCTTCCAGATTGCCGGGTCCATGGCGTTCAAGGATGCGGTGAACAGATGTCGTCCGGCACTGCTGGAGCCAATGATGAAAGTGGACGTGGAGATCCCGGATGATTTTCTTGGCTCCGTCATTGGAGACCTGTCATCTCGACGTGGTACGGTGGAGGGCCAAACCATAGAAGACGGCATCGGCAAAGTCACCGCCAAGGTGCCTCTCTCCGAGATGTTTGGCTACGCCACAGAACTCCGATCCATGACCCAGGGTCGGGGTCTATTCTCGATGGAATTCAGCAACTACGAGGAAGCTCCTCGCAGTGTCGCTGAGGCGATCATCGCCAAGAATCAGGGCAAGTCCTGATCTCACTCTCCATCTCTCAACCAAAAACCTCCCCGATTCTTTCCATCAATGGCACGCGAGAAGTTCGAGCGGAACAAGCCCCATGTCAACATCGGCACCGTTGGCCACGTTGACCACGGCAAAACCACACTGACTGCTGCAATCACCAATGTGCTGGCGGCCCGCGGCAGCGCCAAAGCCCAGGCCTATGACGACATTGACGGTGCTCCTGAAGAGAAGGAGCGTGGCATCACCATCAACACGGCCCACGTGGAGTATGAGACGGAGAACCGTCACTATGCCCATGTGGACTGCCCCGGTCATGCGGACTACGTCAAAAATATGATCACGGGGGCCGCCCAGATGGATGGCGCCATCCTGGTGGTGGCCGGCACGGACGGCCCCATGGCCCAGACCCGGGAGCACATTCTCCTGGCCAAGCAGGTGGGTGTTCCCGCGCTGGTGGTCTTCGTCAACAAGAAAGACATGGTTGACGACGAGGAGTTGCTGGAGCTGGTGGAGTTGGAAATCCGGGAGCTTCTCAGCAAGTACGAGTTTCCTGGCGACGACATCCCGGTGGTGATGGGATCCGGCCTGAAAGCGCTGGAGGCCATCCAGGGCGGCGCCACCGGCGAGCGTGGCAAGGATGAATGGGTTGATGGCATCCTGGATCTCATGGATGCCGTGGATGAAAGCATCCCCGAACCCGAGCGGGAAGTGGACAAGCCCTTCCTCATGGCCGTTGAGGACGTGTTCTCAATCACGGGTCGCGGCACGGTGGCCACAGGCCGGATTGAGCGTGGCATGGTCAAGGTCAACGAAGAAGTGGAAATCGTTGGCTTAAAGGACACCCGCAAGACCACGGTCACCGGCGTGGAAATGTTCCGTAAGCTCTTGGACGAGGGCATGGCCGGAGACAATGTGGGCCTGCTCCTGCGCGGCATTCAGAAGAATGAAGTGGAGCGCGGGATGGTTCTGGTCAAGCCCGGTTCCATCACCCCCCATACAAAATTCGAGGGTGAGGTCTATGTGCTGACCAAGGAAGAAGGCGGCCGTCACACGCCCTTCTTCGCTGGCTACCGTCCCCAGTTCTACATCCGCACCACGGATGTGACAGGCCAGATCACCGAGTTCACTGCTGACGACGGATCCAAGGCCGAGATGGTGATGCCGGGTGACCGCATCAGGATGACCGGCGAGTTGATTGTGCCTGTGGCCATTGAGAAGGGCATGCGCTTTGCCATTCGTGAAGGGGGTCGGACCATCGGCGCTGGCGTTGTGTCCAGGATCCTCGCCTAGGACGATCACTTGACGGGGAGGACTGCTGACTGACCCAAAGATCACAGTCCTTCCGTCATTCCGTTCACGGAGCAGGCTTTCCGGTGGAGGCCCCGAGCCTGGTCTCGTATGGTTTTCCTCCGCTCTGCACCTTGACAACTCGCCCCTCCATGGCCCACGTCCCCATCTCCCAGCCCTTGCCATGACCAGAACCCTTGCGCAACAGAAGATTCGTATCCGCCTCAAAGCCTTTGACCGACGGATGTTGGACATCTCCTGCGAGAAGATCATTGACACCGCAGACCGCACGGCAGCCACGGCCATTGGACCCATCTCCCTGCCCACAAAGCGGAAGATCTACTGTGTGTTGCGCTCTCCCCACGTGGACAAAGATTCGCGGGAGCACTTGGAAACCCGCACCCACCGGCGGCTGATTGACATTTACAACCCCTCTGCAAAGACAATCGACGCCCTCATGAAGTTGGACCTGCCCAGTGGAGTGGATATTGAGGTCAAGCTCTAGCCTCCACACATCACGCCACAGCTGTCTAAGGTCAAGCAACCTGCTGCCCTACAGCCATGACAAAGCCACTGGCGGTCAGGGAGCTGCCCCTGTTCCTGCTGTCCGGAGTTGTGCTGTTCCCCCGTGAAGTTTTTCCCCTTCACATTTTCGAGTATCGCTACCGGATCATGCTGAAGACGGTTCTGGAGACCGATCAACGCTTTGGCGTGGTCAACTGCGATCCTGAGACAGGTGAGCCAAGCACGGTGGGCTGCTGTACGAAAATCCTTCAGCACCACCCCATGGAGGGTGACCGCAGCGCCATTGTGACCAGGGGTCAGCAGCGTTTCCGCGTCCTGAACCGGGTTCGGGACACCCCCTTCTGCATTGGTCTTGTCAGTTGGCTTGAAGATGGTCCGCTCACAGATGACCTCACAGCCCTTGTCCGGGACGTGCATGGCGCCCTTGATGATGTGGTCAAGCTTTCCGCCAAGCTCTCCGGCAAGAATTTTCGTCTGCCGGAGGACATTCCTTCAGACCCTGAAGAGATCTCGTTCTGGCTGGCCTCTCGCCTGGATAATGCAGCAGCAGCCCAGCAGCATCTTTTGGAGACAACGGACACGGCCGACCGCTTGAAACAGGAATACGCGTTGCTGGACCAGGCACGCAGACAACTGGCCGCACGAACGGTGCTCAAAGATCTAGAGTCAACAACCTAGAACAAGAAACCAAAAACCAGAGACCCGTTCATGCCCTGGCTTCCGCTACTGATCGGCGGTGTGCTGTGTCTGGTGCTCTGTGCTTATCTTCTTGCCGGCAAGCGTCCCTATCGATCTCCACAAAGTGTTGCCGCCAATTACGACCACTGGACCCGTGACGGTCTTCTGGAGCGCCTTTGGGGAGATCACATCCATCTCGGCTACTACGGTGATCCTCCCCAACCCCAGGATTTCCGGGCCAGCAAAGCGAGGCTGGTCCATGAAATGGTTCACTGGGCTGGTCTTCACAAGCTGCCTTCAGGCAGTCGCCTCCTGGATGTGGGTTGTGGCATTGGGGGCAGCGCACGGATTCTGGCGCGAGATTACGGCTTCCAGGTGCTGGGGATCAGCATCAGCAGCCAACAAATCGACCGGGCCCGTGCGCTGACACCAGCACATATCCCGTGCCGCTTTGCCGTGATGGACGCGCTGGCCATGCCTATGGCGGACGGTTGCTTTGACGCGATCTGGACCGTGGAAGCGGCGCCCCACATTGCCGACAAGCAGCGCTTTGCCAACGAACTGCTGCGCCTCTTGAAGCCAGGCGGTCGGCTGGTCATGGCGGATTGGAACCAGCGAGATTCCCGCCAGCAACCACCGGGCCGCCTGGAGCAGATGGTTCTGGGCATTCTGCTGACCCAGTGGGGTCACGCTGCCTTTGACAGCATGGAAGCCGTCCAGGAGCACCTGCAAGCCAGTCCCTATGGCTGTGCCAACCTGCACACTGCGGATTGGAGCCGGGCCACGTTCCCGGCATGGCCAGAGGCCATACGGGAAGGCTTCAGGCGACCATGGGCTGTGCTCTCCCTGGGGCCGGCAGCAGTGGTGCAGGGTCTTCGAGAAGTGCCCACCATCCTTCTCATGGCCTGGGCCTGGCGCCGTGGGCTCCTGCGTTTCGGGGTGTTTCGCGCAGAGCGCGCAGGGTCCGGTAGCGGTGATGGATCCATTGCCCACAGGCTGCCATCGTGAGGCCGGCGCCAATCACCACCATGGGGATGATTTGCAGCTTTTCGCTGCTGGCCCGTTGCAGGCTGGCCAACAACCCCAGGCACACCATGGCGGGAGCCGCCATGGCGATCAGCCGCGAGAAGGGATGGGGAGGCCTGTTCACAATCAGGGCGTGCCCTTGTCTACGGGTACGTCAAACCGCTGCAGCAAGGTGGCGGTGAGCACTTCCACCCCTGTTGCAATGGCGCTCTCGTCAGGGTTAAAGCAGCCATGGTGGAGGGGATAACAGCCCTCGGAGCCAGCTACGCCAAGGCGGAACATGCAGCCGGGCACATGCTTGAGCATCTCGGCAAAGTCCTCTGCTCCCAACGAGGGCTGGGAAAGATATTCCACGTTGTCCTCCCCCAGAACAGCACGGGCCGCTTTTTCCAGACAGCGGGTTTGGCTTGCATCATTGAACACGGACGGCGTGATGGAGCGGAGGCTCACGCGGGACCGTGCGCCGTGGATCCCCACAATTCCCTGAATGACCCCCTCAATCCAATGGGAGAGCCGCTGGTGGGTATCCGGGTGCAGGCAGCGCACCGTGCCTTTCAGCAAGACACGGTCGGCAATGATATTGAAGGCACGGCCCCCTTGAATCTGGCCAAAGCTGATCACCACAGGGTGCAGAGGATCCATGCGGCGACTGACGGCCTCCTGGAGTCCGGTGATCACCTGGCTGGCAATCCAGATGGCGTCCAGGGCTTCATGGGGGCGGGCCCCATGGCCACTTTCTCCAAAAATTTCAACAATCAACTCATCTGCTGTGGCCGTGAACGTTCCCGCACGAACCCCCACCTTGCCGGCCGCCATTGGAGGATGCACATGAAGCCCGAACACTGCATCCAGGCCGTCCAGGGCGCCGGCCTTGACCATCCAGCTTGCCCCCTGGGCAACCTCCTCGGCCGGCTGGAACAGAAGCCGCAACGTCCCCGGCAGGCGGGGGGCAAGGGGGGCCATCAGGTGGGCCACCCCGATCCCCACCGTGGTGTGGATGTCGTGGCCACAGGCGTGCATCAGGCCTTGGCGACGGGAGGCAAAGGGCAATCCGGTGCGCTCTTCGATGGGCAGGGCATCCATATCCACCCGCAGGCCGATGGTGGGGCCAGGACCTCCGCCAAGATCCGCCACAACACCGGTGCCGCCAACCCCTTCCTGCACGTCAAGGCCCAGTTGATACAAGGAGCCAGCCACGAAGGCGGCGGTTTGTTGTTCCTGACCACTCAACTCCGGATGGGCATGGAGGTGGCGGCGGATTTTCACCAGATCCGGTTGCAGGTCTTGCACCTGCTGGTGCAGTTCCGGGAGGGCAAGCAAGCTGACCATGCCCATCAAGACATCCCGAGCGCCAGGAATTGCCGAAGATCGTTCACCGGCCCTGGGGGCCATTGGCGTGCTGTTAACAGCCATTGGGCATCGGCATAGCGCTCATCCAGGCCAACACTGGCGGCCCAGTGGCTCTCGGCTTCTCCCCGCAGACCACGGCGCCAGAGCAGTGCCGTGAGCGCAGCACGGGCATCGGCAAAGAGGGGGTGACGACGAATCAGTTGACGGAGAGCCTCCTCCGCAACAGCCAACTCACCCAACTCCATGGCCGCCAACGCCTGGCTGGATTGGGCCAGGATCCAATCGGGTTGGATGCGGGCGGCAGCGCCATAGCTGCAGCGTGCCCCCTGCCAGTTGCCCTGCGCCCCCTGCAGTGCCCCCAAGGCATAGAGGGCAGCAGCCTCCGGCTTCACCGGGTCCGCCGCCCCGGAATCGCCCACGGCCAGGCTCGGGGACCAGCAACTGAAGAGCAGGACCAACGCCAGGGCGCTCAGCCATGAAAACAAGTGGCCCGTCGAGGGAGTGGTGCGCATACCACCAGTGTAGAGCAAGCGGTCAACAGGTCCTAGAGCAACGGCAACTGCCCCTCCACTCCTTGCTCGGATGTGGGCGCCGGGCACAAGCCCAGGTGCTTGTAGGCCGGGGCCGCCAGGCGGCGGCCGCGGGGTGTGCGCTGCAGAAACCCGATCTGGAGCAGGTAGGGCTCCAGCACGGTTTCAATGGTATCGGCATCTTCTCCCAGAATCGCGGCCAGGGTGGCGAGGCCCACGGGCCCCCCTTCAAACTGCTGCGCCATGGTCAAGAGCAGGCGATGATCGCTGGGATCGAGGCCCAGGGGATCAATGCGGTGCAGGGTCAGGGCATCCGCCACCACCTGGTCGTCAATGGCGGGACAGGCTTTTACCAAGGCGTAATCCCGGACACGGCGGAGCAGTCGATTGGCGATGCGGGGGGTGCCGCGGCAACGGCTGGCAATGGCCTGGGCGCCGGAGCGCTCCACACCCATCTGCAGCAATTGGGCAGAACGCTCCACAATCTGCCGCAACTCGGCCGCGGTATAAAACTCCAGGCGATGGACCATGCCAAAACGGTCCCGCAGGGGTGAACTGATGGAGCCTGCCTTTGTGGTGGCGCCCACCAGGGTGAACCGCGGCAGCGCAATGCTGCGGGCGCGGGCGGTGGTTCCTTTGCCCACGGAGAGATCCAGACGGAAGTCCTCCATGGCGGGATAGAGGAGCTCCTCGGCCATGCGGGGCAGGCGGTGGATTTCGTCCATGAAGAGCACGTCCCCTTGCTCCAAGGTCATGAGCAGGCCAACGATGTCGCGAGGGCGCTCCAGCGCTGGGGCGCTGGTGATCCGGCAACGGGCCGTCAACTCTGCCGCCAACACCATGGCCATGGTGGTTTTGCCCAGACCGGGCGGCCCGTAGAGCAGGAGATGGTCCAGGGGTTCCCGGCGATGCCGTGCCGCCTCCAGGGCAATGTGCAACACCTGTTTGAGGGCGCTCTGACCGACGTAGTCCCCCAGGCGACGGGGGCGCAGGGCCTCGTCTGCATGGCCTTGCTCCTCTGCCGTGGGCTCTGCGCGCCGCTGCGGGCCACGGGGAGACCCTGCAGGACGGGGCGCTGCACCACGGTTACGGGGCGGAGCCGGGGACGTCTTTCCGGAGGGGCGGCTGGGGACAATGGCCATGGCCCAACCCTAGCGGGTACCACCAATGGCACCCTCCTGACATCCTGAAGAGGTCACCACGAGAGCAACGGCGTTCTAAAAGAATCGGTGATCAAGGGCAATTTTGATCTGAAGGTGGGGGATTGGGGGACCGATCGTGGAGGCCAAGGTGGAGCTGCGGTCCCTGACGGTGTGCGTGGGTCCGAGCAATAGGGAGGCGGCCTGGTCTGGTGATCCTGCCCTGCATGTAGGCACTGCATCAATTTTCTTGGAGGATTGAGCCAAAAATATCCAGGAATTGAAAATCAACACAAAGTGATTTCTAAATCCTGGATTATTTAAATCATCAGCAATCAGCCTGTAAAGGACTTGACAAGCTGCCATACTCGGTCTACCTCGATCTCAAGAGCGGTACCCGGAAGCTTGCAGAAAACCTTTTCGTTTGGAGATGAGAGATTGTGCTGGGGGCTACTCTTTTTTTGCCGAGGGTACGATGAAGTTGCCAGCGCATTGCACAACGACCGGGCTGATAGGGAGCGTCGCATTGAGGCCCAGGCGTAGTGGCGCTGCTGGAAAGGATCTGCCGCAAGATTCACCCGGATTGTCTTGTGGAAGGCAAATTGGCGAAATGCGGATGCACGGTCAAGAAATGCGGATGCACGGTCAACATGGACGATGCCCCTGATCCCGAGCTGGTCCTCGACTTTGACAAGCCCGGCGCGCTGTGACTACCTCGTTGCCGCTGAAGTCAACAATGGGAATGGGCCTGCCTGGGTCGTGGTGCTGGCGTTGAAGAGGGGAAAACTGCACGCAAACCAGGTTGCCCAGCAGTTGCAGGCGGGTGCGGCTGCCGCAGAGCAACTCGTGCCGCAAGAGGAGGAGACCAGGTTCCGAGCGGCTGTCTTCTGCGACAGGAAGAGCAGGCACGAGCGAACGGTGCTGAGGCAAGACGCCAACAGAGCCAAGTTCCACAGGCGGAGGCCTGCAATCATCCGACTGAAGGGCGCCACGGAAAATTGTCATCCCCCCGCCTGGCCTGGCCTGCTGATCCATGCAAACCCGCTCCACAGTCGTGCGGGCAATCGCTAAGCGAGGTGCTCCGCTGATGACGACTGCAAAAGGCCCATGACCCATAGAAGCACTTGCAGCCTGGGTTGATCACGGATCTCGCAGACCATGGGGGTGACTGCCGTCCGCAGGAAGCGTGGGAAGCGGAGAGGGAGGGATTCGAACCCTCGATAGAGTTGCCCCTATACAGCATTTCCAGTGCTGCGCCTTCGACCACTCGGCCACCTCTCCAGAAGTACGCTTGTCCGGGCAAGCTCGAACCAGCGTATCCGAGTCTGTGCCAATGTAGCAGCACAGTGATCGACCTCATGGGGAAACTGTTCACAGTGGTGGTCCATGACCGCCAACAGGGCCGAACCATCACCGCGCACGTGCCGGAAGGGAAGTATGTTCTCCATGCACTGGAAGCGCAGGGCAACGTGCTGCCGTTCAGTTGCCGCAATGGTTGCTGCACCACCTGCGCTGTGCGCATCAAGGACGGCGTCCTGGACCATCGGGAAGCCCTGGGTCTCTCCATGGCCCTGAGGGAGCAGGGCTATGGTCTGCTGTGCGTTGCCAAGGCCGTTGCGGATGTGGAGGTGGAAACCCAGGACGAGGATGAAGTTTACGACCTCCAGTTTGGCCGCCATTTTGGCCGCGGGCGGGTGCGCCCAGCCATCCCCCTGGAAGAGGAGTAGCCAGCCATGACCACGTCCGAGGCCGAGACCTTGCTGACAGTGGCGCGTCGTGCTGCCGAGGCGGGCGCTCACCGGTTGCGCCACTTTGACGGGAAAGGCTTTACGGTGCGCAGCAAAGGGCGCCTCGGCGACCTGATTACGGATGCGGATGAAGCCGCCGAGGCCGCTGTACTGGAGGTGTTGCGACGAGACACACCCACCATTCCCGTCCTGGCGGAGGAGAGTGGCCACCATGGCGAGACGGGTGATCTCCTCTGGTGTGTGGATCCCCTGGACGGCACCACCAATTTCGCCCATGGCTATCCGTTCTTTGCCACCTCCGTGGGTCTTCTACGCCAGGGAAAACCGTGGCTGGGAGCCATTGTGGTGCCACGGCTGGATGAAGTGTTCTGGGGCGGTGTGGGCTTGGGGGCCTTTCGCAATACCCTGCCCATCCAGGTGAGCACCTGCACCAGCCTGGCCCGAAGCGTTCTGGTGACAGGGTTTGCCTACGACCGTCACGAGCAGCTTGACAACAATTACGCAGAGTTCTGCCGGTTTGCCCACCGGGTGGGGGGTGTGCGGCGGGGCGGGGCCGCCGCGGTGGACCTGGCCTACGTGGCCTGCGGTCGCCTGGACGGGTATTGGGAGCGGGGCCTGAAGGCCTGGGACCTGGCGGCGGGGGCGGCCATCATCCAGGGCGCCGGGGGGCGGGTGTGCGCCTACGATGGCGGTCCTGTTGCCATCCACAGCGGCCGCATCCTGGCTGCCTGCAACCCGACCCTGCAGCAGCAGATGACGGCTGTTCTGGTGGCCACCCAGCCCCTGGCGCCCGACTGCTATGCCGGCAAGCCATAGTCAACAAGAGGCTGTTGAAAAAAGTCCTCGACGGGCCGTAAAACCGGTCAACTGCCCAAGAGAAGCTGAGGGGCCGTCAAGAGGAGAGCATGTGTCTGTTCTCCTGCGTCTCGATAGAGGAACGGACTCCTGCCAAGCCTTCGCTGCGGCAGACACACTTGCTGGCCCATGGGGCATTGCAGCGGCTGGACAGGATTTGGACCCGCTGGATGCCTGTTCCGGTCGTCCATCCATTCCACCAGAGAAATGGTGCCCTGCTGCAGGGCCACCCATCTCACAGTTCCCTCCACCGTGTGGACGGCCAGCACGAGGCGGGCCAGGAGGACTTCGCTCCCCCTCTCCCCCGTGCCAGCTGTCCAGTGCTTTGGTACGGCTGAGACGGATGGCTACGGCCAACGGGATGCTGCCCAGCAGATGGTGGACGCAGGGGATCCAAAGAGCACCCCAGAACCACCAGCGCCGACAAAGGCTATGACACCAGAGGGTTCGTGCGATTCATGGGATGGCGGGGTGTCACCCCTCATGTTGCCCGGAGCAGCCATCCCGTGGAAGGATCAGCATGGATCAGCGCAGCAGGCGCCAACAGGCCGCCGCTTGCGGCACTGCAACCACCAGGAACGAGGCACTGTGGGTGGTGTCTTCCTGTTCCACGTGACTGTCTAAGATATAGTCCGCCTCGCCAACATCCTTGAAGTCAAGGTGGGCGTAGCATGAACTGAACAGCGCAATCGGTCCCATCAGGCTCTAAACCTGGCACCGGTGAAACTACAATCAGCCCATAACCATGTCAGCCCCCATGCCGGGAACGCCAACGGGCTTCCTGTCGAACGCCAATTCCACCGATTCCTGACACTTAAACTCTACTCTGAGGCAAAGAATTTTCCTCTCAAGGCTTTTTCTTCAGCTTCTTATGGAGTAGGGTGTTGGAACTACCCTTGGAACAGGGAGGTCAATCAGACGCAAAGGGAATTGCAGGATGCGCAAGGCGCCCCTCCGGGAGAAAACCTGAACCAGACAACATGAGACCTGCACTCCCCGCCCGATCATTTGCTTCCTGTTGCTCTCTGGCGCCTTGCTCCCGGAATCTTTGGTGGTGGTTGCCCTGCTACTCGACGCCAGCTTGATGGCGGCAAGAACAGAACCCATAGACATGCATTGTCTCTGGCAGGCGCCGTGTGGCCTCCAGGCTGCCAACAGGCAGGCGGTCTATTAAACTTTTCCATCTTGATCAGCGCTGCCTGAATCCTGATGAGACTTCTCAGTCATATCAGCACCAACAACATCAAAGGTGACCTGTTTGGCGGCCTCACGGCTGCCGTCATTGCTTTGCCCATGGCCCTGGCCTTTGGTGTCGCCTCCGGAGCAGGGGCTGAAGCAGGGCTATGGAGTGCTGTGTTGGTTGGCCTGTTTACGGCGTTGTTTGGGGGCACACCCACCCTCATCTCGGAGCCCACCGGTCCCATGACGGTGGTCATGACCGCAGTGATTGCCAACCTTACGGCCAGCAACCCCACCAACGGCATGGCCATGGCATTCACCGTGGTCATGCTGGCTGGCGTGTTCCAGATCCTGCTGGGCGCCTTGCACCTGGGGCGCTACATCACCCAAATGCCCTACACGGTGATTTCAGGCTTCATGTCCGGGATTGGCCTCATTCTCATCGTGCTGCAGTTGGGGCCGGCACTGGGGCAGGCAATTCCCCCAGGGGGGGTGATGGGGACGTTGCAGGACCTGCCCGAACTGGTGGCCGGTGTGAAGCCGCCGGAGTTGGCGCTAGCGGGAATCACCATGGTCATTCTCTGGTCGACGCCCCAGCGCCTCAAGAAAATTGTTCCCCCGCAACTGCTGGCGCTTGTGGCTGGCACCGTCATCTCTCTGACGCTGCTTCCCTTGCTGGATTCCGCCTCCAGCGCGGAGGGCATCCGTCGCATCGGGGCCATCAGCGCCGGTTTTCCCAGTGTGCAGATTCCGGTCTTTGGGGCCAGTGAGCTGGGCCTGATGCTGGTGGATGCCGCAGTGCTGGGCATGCTGGGGAGCATTGACGCCCTGCTCACCTCGGTGGTGGCCGATAGCCTGACCCGCACCGAGCACAACTCCAACAAAGAGTTGGTGGGACAAGGCCTGGGCAATCTGGTGTCGGGTCTGTTTGGCGGCATTGCCGGGGCTGGGGCCACCATGGGCACCGTGGTGAACATTCAGGCGGGGGGCCGCTCAGCCCTCTCCGGCATCGTCCGGGCCTTGGTGCTGATGCTGGTGATTGTGGCGGGTTCCGGGCTGGCGGCCCGGATTCCCCTGGCGGTGCTGGCGGGAATTGCTCTGAAGGTGGGCGTTGACATTGTGGATTGGGGATTCCTCGGACGGGCCCACCGAATTTCCATCAAGGGTGCTCTGATCCTCTATCTGGTCATTGGCCTCACGGTGCTGGTCGACCTGATCGTGGCCGTGGCTGTCGGGGTGTTCCTGGCCAACCTGCTCACCATTGATCGCCTCTCCCAACTGCAAAGTCACCAGTCGGTGAAATCCATCAGCACGGCTGACGATGATCTGGATTTGCCGAAGGAGGAGAAGGCCTTGCTGGATGCGGGCGAAGGTCGCGTACTCCTCTTCCAGCTCACTGGGGCCATGATTTTTGGCGTGGCCAAGACCATTGGCCGTGAGCACAACGCCATTGGGCAGTGCAACGCCATTGTTTTTGATCTTGGCGCTGTCTCCCACTTGGGCGTCACCGCGGCGTTGGCCCTGGAGAATGCCGTCAAGGAAGCCGTGGAAGCCAGGCGTCACGTCTATGTTGTGGGTGCTGCGGGCACCACCCGCAAGCGGCTGGAAGCGCTCAAGTTGTTCGAATTGCTGCCCGCGGATCACACCCGATTGAGTCGTGCCCAGGCCTTGGCTGCCGCTGTTGAGGCCATCAAGGGCTGAATCCTCCCTGTCGCCTGAACGATTCGCTCGGATGGAGTCCAGGTCACGTCCCGAAGGGTACGGTGCTGATGAAGGGTACAGCGCTGAAGTGGCGGGTCTTCTCCCCGGAGCGCCGTGAGGGCAGCCCCCGCCCCAACGCACCATCAATGCTCACCAACGCGGATTGCTTCGGACCACAGACATCCAGATGCGCAAGGAACGGTCGCCAGGAGGACCTCTGCCCATCCCGTCCAGGCAGACCGAGACGCGAGCAACGCCTCAGCGCTCTGAGGCGACGTTGGTAGCGGCCCAGTCATTGGAACATCATTGGCTGGGGTGATCTGAGCCATCCTGAAGGCGGGCGCGGGGCACAGTTACCGTCTCGGCGCCCAAGGGACTGGCGCTCCCGGCGACCATGGCGGTAGTCCTTCGCTCCGTCCTCCCCACGGCTGCACTGCACACGAGCGAGAAAGGCGTTCCACTCCTCGTCGAACACCGCCTTAAGGAGGATACCCCTATCAGATCCCAACCTCCTTCAGAGGTAAGCAGGGAAAGCCTCCTCCCTCCTTCGGAGATAACGCCCCCTTCAATTTCTCACACCTTCGAGGCGCAGCCATGGGGCGTGTGACCACCGCACTGGAGGGCATCCCGCGGAAAAGGGTACCCGATCTTTCAAGGCGTCCCCGTAGTTGACAAGGCTGATAAGAGGGTGTAAACTCATCGTCCGGCCAGCCAAGAACCATGAACAGGATGCAGCGGGAAAAGGAACAATACGCCCTAAAGAAACTGCAACAGGGTCACCTTGATGGGGCTGAAGTCATCTACAGAGCACTCATTGAAGAAGGGGCCGTCAGCTACACAATCTTTGGCAACCTGGCCTTCATCTGCGGGATGCAAGGGAGAAAACAAGAGATGATTTCCTTACTCAGGAAGGCCATTGCCATCAACCCCAACTACCCGGAAGCCTATAACAATCTCGGCAATGCCTTAAAGAACCAAGGTAATTTGTACGCCGCGATCAATGCTTATCGTCAAGCACTGGCTATGAAGCCACACTATCCAGAAGCCTATTTTAACCTGGGCAATGCCTTGAAAGGCCAGGGTAATCTGCAAGCGGCCATTGATGCTTACCGCCAAGCGCTAGCCATCAACACTGACTATCCAGATGCTTATAATAACCTGGGCAATGCCTTGAAAGGCCAGGGCCATCTACAAGCGGCTATTGATTGCTATCGTCAAGCACTGGACATTAAACCACACTATGCAGAAGCTTGTTTCAATTTGGGCAATGCCTTGAAAGATCAAGGCAATCTGCAGGCTGCTATTGATGCCTATCGCCAAGCACT